>JAEELE010000046.1 GCA_016288755.1 Oscillospiraceae bacterium
AAGGCGATCATCGCTTCTCTGCACGAGTTCAACCCGATGATGGGGCACCGCGGCTGCCGTCTGGCTGTCACCTATCCGGAGATCGCAGCAATGCAGACCAAGGCTGTCATCAAGGCGGCAATCAATGTCAAGAAGGCACATCCGGACTGGACTGTCGAGCCGGAGATCATGATCCCGCTGGTCGGCGAGGTCAAGGAGCTCAAGTTCGTCAAGGACGTTGTTGTCAAGACTGCTGACGCTGTCATCGCAGAGGCAGGCGTGGAGCTGAAGTATCAGGTTGGTACGATGATCGAGATTCCGCGTGCCGCTCTGACCGCTGACGCGATCGCGAAGGAGGCAGACTTCTTCTGCTTCGGCACGAACGATCTGACCCAGATGACGTTCGGCTTCTCCCGCGACGACGCAGGCAAGTTCCTCGGCGCATACTATGACACCAAGATCTTCGAGAGCGATCCGTTCGCAAAGCTCGATCAGACCGGTGTCGGCAAGCTGATGAAGATGGCAATCGAGCTGGGCAAGCCGGTCAATCCGAAGCTCCACTGCGGTATCTGCGGTGAGCACGGCGGTGACCCGACCTCTGTCGAGTTCTGCCACGAGATCGGTCTGGACTATGTCTCCTGCTCGCCGTTCCGCGTGCCGATCGCACGTCTGGCAGCAGCACAGGCAGCACTCCGCTGATTTCACACACAAACGCATAACCAACGAACCCCCGCAGATTCCGGTCTGCGGGGGGTTGTTTTATTCTCTGACAGCTTCGGCGAATGTACGCAGAAGCAATATTGCGCGTTCACGCTGATTCTGCGGCAGGCTTTCATACAGGGTGAGAAGCGATTGCGTATCCGGCTGCCCGGTGCCGTTGACAATATAATCTGTGGAAATGTTCAGCGACGCGGCGAGCTTTCGCAGCGTTGTAATTGTCATGTTCTTTTTACCCTTTTCAATATCCGCAAGAAACTGCACGGAGATGTCGGCGAGCTCTGCCAGCCGTTCGCGCGATAGTCCCTGCCCTTTCCGCAGGTTCAGAATCCTTGCGCCTGTTTCAGCATACGGATAATCCATATTATCACCTCTGGATATAGTATAACCGAAACAAAAGATATATAAAATCATCTATAGATATTGACAAACAATATCTATAGATGTATAATAATGATAGAATCTGTTGATTCTGCAATACAATACGGAGGTTTCAGTATGAAAGCAATCGTATGCGAAATGTGCAGCGGGCATGATTTTGTCAAAGACGGCGACTTTTTTGTCTGTCAGTCGTGCGGCACGAAATATTCTGCCGACGATGCCAAAAAGATGATGGTGGAAATCGAGGGCAAGGTCGATGTATCCGGCAGCTCGGTGAAGATCGACCGGAGCGAGGAGCTGGAAAAGCTCTATGCGCTTGCCCGCCGCGCCAAGGAAAACAACGATTCCGAGAACGGCGCGAAATATTATGCGATGATTCTGGAGAAAAAGCCGGATGATTGGGAAGCGGCGTTTTATTCGATGCATTTCCGCAATCAGAACATCAAAGTCGGCGAGATCAGCAATGCACAGTCGCGTTACAAAAGCAGCATTAAATCTATTCTTCAGCTTATCAAACAGCAGGTTCCGGCGGGCGCGGAGCAGAAAAAAGCCGTGCAGGAGGTCGGAGATGCAGCAGTCTCTTTCTGGAAATTAACAGTAGCAAATCTGGATGGTGTCGCTGTTGCGGTTGCGCAGTCGATGCCCTTTCAGCGCGGCATTTTTATCACGGAAATCGGTGATGTGATCGCCGATGAATTCGAGGGCGACAAAGGCATCACGGATATTGCTGTCAGTCTCTGGAAGCTCGGAGAAGAATATACCGTAGAGCAAATGAAGGGCGGCATGTTCAAGCAATATTACAAGCAAATCGCCCCGTTTGCAGAACAGACACTGCAAAAAATACAGCAGCAGGACAGTCAGTACAGACTCGAAATACCAAAGAGCGGCAGTTGCTACATCGCCACCTGTGTCTACGGCAGCTACGACTGCCCGCAGGTCTGGACGCTGCGCCGCTTCCGCGACAACACCCTCGCCGCAACATGGTACGGGCGTGTATTCATCCGCACCTATTACGCAATCAGTCCGACGCTGGTGCGCCTGTTCGGTGAAACAAAGTGGTTCCGCGGCATGTGGAAAAAGCCGCTGGACAGCATGGTCACGGCGCTGCGCAGAAAAGGCGTGGCAGATACGCCCTATCGCGACAAATGATGCATAATCCGCACGATTCCGCCCATACTATCCCCGGGAGGGATGCACATGCTTGGATTCATCATCGGCTGCATGGTCGGCGGGACGGTCGGCGTCACGGCAATGTGCCTGTGCAATGCCGCCGCCGCGAGCGACCGCCACATAGAATGAAAAAACACCCATTTCCGCGTGAAATGGGTGTTTTTTGTGTGCCGTATCAGCAGCCGAAGCCGAACAGCGAGCAGAGCATCTTGAAGAAGCTGTTCATGCACATGACGGTAGCCTCCCTCTCTGTGGATTTCCCCTCGGGATGCTTTCATCATAGCACATTTTATGCGAAGAATCAATGCAAAAAATCTGCCGGAAATGGGCGGTTTTTCCGTTCTCAGCGGAATTTGCGCTGCTCGGCGTCATAGGTGAAGCCCGCCGCTCTGAGCTTTTCGGTCAGTGCGTCCATGTCGATGCCGTTCGCCTTGCAGAATTCCTCGAGCGTGATGCCCTGATCGCGCAGGCAGGTGTTGACATAGCTGAACAGGATAAACGGGTCATTCGGAATTGCCATGCTGTGCTCCTTTCTGCCGTTATCCGGCAAACTGACTCTGATAGAGATGCGCGTAGAAGCCGCCGTGCTCCAGCAGCGCTGCGTGGCTGCCCTGCTCGATGATATGCCCGTCCTTCATCACGAGGATGAGGTCAGCCTCCTGCACGGTCGAGAGGCGGTGCGCGACGATGAACGACGTCCGCCCCTGCATCATCTGCTGAAACGCCGACTGGATCTTCAGCTCGGTGCGCGTGTCAATCGAGGAGGTTGCCTCGTCGAGAATGAGCACGGGCGGCAGACAGAGCATCACGCGCGCGATGCAGAGCAGCTGCCGCTGTCCCTGCGAAAGCGAGCCGCTCTTGTCGCTGATGACGGTGTCATAGCCCTGCGGCAGACGCCGGATGAAGCTGTGCGCGTGCGCAGCCTTTGCCGCCGCGATGACCGCTTCGTCGTCGGCATCGGGGCGTCCCATGCGGATATTCTCCCGCACGGTCGCGTGCCTGAGCCATGTGTCCTGCAGCACCATCCCGATCTGGGCACGCAGGCTTTCGCGCGTGATCTGCCGGATATCGGTGCCCTCCGCGAGAATCGCACCGCCGCTTACGTCATAGAACCGCATCAGCAGGTTGATGAGCGTCGTCTTGCCGCAGCCGGTCGGTCCGACGATCGCGACGCGCTGCCCGGGCTGCACATCGATATTGCAGTGCGTGATGAGCGGGCGCTCCGGGACATAGGAAAAGCTGACGTCGTCAAAGCGGATTGCACCCTCTGCGGATTCGAGCACGCAGGCGCCCTCGGGGTCCGGCGACTGCGCGGGCTCCTCGATCAGCTGAAAGACGCGGTCGGCGCAGGCGAGGGCATTCTGCAGCTCGGTCATCACGCCGGAGATCTCATTGAACGGCTTGGTGTACTGGTTTGCATAGCTCAGGAAGCAGGAGAGTCCGCCGACCGTGATGCGCCCGGAGATCGCCGCGAGCGCGCCGGTCAGCCCGACAGCCGCGTACACGAGCGCATTGATGAAGCGCGTGACCGGGTTGGTCAGCGAGGAATAGAAGGTCGCCCGCAGCGAAGCCTCCTGCAGCGCGTCATTGCACGCATCAAATTTGCGGAGCACCGCCTGCTCCTGCGAGAACGCCTGCACAATGCGCTGCCCGCTGACCGTTTCGTTGATCAGCGCGGTCTGTGCGGCGCGGGTCTGCGCCTGCTGCTGAAACAGCGCATAGGTGCGCTTGGCGATGAAGCTCGCTGCAAAGAGCGAGAGCGGCGTCAGCACGATGACAACGACCGTGATGCCCGGGTGGATCGTGAGCATGAAGAGCAGCGTGCCGAGGATGGTCAGAACGCCGGTGAAGAGCTGCGTAAAGCCCATGAGCAGCCCGTCTGCGAACTGATCGGTGTCGGAGATCATCCGGCTGACGATCTCGCCGGTCGGGTGACTGTCGAGATAGCTGACCGGCAGCACCTCAAGCCGCGCAAACGCCTGATCGCGAATCTGCTCGACCACGCGGTAGGTGATGCGGTTCGTCAGCAGGCTCATGACCCACTGTGCCAGCGCGGTCACGGCGACCGACACGCCGACGGTGAACAGAATACGCGAAACAGCGCCGAAATCGACATTTCCGGCTCCCGCGATCGCATCGAGCGCGCGCCCGACGAGAATCGGGATATAGAGCGTCAGCGCGACGGTGACGACCGCCAGCAGCAGCGTCAGCACGAGCCACAAACGGAATCGCTTCACATAGCGCAGCACACGCCGGAGCGTGCCTGCCTGTGCCTTCTCAGCCATTTGCCTGCACCTCCCCCTGATGCTGTGATGCGTAGATTTCCTGATAGACCGGGCAGCTCTGCAGCAGCGCATCATGCGTGCCGATGCCCGCGAGATGCCCGTCATCGAGCACGAGAATTTTGTCGGCGTGAGCAATCGAGGCGGTTCGCTGCGACACGATGAACACGGTCGGGCGGTCGGGCAGCGTTTTCAGTGCCTGCCGCAGTGCCGCGTCGGTCGCGTAGTCGAGTGCGGAGGCGCTGTCGTCGAGAATGAGAAATTCCGGTCGGCGGACCAGCGCACGCGCGACCGTCAGGCGCTGCTTCTGACCGCCGGAGAAATTGCGCCCGCCCTCCTGCACGGGTTCGTCGAGTCCGCCGGGCTTTGCCTGCACGATATCGACCGCCTGTGCCGCTTTCAGTGCATCCCAGAGGGCTTCGTCATCGGCGTCGGCTTTGCCCCACTGCAGATTCTCGCGGATCGTACCCTGAAAGAGCACTGCCTTCTGCGGCACGATGCCGATGCGTCTGCGGAGGTCATCGCGCGGAAAATCCGCGGCAGGCACGCCGTCGACCGTGATGCTGCCCTCGGTCGGCTCATAGAAGCGGGGGAGCAGATTGATCAGCGTCGACTTGCCCGCGCCCGTGCCGCCGATGATGCCGATGACCTCACCCGGTGCTGCCGAAAAGCTGATATCGGTCAGTGAGGGCGCGCCTGCATTCTGATAGGTGAAGCCGACATGCGAAAACGTGACGGCGCCGCGCTGTGCGGGGTCGACCGCGGGAGCGGCTGCCGTTTCCGTGGGGGCGCCGCCGGATTCAAACACCGCCTGAATGCGGTTTCCGCAGGCAGCGGTCTTGTTCAGCGTGATGATGAGGTTCGCGAGCTTGATCAGCTCGACCAGGATCTGCGACATATAATTGTAGAGCGCGACGACTGCGCCCTGCGTCAGCACGCCGGCATCGACCCGCACCGCACCGATCCACAGCAGCAGGATCACGGCGCCGTTGACGAGGATATAGGTGCCGGGATTCATCAGCGCGGCAAAGCGCCCGACGCGCTCCTGCATCGCGGCGAGCTTTTCGTTCTCTTCGCGGAATGCGGCGGTCTCGGCGGCTTCGCGGCGGAATGCACGGATTGCGCGCACGCCGTCGAGATTGTCGCGGGTGATGTCGGTCACGCTGTCGAGGCGGCTCTGCACACGGCGGTACATCGGGATCGTGACGAGCATGACGCCGAACACGACCGCGGCGAGCAGGGGGATCACCCCGACGAACACGAGCGCGGCTTTCGCATCGACCGTGAATGCCATGATCATCGCGCCGAAGACGATGATCGGCGAACGCAGGGCGAGACGCAGCGCGAGGTTGACGCCGGTCTGCACCTGATTGACGTCGCTGGTCATGCGCGTGATGAGCGACGAGGTGCCGAGCGTGTCGAGGTCGGAATAGGTCATCGACTGGATATGCGCCATGAGCGCGCGCCGGAGCTTTGCGGAGAAGCCGGTCGCGGCTTTGGCGGCAAAATACTGCGCAAAGAGCGTGTTGGTCAGCCCGACCGCGGCGAGCAGCGCCATGAGCAGGCACATGCGGATGATGTAGCCCTTGTTCTGTGTCGGGATGCCCCTGTCGATGATCGCAGCGACAACGAGCGGCACAAAGAGCTCGAAGGCAGCCTCCAGACACTTGAAGAGCGGCGCGAGGATGCTTTCCTTTTTGTATTCACGGAGAAAACGAAGCAGCTTCCACATAGTATTCCTCCCGGATTTGGTTTCTCAAGCCTATTATAACGTATCTGCGGAAAAAAGTCAAACCTGGAGCCCGGGCAGGGAGAAGGGAGAAGGGAGGTGGGAGAAGGGAGAAGGGAGAAGGGAGAAAAGCGAGTTCGGAGTGAGGAGTTGTTCCGTCACCGTCACCCCCGCCGCGAACATGCAGGTGCACAGCGGGGCTTGGGGCGCCGAGCCCCATTCAGAATCATCCGTGCCAGCGGATACCGCAACTTCTAACTTCTTACTTCTCACTTCTTCGCGCGCGGGCTCCGGGCCGCGTTGGTAAATATGCTCAAAAAGGGGCGTGAAATTTGGTCGATATACCGAAAAAACAGAAAGTACTTGCATTCTGTGCGAATCTATAGTAAAATAGAATAGTATAGGTGATAGTGTCCCCTTTCGGCGGATGCTGTACCGGTATTCCCGTGCAACAGCGGGAAAATACAGAGTGTGGAGGATGTATCAACATGGCTTTGAAGCTGAATTCCAGCTACCTTTCGGGCTTCCTCGGAGCCGAGGAGCTCAGCGGCATCGCGGTGCAGACCGAGGCTGCTGCAAAGGTGCTGCACGACAAAACGGGGCTCGGCAACGACTTTCTCGGCTGGCTCACCTTGCCGACCGACTATGACAAGGAGGAGTTTGCACGCATTCAGGCTGCCGCAAAGCGCATTCAGGCGCAGGCGGATATCCTGATCGTCATCGGCATCGGCGGCTCCTATCTGGGCGCACGCGCTGCGATCGAGTTCCTCAAGTCCCCGTTCTATAACAATATGAAAAAGGACACCCCTGACATTTTCTATGTCGGAAACAATATCTCCCCGACCTATCTGAACGAGGTGCTGTCGATCTGCGAGGGCAGGGATGTGGCTGTCAATGTCATTTCCAAGTCCGGCACGACCACCGAGCCGGCGCTTGCCTTCCGCATCTTCAAGAAGCTGCTGGAGGATAAGTACGGCAAGGACGAGGCAAGAAAGCGCATCTACTGCACGACCGACAAGGCGCGCGGCACGCTCAAGAATCTTGCCGATGCCGAGGGCTATGAGAGTTTTGTCATTCCGGATGATGTCGGCGGGCGTTTTTCTGTGCTGACCGCTGTGGGTCTTCTGCCGATCGCCGCTGCCGGATGCGATATCGAAAAGCTGATGGCAGGCGCCAGAGCTGCGCAGAATGCCTATACCGCACCGTTTGCGGAGAATGACTGCTACAAGTATGCCGCCCTGCGCAATATCTTCTACCGCAAGGGCAAGGCAGTCGAGATGGTCGTCTGCTACGACCCCTCCTTCGCAATGATGAACGAGTGGTACAAGCAGCTCTTCGGTGAGTCCGAGGGCAAGGACAACAAGGGTCTGTTCCCGTCCTCTGCGATCTTCTCCACCGATCTGCATTCGATGGGTCAGTACATTCAGGACGGCGCAAGACTGCTCTTTGAGACCGTGGTCGATATCAGGAAGCCCAAGCTCGACCTCTTCCTCGAGCCGGATGCGGAGAACGCAGACGGGCTGAACTTCCTCACCGGTCAGAACATGAGCATCGTCAACCGCCGCGCACTCGAGGGCACCATCCTCGCACACACCGAGGGCGGCGTTCCCAACATCGTGCTTGAGCTCGATGACACCTCCGAGGAGACCCTCGGCTGGCTCATCTATTTCTTCGAGAAGGCATGCGCTGTCTCCGGGTATATGCTGGGCGTCAATCCGTTCAACCAGCCCGGCGTCGAGAGCTACAAGAAGAACATGTTCGCGCTGCTGGGCAAGCCCGGCTACGAGGACATGAAGGCCGCACTCGAGGCAAAGCTCAACTGATCCTTCGTGCACAACCCCAACCGCAAAATCCATCACATTATTGAAGGGAGAATTACCATGATCCAAGTTATTACCGGTAAGAGAGGCTCGGGCAAGACCAAGATTCTGCTGGGCATGATCGACGACGCCGTCAAGGCGACCAGCGGAGACATCATCTGCATTGAGAAGTGCATGAAGCTGACCTATTCCGTCAACCACAAGGTTCGCCTTGTCGATGCGGAGCGCTACAACATCAACGGCTTCGACATGTTCTACGGTTTTGTCGCGGGCGTCCTCGCGGGCAACTACGACATCAAGGAGGTCTTTGTCGACGGTATCCTGAAGATCGGCGGCAGAAACTACGACGAGCTGGGCGCGCTGCTCGAGAAGCTCGACATCCTCACCGGCGACGAGGTCTGCATGGTGTTCACCGTCTCGGAGGACAACGATCTGCTCCCCGAGTCTGTGCTCAAATACCTGATTCCGCAGGCTGACTGATTCAAAATTTAGCGGAAATGCCCATTCCTTTCCGCAGAGAATTGACAAAACGCGGCGTTTTTGGTATAATCATTCAGTAATGCTATGCGTGAAAACGCCGCATACGGAAAGGCAGGTCACATCCCCATGCAGGATTTGCAGGCTGCACCGGATTATCGGATCCCGATCCGACCGCTGCTCACCCGCCCCGACGAAAAACGGTCTGTGTCGATGGAAATTGACACGGATACAGCGCGCTCCTTCGGTCTGACGTGTCAGGCGCCGCCGACCGTGGAAGCCGTTCTCGAGAACCGTGCGGGCGTGCTGATGCTCAATCTGACCGTGCACTGTACGCTGCTGACGGCTTGCGACCGCTGCCTCAGTGAAGTCGCGCTCAATATGGACAAGTCATTTTTCCATATCATCGTGACGGAAACTGCCGATGCACAAAATGACGCTGAATACCTGCTGGCACCCGATGCGATGCTGGACCTCGCCGAGGCCGCGCTCACAGACCTGCGTCTGGAGCTGCCCTCACGGATCCTCTGTGCACCGGACTGCAGGGGGCTTTGTCCGGTCTGCGGCAAAAACCGAAACGAGGGCGACTGCGGCTGCGTGGGCGGCGCGGTGACCTTCATGACGGAGGAGCCCTGAAGCGGTACGATCACGCAAATACAAATTAAGGAGGTGCCAACATGGCTGTCCCGAAGAGAAAAACGTCCAAGGCAAGACGCAATACCCGCCGTTCTGCCGTCAGCAAGCTGACGATGCCGGCAATGAGCAAGTGCTCCAACTGCGGCGCGATCAAAGCACCGCACAAGGTCTGCAAGCAGTGCGGTTTCTATAACGGCGTTGCTGTTCTGAAGATCGACGAGGAGTAATTGCTGTTTGCTATGATGTGTGAAGGGGAGAGGGCGCGTACTTCTCCCCTTTCCCTTTGCGCAGCAATTTCATCCGTCAGGATTTCATTTTTCATGATTCATAATTGCAGGTGTTCCGAATGGCTTACGCATTCCATATCACGCGCGCAGAATTCTGGGCAGATGACCCTCAGCCCGTCACCTTTGACGAGATGTCGCAGGCGATCCGCGATCTGCCCGGTTTTTCAGTTGATCCCGAGGGCAGGGTGCAGACTGTGAATCCCGGAACAGGACAGGTGCTCACTGCGCAGCTCGGAAAATGCATTGTATACTGTGATTCGGTTCGCATTGTGTTCCTCGCGGGCGCGCCGACATTTACCGTGCGGGATACCGCGGAGCTGCTGCCGTTTATTGCGCTTGCGGAGCGGCTCGATGCGCAGGTGCAGGGCGACGAGGGCGAGGTTTACACGAGAGACGATATTTGAAGATGATGAGAGGAGCCGGCACACATGATCGAAATAACGGGCATCACCGCCGGCTCTCCGGCTGAGCAAGCGGGCATCCGCGCGGGCGACTGCCTGATCGCGGTCAACGGCACCGTGATCGGGGATGTGCTCGACTACCGCTACGCAATCATGGACAGGGTGCTCACGGTCAGCGTCATGCGCGAGGGCGAGGAAGTGACATTCACGCTGAAAAAGCGCGAATATGACGACCCGGGGCTCGAATTTGCGACCGCGCTGATGGACGAGAAGCGCACCTGCGGCAATCACTGCATCTTCTGCTTCATCGACCAGAACCCCAAGGGGATGCGCGAGACGATCTATTTCAAGGACGACGACGCGCGGCTCTCCTTTCTGCAGGGCAGCTACATCACGCTGACGAACCTCACCGACCATGACGTCGACCGCATCATCAAGATGCACATGGCGGTCAATGTCTCGGTGCAGACCACCGAGCCCGATCTGCGCAACAAAATGCTCGGCAACAAAAGGGCGGGGGAATCGCTGAAATATCTCTTTCGCATGGGGCAGGCGGGCGTGCCGATGAACTGTCAGATCGTGCTCTGCCCGACATGGAACGACGGCGACCATCTGCACAAGACCCTCGCCGACCTCTTTTCGATGGTGCCCGCCGTGCAGTCCATTGCGGTCGTGCCGTTCGGACAGACCAGATACCGGCAGAAGCTCTGCCCGATCCCGGGCTTCACGCAGGAGACCGCACGCGCCGCGGTCGAGCAGATCGAGGCGGTGCAGCGCTGGAGCCTCGGGGCGCACGGCAGCCGCATTGTCTATGCCTCGGATGAGCTCTATCTGCTCGCGGGGCTGCCGCTGCCCGAGGACGAAGCCTACGAGGACTATCCGCAGTATGAGAACGGCGTGGGCATGCTGCGGTACCTGATGAACGAATTCTACGACGCGCTCGAGGATGCCGAATACGACGGGGATGCGCGGTTCCTGACCATCGCGACCGGGACCGCCGCCGCGCCGTTTCTCGACAAAATGACGCGCGATCTCGAAGATAAATTTCCCGCTGTGCACTGTCAGGTGATTCCCGTGCTCAATGATTTCTACGGACACACGGTCAATGTGGCAGGGCTGCTGACCGGGCAGGACCTGCTTGCGCAGCTCAAAGGGCGCGACCTCGGCTGTGCGGTGCTGCTCTCGGAGACCTGTCTGCGGCACGACGATGTCTTTCTCGACGACATGTCCCGCGCGGAGCTGGAGCAAGCCCTCGGCGTGCCCGTCATCAAGACCAAGGTCGACGGCTATGTGCTGCTCGATACCGTGCTCGGTTTTTCCGATGGCATGGAGTGAGGAACAAGTTGGAAATGAGAAGTGAGAAGTTAGAAGTGAGAAGTTAGAAGTGAGAAGTGAGAAGTGAGAAGTTAGAAGTGAGAAGTTAGAAGTGAGGAGTTGTTCCGCGGCGGGGGTGAGGATGTGTGGCTCGAACAATTAAGTGACTTGCAGGTTTATATCGGCTGTTCAGTTATAATTGTTTTGTCTGTTGTAGCGTTTATATTAGTATATAAGGAACATATGAGTTCAGCCCCCGAAGCATCGGAAATCGCTAAATTCTTTCATCAATTCCTGACGACTAAAGCACATCAAGCGGTTAGCGATCATTTTTCGCACTTGGGAAAGAGTATCCGCACGCAGAAGGGTGAGTTTCGTGTCGATTACACGAAAGCAGTACATAGTAAACTGAATGAGTATTATGCGGTCGGTATCACTGAAAGCGGATTGTTCTCATTTATTTATGAAAACTACCCGCAGCTCACCCGCGCACAGCTGGATGCTGTGGTAAAAGAATTTGTCAATCAGCAGAGTGCTGTCAGTCGTAAGGCTGTCGCTGCCATCCTCACCGACGGCATTACCCCGGAGGCTTTTTTGCAGGCGGCGAAAAACATCACCGGCGATCTGGTCGGCGTTTACATCATCTACAACCAAACCAAAGACATGTACTATGTCGGGCAGGCAAAGAGGCTGTATTTCCGCGTGAAGCAGCACTTCACCGGGCACGGCAACGGCGATGTCTATGCCGACTACAAATACGGCGATGCGTTCCTGATTCGGCTCATCACGCTGCGCGAAAGCGGCTATGATGACCTCGACCGGCTCGAGCGCGACATGATCGCCAAATACCGCGCATATGAGCGTGGCTATAACAAGACCGCCGGAAACCAGTCATGAGGGAGGCACCTTTATGTATCGCGAAATCGTTGAGAAGCACCGCAGCGGCGAGAAGCTGCGCTGCATCATAATTGTGGCTGCATGCCTGATGTTAGCGCTGGCTGTTTTCTTTATGGCAGACAGCAAGCTCTTTCGATGGGGCATTCCGGCAGTGCTGGTCATTGTTGCGGCGGTTGAGGTTCGGGGCAGCCTGAATTTTGACCGCGACCTCGCAAAAATGAAGCAGGCGGTCGAGGCTGCCTCCGATGCGGACATGGACAGCCTGCTGAAACGTAGCGCGAATCTGGACAGCACCTACTTTATCTCCGATCTCTATGTGCTGAATTTCACCACGATGAAAGCCTATGCGCGCAGCACGATCCGGCAGATCGAAAGCCGCGAGGAATCCCACACGGATTCTGACAACAATGTCACGAGCTGGTCCTATACGCTGCAGATTTCCTACGGCGACCGCGAATCGGACAAAATGACGTTCATGACCGCCGAAAAGCGCAATGCCGCCCGCAGTCTGCTGGAAAACTGAGAAAACCGGAATCATACCGCAAACCAACAAAGTGAGGAATCCAAATGGCACTTCCAATCGTCGCCGTGGTCGGGCGCCCGAATGTCGGAAAATCGACCCTTTTTAACAAGCTCGTCGGGCAGCGGCTCTCGATCGTCGAGGACACGCCCGGCGTCACCCGCGACCGTCTCTACGCGAAGGCGGAGTGGTGCGGTCACGAATTCATGGTCGTGGACACCGGCGGCATCGAGCCGCAGTCGGACGATCACATGCTCGCGCAGATGCGCCGTCAGGCTGAGCTCGCGATCGAGCGCGCCGACGTCATCATCTTTGTCACCGATGTGCGCACGGGCGTCACCGCGAATGACCTCGACGTCGCGAGCATGCTGCAGAGATCGGGCAAGCCGATCGTGCTCTGCGTCAACAAATGCGACGCGCCCGGCGAGCCGCCCGCAGAGATCTATGAGTTCTACAATCTCGGGCTCGGCGACCCGTATCCGGTGTCGTCGCTGCACGGCGCGGGCACGGGCGATCTGCTCGATGCGGTCTGCGCGCTGTTCCCCGCCGATGCCGACACCGCCGACGAGGACGACCGCATCGCAGTCGCCGTGATCGGCAAGCCGAATGTCGGCAAATCGTCGCTCGTCAACTACATCGCGGGCGAGGAGCGCAGCATCGTTGCCGATGAAGCCGGCACGACCCGTGACGCCGTCGACATGCCCGTTGACCGCGAGGACGGGAAATATCTGTTCATCGACACCGCGGGCATCCGCAGAAAGTCGAAGGTCACCGAGAATATCGAGCATTACAGCGTGCTGCGGGCGTTCATGGCGGTCGACCGCGCCGACGTCTGCGTGATCGTGATCGACGCGACGACCGGCTTCACCGAGCAGGACAGCAAGGTCGCGGGTTATGCGCACCAGCAGGGCAAGGCGTCGATCGTCGTCGTCAACAAATGGGATCTGGTCGAGAAGGACGGCAAAACGATGCAGGAATTCCAGAAGAAGCTCGAGAACGACTTCTCGTTCATGAGCTATGTGCCGTTCCTGTTCATCAGCGCAAAGACCGGTCAGCGCGTGCAGAAGCTCTTCCCGATGATCCGGGCAGCCGCCGCAAACAACGCCATGCGCATCACGACCGGGCGTCTCAACGACGTGCTTGCCTACGCGACGGCGCGCGTGCAGCCCCCGACCGACAAGGGCAGACGCCTGAAGATCTACTACATGACGCAGGCGGGCGCGAAGCCGCCGACCTTTGTCTGCTTTGTTAACCGCGCCGACCTGTTCCACTTCTCCTATCAGCGCTATATCGAAAACCAGCTGCGCGAGACCTTCGGGCTCGAGGGCACGCCGATCAGGCTGATCGTGCGCGAGCGCGGCAACGACAGCGGCACCAGATAACGCGAAACTATGGAAGGACAATGACTATGCAGGGTACATTTCTCGGCTATCTCATCAGCATCCTGATCGCAGCGGCATGCGGCTATCTGCTCGGCAGCGTCAACGGCGCGATCATCAGCGTCCGCGCGCTCAAGGGGGAGGATATCCGCAAATTCGGCAGCGGCAACGCCGGCATGACCAATGTGTTCCGCTGCTTCGGCAAGGGCTGCGGTTTTCTCACGGTCGTGATCGACCTCGGCAAGGGCATCGCGGCGATGGCGCTTGTGCGTCTGATCGGGCGTCTGCTCGGCTGGGCACCGCTTTCGGAGGGCACCGGTGAAGCCAATGATTTCCGCTGGTTCTGCTATGTGGCGGCGGTGTTTGTCGTGCTCGGGCATGTGTTTCCGATCTGGCACGGGCTGCGCGGCGGCAAGGGCGTGCTGGTCGGCGTCAGCGTCTTTCTGGTGATCAACCCGCTGTCGTTTCTCATTCTGATGACGGTTTTCGGGCTGATTCTCTGGCGCACCAAATATGTATCGCTCTCCTCGATGATCGCGGCGCTCAGTATCAGTCCCGTGACGGTGCTGCTCGAGCATTTCCAGCGCGGCACGTTCTGGAGCGTTACATGGTTCTATACCGCGCTGATCACGGTCGCGGCAATTCTGATCGTCTGGAGTCACCGCGAGAATATCGTCCGCCTGAAAAACGGCACGGAGCGGCGTCTCGGGCAGAAAAAGCAGGAGCCCGCACAGGCGGAGCCCGAATCCTGAGCTGACCGGGCAATGCCCGTCAATACGCCGCATTGCGGCAAAACCGGAGGTTACTGACATGGCAAAAATCACAGTTCTGGGCGGCGGCTTCGGCACCGCACTGGCAGTCATGCTCTACACGACACAGGAGCACGACGTCACGATCTGGAGCGCACTGCCCGAGGAGA
This sequence comes from Oscillospiraceae bacterium, assembly GCA_016288755.1. Taxonomy (GTDB): domain Bacteria; phylum Bacillota; class Clostridia; order Oscillospirales; family Ruminococcaceae; genus Firm-04. The sequence goes on from JAEELE010000046.1 coordinate 14,909, forward strand.
TCGAGGCAATGCGCAGGGACGGCGAGCAGAAGGAAAAGCTGCCCGGGGTCAAGATTCCGAACGGCGTTTCGCTGACGACCGATCTGTCGGTCATCGACGACAGCGATCTGGTGCTGTTCGCAATTCCCTCGGCATATGTCCGCGACACCTGCAAGAAGGTCGCGCCGCACCTGAAGCCCGGCACGGTCGTCTGCAATGCCGGCAAGGGCATCGAGGAGGACACCTACAAGCTGATGAGCACGCTCTTTGCGGAGGAGCTCCCGCAGGCGACCTATGTCGTGCTGACGGGTCCCTCGCACGCCGAGGAGGTCGGGCGCGGCATCCCGACGAGCGTCGTCGCGGCGAGCGTCAGCGCGACGGCTGCCTATCTGGTGCAGGAGTGGTTCAGCTCGCCGAGCTTCCGCGTCTATATCAACGACGATGTGACCGGCTGTGAGCTCGGCGGCGCACTGAAAAATATCATCGCGCTGGCAGCGGGCGTCTCCGACGGTCTGGGCTTCGGCGACAACACCAAGGCGATGCTGATGACCCGCGGTCTGCACGAGATCGAGCGGCTCGGCGCAGCGCTGGGCTCCCGCGCGAACACCTTTGCAGGGCTCACCGGGCTCGGCGACCTGATCGTGACCTGCACCTCGATGCATTCGCGCAACCGCAGAGCGGGTATTCTGATCGGGCAGGGCGTGCGCCCCTACGACGCAGTGCAGCAGGTCGGCACGGTCGAGGGCTATTACTGCTGCAATGCGGCATACGGGCTCGCAAAGCGCTATGACGTCGAAATGCCGATCACCGAGGCGCTCTATCGCGTGCTCTATGAGGAGGCAGATGTGCGCGAAGCCGTGCACAGCCTGCTCGACAGACCCAAGCGTCACGAATACGAAAAGCTGGTGTGATACCTGTGCGCGGGGGCGGTTCTGCACTGCCCCCGCTTTTTGGAAGGAGGGAGCGAACGATGGACACAGTTCAGATGCAGGCAGACGAGCTGCGCAAGCAGTGGGCGGAGAACGACCGCAGGCGCGACGAGGGCGTGATTCCCGCTGCGGTGCGGGAGAAATGCGGCATTCCCTATGCAAACGGCTGCTGCACGGACATCTTTTATCCCGTGCAGGCGGCAGACCTTTATCCGGTCATCGTCAATGTGCACGGCGGCGGCTGGTTCTACGGCGACCGGCAGCTCTACAGCCTCTACGCGAAGCATCTGGCGTCGCAGGGCTTTGCGGTCGTCAGCTTTGATTACCGGCTGGCGCCGGAGCACCGCTATCCGGCGGGCTTTCTCGATGTCTGCGCGCTGATGGATCATGTGCAGACCCGTGCGGCAGAGTATCGGCTTGACCTGTCTGCGCTGTGCATGACCGGCGATTCGGCAGGTGCACAGCTGACCGCGCAGTACTGCGTGTTTGCGTCGAATCCGGCATATCGGGCACTGTTCCCGGAGGCTGACGGCTATGCCGCACCGCTGCCGCGCCGCATCGCGCTCAACTGCGGGCTCTACGCGCTCGACCCCAGAACCGACGGGCTCCTGCGCTGGTATCTGGACGGGGAATGCCCGGAGAGCCTGCTGCACATGCTCGACTACATGAACGCCGGTTTCCCGGAGACCTATCTGATGGCGAGCGTCAACGACGGGCTGCGCGGGCGCTCGGCTGCGATGCGCGAAAGGCTCGAAGCGCTTCAAATTCCGCATGTGTTCCGCGAATTCGGTGCGGAGGACCCGAACGCCGGGCATGTGTTCCATCTGGACCTGCGCAGTGCGGTCGGGCAGCGCTGCAATGCCGAGGAGATCGCGTTCTTCCGGGGCGCGGTACGGGAGGGCTGAACCGTGCCGACGGTCTATCTGATGTGTGGGCGGATATGCAGCGCAAAAAGCACCCATGCCGCCGCGCTGCGCAGGGCGCACAGAGCGGTCGTGCTGTCCGTGGATGAGATCACGCTTGCGCTGTTCGGGCAGGATGCCGGCGAGCAGCACGACACCTATGTCGCAAGGGCGGAGGCGTATCTCTTTCGGAAGTCGCTGGAGATCCTCGAAAACGGGATCGATGTGATTCTCGACTGGGGCTTCTGGACGAAGCGGGAGCGGGACGAGGCAAGGGCGTTTTATGCGGCGGAGGGGATTCCCGCCGAGCTGCATTATCTCGATATTCCGCGGGAGGAATGGCTGAAGCGCATTGCCGCGCGGAACCGCGCCGTGCTGACCGGAGAAGCCGACGCATACTATGTTGACGACGGACTCCGCGCAAAATTCGAGGCGATGTTTGAAGTACCCTCGCCCGATGAGATCGCCGTCCGGGTCGGGACGGAAAAGTGAAATGAAAATCAAGAAATCGAGCAATCGGGAGAGAAATCAAGAGAAAACCAGAGATTGAGCGATATATTTTGAATTTTCGGCATTTTGCCGATTGACTTTTGCCGGAAGGTCGTGTATAATACTAAGGTACGCCGGAAAAATAGTCATCCTCCCCGTGGATGCGCACTTTTTCGGTCACCATCAAAATCTGGAGGACGAGTAATATGTCAACTACTATGCTCAAGCCGGCTGAAGTCAGCCGGAAATGGTATATCATTGACGCTGCCGGCAAGCCGCTGGGTCGTACTGCAGCGCTCGCAGCATCCCTGCTGCGCGGCAAGCACAGAGTCGACTTCACCCCGAATGTCGACTGCGGCGATCATGTGATCATCATCAACTGCGGCAAGGCAGTCCTGACGGGCAAGAAGCTCGATCAGAAGTTCGAGATCTGGCACACCGGCTGGATCGGTCACCTGAAGAAGGTCTCCTACCGTGAGCTCATGGAGAAGAAGCCGGAGCACGCAATGTTCATCGCTGTGCAGGGCATGCTCCCGAACAACCACATCGGCAGAGAGTCCATGAAGCGTCTGCGCGTCTATGCAGGTGCAGAGCACAAGAATGCCGCTCAGAAGCCTGAGCTGTATACGCTGTAAGAAAGGAGTCCAGAACCATGAGTGAAGCAGTATCTTATCAGGAGAAGCTGAAGTCCTACTACGGCACCGGCAGAAGAAAGCACTCTGTCGCGAGAGTCCGTCTCTATCCGGGCTCCGGCAATGTCACCATCAACGGCAGAAGCATCGACGAGTACTTCGGTCTCGAGACGCTGAAGCTGATCGTCCGTCAGCCGCTCGAGCTGACCGAGACCGCTGCACAGTTCGACATCGTCTGCACGGTCGCAGGCGGCGGCGTGACCGGTCAGGCAGGTGCGATCCGTCACGGTGCAGCACGCGCTCTGCTCCAGTTCAATCCGGAGCTCCGCGGTGCCCTCAAGAAGGCAGGCTTCCTGACCCGCGACCCGAGAATGAAGGAGAGAAAGAAGTACGGTCTGAAGGCTGCACGCCGTGCTCCGCAGTTCTCCAAGCGCTGATTTTTCGATCATCGCATATATGCAGAAAAACGCCCCGCAGAGCCATTCTGCGGGGTTTTTCTATTGTCCTGTGAATTGCTGAAATGCGGTAAAATTTGGGTGGTAGCACTCACGTAACACTCACGTAGCACTCACTGCTAAGATGCTGAAAAGTGAGTGCTACGTGAGTGCTACCGTTATATAGTAAGAAAGACGAAAAAGGAGATGTCGGCTGACATCTCCTTTTATATCTTATTGATAGCCTCAATCAGTTCCTGTATATCAAGGTGCGTATAGACATTCTCGGCAATTGTCTTTCCCGTGTGCCCCAGAATCCTTGCAATCTTGGGCGGATAGATTTCAGCTTCGTGCAGCATGGTAGAACAGGTGTGACGTGTTTCATGGATGTCCCGCTTGCCGAATTCCAGCGTTTCCATGAACGGAGTCCAGTATGTATCCTTGTATGCGGTATATCCTCTGTCCTCGGAAAAGTCTCTGCCGTCCATGGATACAAGGTACTCGCTGCCGGATTTGTCGAAGAAGTATTGCCAATAGGCGAGTGTCTTGTCTGCGATGGGCACTTTACGGATGCCATTGACTGTTTTTGCTGCTATTACGTCTACATAACGCTCGTCAAGGTGACAATCAGCCTTTTTGAGATTCAGGAACTCGCCGATTCGCATACCGGAGTAGATCAGCATGAGAACTGTTTTGGCTACATCCGTGCTGTCAACCGCCTTCACCTTTGCAATTTGATCGTCTGTAAAGGCTGTTCGGTTGCGCTGATTCGGATTCTTATCTTTGAATTTCTTGATATTTACCGCCATGGCATAGTTCATATCGGTATATTTGCGAGGAAGAGCATATTTGAAAAGCTGCGATAACAGCGATTCCAGCTTACGGAGTGTGGGATAGTTGCAATCTGCGGTATCGACCATGTATTGAAGATCATCGGGTCTGATATCTTTGAAAGGTTTATCGAACAGTGGGGTGCAGCGCTTATACGCAGCTTGATAAGCATTCACATTTGATTTGCTGATTGTCGGAAACTTCTCTGCGCTCCATTTCTGATACACTTCACGAAATGTGATTTTCCCGGCGGTAAAATCGTAGGGGTTCTGATTGTAGTTGTGCAGAGCTATAACGGCTTCATCATATTTCTCAAAATAACCGAGTGATTTGCGAATCTGCTTTCCATCATCTGATCGGCCAGTAGTGACAAGCACCTCATACGGCTTTCTCCGCCTTTTGCCCATTACCTTAACGATGGAGCCTGTTCCGTTTGCGCGTTTCATCGGTTTGGCCATTTAACTCTCCCCCTTGGAAAAACAAGTTGCTTAACGAATAAGCCCATCCTCTATGTCTGTTTCCATTTCGCACCGCGTAATTATAATAAAATATTTTTTTTGAATGTAGTCTTTTGGTAAATATATTCGCTTTTTCTGCGTTCTCTTCTTGTAGACGCGGACTTCATCATCCTTCTTCATTAACCAATCGAGAAAATCCTTTTCAGTTTTGATTTTTGGATCATAGTTCTCCGGTTGGGGTAAATCTGTTTTCCCGAACTTGATAATTTGATAATAATACTTGTACTCATTGTCAAATTTACTGAGTAATTCGAATCCTTCGTCTTCATATTTATTATTTACTCCGAGCTTTGATCGGATGCTTTTTCTCAATTTATTTATACGGTTATTGCGGTAATCTGCGGCGTAGTTAATACTCTGTTGGCATTCCGCACAATAGTGTTTATTCTTCGTTGTTGTTTGAAAAATTTGAGAGCACTTCTCGCATTGAACAAGAGAACATTTTGCTTTTGGATTAAATAATAATTCCCATAGGTCAAGCACAAACAGATTCTGATATCCCAATACATTCAACCATTGATAGCGTTCTCCATTTATAACACGATATCCATTGATTATGGTCGGAAAACTCATTCTTTCTTCCTTTGGCAAGGAAGCACCCTCAGTAAACTCTATGCCGTATAGTATATAGTGAGCTAAATACTGATATTCTTCACAGAATTTTTTTCGTTCTTCGACTGTTTTGTTTTTTTTGTTTTTTATAAAATAGACCATCGCCTCAAAATGCTGTTTCCACATTTTCCTATTTTTGTCCTTAAGTCTTGAATGAATCTGCATATCTATAGCATCATCATCTTCGCCCGGATGAATAGAGTTGATGTAGTTTAGAAATGCAAACACAATACTGCCAAATTCTAATGTGATTTGTTCGGGTTGTGTGCCTTCTTTTTTCTCAACGATGATCCACTGTTGCACTTTGTCAGACATGCTTTTATATACGCACAATGATGGATACAGCTCTTTCTCTTGTCTAAACGGTCTTGTGTCAACAGCCATGTGAAGTATCTCCTTTTCTAAATCGTTATTATCGTTCAATACTTATCGTTGCACAAAATCGGAAATGGTAATTAATAATATTACTATTTCCGATTTCATTATAGCTAAATTCTTCGTAAATGTCAAGCAAAAAAACGGACTAATAGGAAAAAACGGCATACTATACAAAATGACGCTCACAGATACAGCGAATCGACGAAAACATACGTTAAGTGAGCAGACTCACAGAATCGGAAATAAATCACAAATTTTTTTGGTGGATATATTTCCTAGACTTCTATCACGATTTGTGATATACTGTGCTCAAGATAATTATTGCGCTTATTATTGTGGCCAAAGGTTTGTTGGCGCAGTAAGTCTTCGGCACCATAACGTATACGAGAGGAGGAGTAGTAATGAAAGGAAGAAACGAGAGAATACGGCAATACGCCCGTAGTCGCAAGGTGAAGCTTTGGCAAGTCGCGGAAAAAATGGGAATATTCGACTCGATGCTCTCCAAAAAACTGCGGCATGAGTTGTCTGCGGAGGAGACCGAGAAGATACTCGCTATCATTGAAGAGATTGCCAATAGCTCAAAAAAGGAGGATGATAACAATGACTGATCAGGAAAAACTGCATAGCGGAGCAAATGTTCCGATTGTGGTTGCAGCAAAGGTCATGCGCAAAGATCCGCAGTTTATCCGGCTGTGTTTGCAGCAGGGGCGGTTCCCATTCGGCGTTGCGCTAAAGAAAAAAGAGGATGGGAAAAAATATGACTATTATATTTCTCCGCAACTTTTCTTGGAGTATACAGGATACGACTATCTTGCTGAGATGGAAAAGGGGGAATAACTATGCCGCAGATGCCTAAGTTCAGAGGCGGTATCGATACGATAGAGATTGCCTCGACTACAGATTTAGAAGGAAAGTCACGTTTCTTTTCACACGACAATACTCGAAAAATCACGAAAAACGATCAGTATTTATATCGTTTTTCGCCTTCGTTGGTAGATGATATAGATGTTTACTCGTTGACCGGTTGCGTCAGTGCGATCGAGATAATGCTCGAGGAAACAGAATTGGAAAATCCACGGATCACGAGAATCGATTTTTGTTTTGACGATTGTGAGCATGATTATAGAGACCTTTACAAGTTGAATCAGCTTTTCTTTTGCTTGATGATCAATAAATATGGGATTAAAAACGATTATCTGAGCAATGGGCTCCAAAGCCCGTTGGAAAAGACAATACGGATACAAAAATCATGGATGGAAGGCGAATTTTACAATAAGAAGGCCGAGGAGCCAAAAGGAGATATTCTTTGCCGCCTCGAGCTCCGCTCAAAACTGCTGAAAGATGATGGTATCCGCCAACCAATCATTAATGCTTTGGAGAAGTGGCAAAATGACCTTGCATTTGTTTTCAAACTGACTAGCGGCGATTTGGACGACATGCTGAAAGAAATGAATGACCAAATCATTTCGCACTTTGAGGAAGACGTGGTACGTGATGAATGTGATCAAAAAGACTATAGAAGCATGATCCAGCGCTATCATCGGTATATTTACACGAGAAAGCAATTGGTCGATCTGATTCGCAGAATGGGCTTTCAATCATACGAAAGCATTGTATCAAAATACAAAACAGCACATGCGGGATTACAGCTTTTCAAAATCAGCGATATATGTAAATATGTTACCTATATATCGGGCGTTGCAGATCTGTTTTTGGCGGCATAATTCTTTCCGACGTTGGAAAATTTTGCAAAACGGAGAAAGCCACAAAAACAACGTATCCGTGTTGATTTAAGGCTCTTCATTCAGTTCAGCTAGAACTAATATAATCAAGCAATACACAAGGAGGTAAACAGTGATGAAGATCAAAACAAAGACATACCCGGATTACAAGACTGTTAGACAGTGGGCCGAAGAGGGATTCCTTCCTAAGAAGGGAGCCAGAAGCATTAAGCTTTGGTCTAATGGGTACTGCAATCGATGGTTTCGGTATTATAGACCTGATCAGGTTGAAGCAGCTACACAGGAACAACTGGATGCTTTCTTTGCAAAGGAGCGGCAGCGTAAAAAAGCAAGAAAGCAGCAGCGTGAGGCAGAGCACAACGCAGTCACAGTAAAAGCTGACGTAGCGAAAGAGGTTGCTCAGAACTATGATGATAAGATTGCAGAGCTGCATGAGATCATTAAGTTTCTTGTGACAAAATACAGACCGAAACGCGGTAAGGATGTGGACTTTCTCGTGCTTGCTGATACCACCGGCTCTGATCAGAAACACGATGCTATTGTAAGGCTTTTTATTTACGGAACTGATCAAACGCTTTATTTTGATTGTTTTGAGCCTGCTGCGAAACTGGTTGAGGAACTTCCGAAAATCAATACTATCCTCGCTCGGGCTGGGGCAATTGTTGGAAAAGACCAGAACAATTTGGATTTCCTGGCATACAACGGGATCGTTATTCCCGCCAACGCAAAAATCTATTTTATCAGTGCGCTGACTGACTAAAAGTGAAATAAAGGAAGGGAGATCACCGCAGGCGGTCTCCCTTTTGCATATCAATATCAAATTGCGCGCTGCCTATTGAAAAAACTTCGCAAGCCCAATGCGAACACATTGTATAAAGCCATGCATGAAAGATTAGAACAGGGCGCAGTTCTTGTTACTGATGAATTGCGCAGCTTTCTGACTGAGAATAATTATCAGACGCTCAAATCGTCGATCGGCAAGGGTGATTATCTGTTCATTCAGTTCGGGCATAACGATGAAAAAACCGATGAAAGCACCTATCCGGGGCTCGGCACCTATCCGAATCTCGACTGGAACACGCTGGACAGCACCGGAAAGGACGCGCAGGAACGCTATTCCTACGAATATATCCTTGCGGCATACTACATCAATCTTGCGAAGAATGCGGGTGCGCAGCCGGTTCTGGTTACACCGATCACGCGCCGGAATTTGGACGGCACACCGAATTACAGCGGACACACCAACTATCAGAACGGGATGCTGACGCTCGGAAAGAATTACAATGTGCCCGTGATTGACATGACCGCGCTGACCACGCAGCTTTACACGAATCTTTACAATGCAGGCGGCGCAAATGAAACCGCGAAGCTGCACTGCTATACCGATGCCGCGCATACCACGATTGACAACACGCATCTGAGCAGTGCGGGTGCGCAGGAACTTGCTTCTATGATAGTGGATCAGACAAAGCAACTCGGTCTGACTATCGGAAACAACAAGAAATAAGATGAACGGAGCAGAACGCTTGCGGCGAACTGCTCCGTTTTACTATCAATGCGTGATGGGTAAAATCGTCAGGAAATTGATTAGAAATGTCATTGTAATAATGTCTGAAATCAGATACAATATATACAGAAAAGACACAGCACAAACAGGAAAACAGGGGGTAAGCATATGAATAAAATGTCGAGAAAAGCAGCCGCATTTGCAAGTGCCGTGATGCTGCTTTGCAGCACAATTCCTGTAAATGTTTCCGCAGAAACGCAGCAATATCTGCGCGGCGATCTGGACAGCAACGGCGTACTGGATGCACGCGATCTGACGCTGATGAAACGCGGACTGATGAACGGCATGGACGCACTGACAGCCAACATTGCCGATGTGAGCGCAGACGGCATAACCAATCTTGCAGATGCCGAAATGCTGCGCGATTATTTGCTCGCAATCATTACGGATTTCCCGGAAACCTACTTTACAGAGCCGGAAACACCCGTACTTTCGGGCAGCCGCCGGATGGAATATCTCAGCCGCGGTGTCAGCGCAGTCAGCAACGGCAGCGGCGTGTTTGTAAGCTGGCGTCTGCTTGCGGATGACCCGCAGGATATTGCATTCAATGTCTACCGCACAACAGACGGCAAAACCGAAAAGCTTAACAGCGCGCCTCTGACCGGCGGCACAAACTTCACTGATACAAAGGCAAATCTCAAAAAGAATAACACCTACACGGTCAAAGCGGTGATCGGCGGGCAGGAATATGACACCGACGGTAGCGATACGCTTGCGGCGAATTCGACTGCGAATGTTCGTATTGTAAATATCAAGCAGGGGTCACAGATTCACTTTGTCTGGGTCGGTGATTTCAACGGCGACGGCAATTACGATTATCTCGTTGACCGCAACACAGACGAGCACCAGAAGCTCGAAGCCTATCTGAATGACGGCACTTATCTGTATACGATCGACCTCGGCTACAACAGCGAAAACAAGAACAACATCACGCCCGGCGCATCTGCGATCGACTGCGGAATGTGGGACGGCGCAACGGTCTATGATATGGACTGCGACGGCTATGCGGATATTCTGCTGCGCATCGCGGACGGCGTCACATTCGGTGACGGCTCGCAATATCACAATGCGAATACGGTCGCGCAGGAAATCGCCGTGATTGACGGAAAAACCGGTACGCTGAAAGCGTCAATGCCCGTGCCGGATGATTACGCATCGGTCGGCACGCTCGCCTGCATGATGGAGATCGGTTATCTCGACGGCGTGCGCCCAAGCGTGGTCTGCTGGATGAAAAACCGCAACAAGGATAAGACCTTCAACAGCATCACAGCAGCATTCGGATACGATGAAAGCGGTACATTCAAAATGCACTGGAAATACAAAAATGAAATCCTGTTCAGCAACCGCACCGAGTATAAAAACGGCTATGCGGAAGCGCATCAGATTCGCGTCGCCGATGTGGATTACGACGGAAAAGACGAAGTGCTGCACATGGGCTACTGTCTGAACGGCGACGGCTCGCTGCGGTATCACATCGACGAGATCGTTCACGGCGACCGCTGGTTTGTCGGCTCGTTCTGCAACGAAAATAACAACCGCGAGATGATGGGCTACGGCATTCAGCAGAACAATCAGTTCGGACTTCTTGAGTATTTCTACAACGCATCGACCGGCGAAATGCTCTGGACAAATTACGCAAAAGAAGGTACTGCCGATGTCGGACGCGGCAATATCGGCGACATCGACCCGAATCATGACGGCTTTGAGGTCTGGTCGTTCCAAGGTCTATACAATTACGACGGCACGCGCATCGGCGATAACGCGCTGTACCCGTGCATCCGACTCTGGTGGGACGGCGATCTGCTCGCGGAATCCTACAACGACAAGAAATTTGAAAAATACAATTATCAGACCGGCGGTGTGGAGCGCCTGCTCTCGCCGTGGAAGATCACGGACTGCACCGGCGCGACACGCGGCGCACCGATGTTTTATGCAGACATCACAGGCGACTGGCGCGAGGAGGTCATCATGACGAGCAGCGATTTCTCTAAGCTCGTAATTCTCGAAACGACAGCGCCGACCGACACGCGGCTTTATTGTCTTGCGCAGAATCCCTGCTACCGCAACTGCATGACTGCCAAGGGCTATTTCCAGTCACATATGCTGGACTACTATCTCGGCACCGGCATGGAAATGCCGCAGACACTGGATATTTCGATTATTCCGAAAGCTGCAAATTAGGCAGCAGATTCTGAAATCCCCCCTTTATATTCGTCCCGTTCGCCCTCTCGAACGGGACATTTTTCTTGACAGTGATTGACAAACAGTTGTGTTTATGATATGATAGAATGGAACGATCAAATTACAATGCAATCCACAATCGAAGCAATACGGAGCCGCGCACGGCGCGGTGGTATGATAGAATCAATCCGGAAAAGGAGGAAATGGATATGCGCATGGACGAAATCGGCTGGCATCACATTCACGATGCGGCATTTCATAATATCAGACCGGAAGGCGCGGGAGACTGGCTCCTGCTGCTCATCAAATCACCGTGCCGCGTGGACGGAGAGGTGTTTCCCGCTGGAACGATGATACTCTACACATCGGAGCACTCGCAGGATTACGGCGCAGACGGCACACAGTATATTGATGACTGGATGCACTTTGAACCGGATGCCGATGAGCGAAAACTGCTTGAAAAACTGCAAATCCCCCTGAATACGCCGGTCATGCTGAAAAACAGCAATGTTCTTTCTAAGCTGCTGCGCGAGATCAATTTTGAATTTTATTCTGCGCATCATTTCCGGCAGGAGGTTGTCAATTTACAATTCAGGATGCTGCTTTTTCAAATTGCAGAACAAATTGTACCGCCGCATGAGGACATTTCAGCCCGTCTACAATGGATTCACGAGAGCATTTACCGCAAGCCGTTTGACAAATTCTCGGCAGTACGGTTTGCAGCGGAATTATCCGTCACGCCTGAACAGTTTGAAGCGGCATATCAGGCACAGTTTGGCATTGCGTTTGCGGAGGACATTCACCGCAGCATTCTCGGCTACGGAAAAAAGCGTATGAAGGAAGCCGGTCTGACCGATGAAGAAGCTGCTCAGATCTGCGGCTATTCCGATACCGCAGAATTCCTGCGTGATCTTGCGAAATACTATCCCGAATAAAATGTGACCCGTCTGCGAAAAACAGACGGGTCATTTTTTCGTTTTTGTGCGGTACTGCACGGCTGTCATGCCGATGCGCTCCTTGAACTGCCGCATAAAATGCGACTCATTGTTGTAGCCGCACTGCATGGCAATTTCCTGTATCCGCAGGTCGGTGTAGGTAAGAAGCTGTTTGGCACGGTTCATACGCGATGCAATAATGTCCTCCATGCAGCTCGTGCCAAAATATTGCTTGTAAAGCCGCTGCATATGGCTTCGGCTGATGCCAGCAAAACGCGCCATATCCGCAATATTCCTGTCACGCTGCGGCTCCGCGAGAATTTCCTGACGCAAACGGGATAGCTGCTCTTTGTAATCAAAGCCGCCGCCTGAAACTGCCGCCTGCTGCATCAGCGCCTCCGCAGATTCGGATATGCGTTTTTCTGACTCTGTAAGCGTTACATCTTCGAACTGCAAAACTGAGTGAATCAGCGCCGGCGGATTACCCGGATTTCCGAGCAGCTTATGAAATCGCTGCTCCGCACGCGCTGCAAGCTCCTCCGCATCTGCAAGAGACTGCGGAAACAATACCGCAAACTGCTTTTCCTGCATCCGCGCACAAATTGCACCCTCCGGCGCGGTGTGCCGCAGCGCACTGGCAAGCAGAAGCGACGGTTCATATCCCGTTTTTTGTGCGGTATCATGATATGTTACAAACAGGATTTGTGCCGGAGTGTCAAGCTGCTTAGCGTTGTGCAGAATCTTCGGCAAATGCTCCGCCAAACCGCGGCGGTTGTAAAGCCCCGTTTCCGGGTCATGCACCGTTAACAGCGCGATTTGTGCACGCATTTTCTCGGTATTGATGCGCTGCTGCACGGCAAATAAACCGTTTGCGGCGGCATCGCACCAGTGAATGAACGAAGCGTCCGGCTGTATGTCTTCTGCGGTATCATATGCGGTCGCGAGATAACCGAAACTCTGTCCGTGCGCGTGCAGCGAGGTCAAGAGAATGAGCTGCGGCTCATGCGGCTGAGTGAGCGCCGGAAGAATCTCCGCAGTCGGGAATTCATACATGGACGCAGCATTCTCTCCACGCCGCTTGGAAAGTGCAAGCAGCATGTTATCAGAAAAGCCGTGCTGCCGGAACTGCGCCGGATTCTCCGCATCGGCGCACCAGTCTTCGCAGAGACAAATATCCAGCCAGTGCCAGCCGGGAAGAATATGCCCGACATGATCGACCTCCTTTGCCCATTCCGCAAGGCTTTCGGCACCGCGCAGACGGTCGACCAGATTGGCTGTCAGATACTGTCGTTTTTCCATGGAACGCTGAATCTGTATCCGCAGGTAATGCTCTGTCAGAAGTGCGTCCGCACCGCTTTCTGACGCTGAACAGCCGCAGCTCCCGCCGTATCGGATATTCTGTTCTGTTTCCGAAAAGCTCGCCGGAATACCGGTCATGATCTCGTAAAGCTGTAAAACAGCATCTTCGCCGTATTGTCGGTCTCTGCCGGAAGCAGTCGTAATATTCGGTTTGCAGAGCCACGAATCCCAGCTGCCGTCATACCCGCTCACGCGGATATCCTCCGGCACACGGATTCCGTTTGCCTGCAAGGATTCGATCAGTGCCGCAGCCATCGGGTCGCTCGTGCAGACAATGCCGTCCGGCATTTCCAGCGTACCGTCTGCGATTTGCTTCCCGATCTGTGCGGGAATCTCTTTCCAGAAATGTCCGTAAAAAATATCGGATTCGGACACGGGCAGTACCGCCTCGTGCATCGCCTGCCGGAAACCCGCAGCACGCTCCGCTGAGGAATGGTGATCGGGGAATCCGGTGATGCAATACAGCCGCCTGCATCCGTGGGCTTCGATCAGATGCTTTGTCAGCCGCCGGATACTCTCCTGCTGACGGGGATAGATGCTCTGAAACGGCGGGCATTCTTCGCCGAGCACCAGACAAGGCACATGAATCTGCGTCAAAAGCTGCTGAATATGCTGAATCAGCGCACGGTTTCGGAAATTGTCGATCGGGAACAGGATGCCGTCAAGCCTTGATTTGCAGATCAGCGCATAGATGTTTTCCAGCCCTTTGGTGTATTCATCCTGCACCATCTCCGTCTGCGAATTGAACACGCCGGAGTACACGATCACATCATATCCCAACCGAAACGCCTGCGCCTGAATCCCGCACAGCAGCTCGTAATCCATCGGGTCCGCGATCTCCGGCATCAGGATACCGATCTTTGGCATTTGCCCGCCCCCTTTCCGTTCATATAATTTCAGTATACCATGAAACCGACGCTTTGTCAATGCAATGCTGCGCGAAAATGTCATGAATCTGGTGCGAAACTGCATTGCTTTTTTGCTGCATGTATCGTACAATAAAAGTACAAAACAAGCACGGTACAGCGCAGCAGACGCAGCCCCCTTCCTGCGTGATGTTGCAATGTACCGCATGAGAATCGGGGGAAATATGATGAAGCAAATCTTCAAAAAAGCAGCGGCATTTCTATGCAGCGGGATGCTGCTGACCGGTACAGCAGTGCAGTTTCCGGCACGGAGCATCACTGCTTCGGCAGCATCAAACACCATTTACAATGACACATTCTGGAAAGACACAAGCGGCAATTTCATTTATTCGCAGGGCGGCGGCGTATTCCAATTCGGCGATACCTATTACTGGTACGGTGTCCACTATTCCGGCGCGGAAACTTACGCCAAAAGTCCGACGGGCAAGAACAGCGACACGGCATTCAAATCGGTCACCTGTTACTCGTCGAAAGATTTGGTCAACTGGAAATTTGAAAACGATGTGCTGACCTCGTCCACCAAGAATTTCGGATGGGCATACTGGGTCGGCAGAATGGGCGTTGCATACTGCAAGCAATCGAAAAAATATGTGCTGGTCACGCAGTATAACGACAGCATTCTGTTCGCATCCTGCGATTCGCCGACCGGAAATTTCAAGGTTGAAACCGTGCAGGATCAGATCGACGGCGTGCTGAAACAGGGCACCGGCGACCAGACCGTTTTCGTCGATGATGACGGGCAGGCATATATCATCTGCTCCAATAAGGGCGGGCGCGGGCATCAGTATGTGTCGCGGCTGCGTCCCTCGGATTTTCTCTACGCAGAAAAAGCAACCGAGGTCGCAAAGGGCAGCGGCCGCGAGGGCAACTGCCTGTTCAAATACAAAGGCAAATACTACTTCTGCGCCTCCGATCTGCACGGCTGGAATTCCTCGCACAGCTATTATATGGTCGCGGACAATCTGCTCGGTCCGTACTCCGGCTGGAAAGTAATGGAGGGCACCGACGAAGATTTCTCGCATGTCACGCAGACCGGCTTCTTCTACACGGTCAAAGGCACAAAGCAGGAAACCGTGCTGTTCTGCGGCGACCGCTGGAGCGATTTTGCCGGCAACGGCATTGGCTACAATCAGTGGGTTCCGCTGACGGTCAACGGCAATGATGTGAAATTCAATTCCCTGAGCGAATGGAATCTCGATGCCGTGACCGGCGAATGGTCGGTCGGCGCAGGCAACAATTACTGTCTGAATCCATCCTTTGAGGCTGACCGCGTTTCGCAGACGACACTTGCAGGCTGGAAATTCTCCGGCACCGGCAACAGCAACCGCAAGGGCGGGCACACCGGAAACTGGTGCGTACAGCAGTATGATGCAAACGCATTCAAAGCAACCATGACGCAGGATGCAGCGGTCCCGAACGGCACCTACACACTGAAAGCATGGGTCAAGAGTACCGGCGGACAAAACAGCGCGATGGTCTATGTTCGCGGATACGGCGGCGACGACAAAATCATGAATGTCAACAAAAAAATGGACAGCTGGACACAGATCACGATCGACAATATCGCGGTCACAACCGGCAAGGTGCAGATCGGTGTGTACTCCGATGCAAAAGCAGGTAACTGGCTCATGGTCGATGATTTCACGCTCATTGGCGACGGCGCTCAGCCCGTTGTCACGCCGGTTGAACCGATCAAATATGCAGACGGAACGTATATCAAGAATCTCACCGTCAACGATGCGGAAAACGCTGCTGACTGGTCGGTGCAGACCGAAAAGCAACCCGGCAGCAATGTGTTCGGCGACAGAGCATTCACTTTCACCGGCGAGATGCCCGCAGTCCTGAACGGCGCGGAGTGGATTTCGACGGCGTGCGATTCCAAGAAATACGGCGATACGGAGGCGCAGTTTACAGCGGGCGAGGATATTACCGCTTTTATCGCGCTGGATACCCGCGTGACCGATGTTCCAGCATGGCTCGGCGACTGGAAGCAGACCGCGGACACGATCACCGATGACGGCGATCCGCAGGTGACCTATCAGCTCTACCGCAGAGATTTTGCAGCGAATGAAACCGTCACGCTCGGCGCATTGGCGCAGGCGAATTGCGTCAATTATGCGGTTGCAGTCACGGCGAAACAGGCAGAAGCAGTCATCGGCGACATCAATGCAGACGGCATTTGCAGTCTTACGGATGTTGTGATGCTGCAAAAGTTTCTCCTGACAGACGGCACACTGACCACGGAACAAGCAGCGGTCGCGGATATGAATGCAGACGGAAAACTCAATGCGATTGATCTGACCTTGCTGAAACGCTTATTGATACAGTAAAAGAATAATATTATAGTAAGCAGCATCCGATTCAGCTACTTGAACGGATGCTGCTTTTCTTGAATGCAAAAATCACGAAAATGTCTAAATTTTGAATGTGCTATTGAAATGTTTAATGGGATATGTTATAATATCAGCGTGACTATTCAGTCCCTCTGAAAAACCCACAATGTTGAAAGCAAAAGTTCAGAGTCAAAAAACTGTGATTCTGTCAATTTACAGCCACCGAAAAATGTGCTATACTGAAGAAAAAGCTAGATAGCGGTGGTGAAAAGGGATGACAGTGATAGAAGAACTCATGGCAACCGTCAGGGCACAACAACATACGATTGAGGTTCTGACCATTAAATTGGAAGAGACCAGTGCTAAGCTCGAAAAAGCCAATGCCAGAATTGCGGAGTTGGAAGAGCAGCTGCATAAAGACAGTCACAACAGCAGCAAACCACCGTCTTCTGACGGCTATGAAAAGCCTTCACCGAAAAGCCAGCGGAAAAAGAGCGGCAGAAAAGCAGGTGGTCAGACCGGGCACAAGGGGCATCATATGATGCTTGACAATCCCGACCGTGTCGAAACAGTATATCCGCACCACTGCGCGAATTGTCCTCACAGAGCTCATTGCGGCAAATTAAAGATACACGACACCTGCTATACTGTTGATGTAGAGATCAGAAAAGAAACTGTCAAATACGAGATCATGGAATGTAATTGCGGCGGCGTACAGGAAGCCGCAAAGCGTCCTGCCGGTATCAGCGGATCCGTTACATACGGAAACCGCCTGAAAGCTCTTGTATGCGTTCTGAGTACCAAGGGAATGGTGGCGATAAAGAACCTCTGCGAGATCATTCACGGTCTGACCGGCATCAAGCTCGGCACCGGC
>JAEELE010000047.1 GCA_016288755.1 Oscillospiraceae bacterium
TATTTCAGCCCTGCGCCGACTGCGGTCACGGTAAACTTTGCAGCGGTTCCGACTGCCGCGCTGACGTTGGCGGGCTGCCCGGTGATCGACGTCTTGACGGTCAGCGTTGCCGCGCTCGAATAGGTCTTTGCGCTGTTGGCATCGGTGATGACGCAGCGGTACTTGTAGCCGTTGTAGCCGGCTGCCGTGTTGATGGTGAGCGTCGTTGTCTTGGCGCCGGTCGCGTTGGAGGTTGCCCAGCCGTCGCCCTTGTTGTACTGCCACTGGTAGGTCAGACCCACGCCGGTCGCTGTGACGGTGAATTTTGCCGCTTCGCCGATCGCCTTGGTCAGGCTTGCGGGCTGTGCAGTGATCTTCGTCTTGACCTTCAGCGTTGCTGCCGAGGAGGTCTGCGGCTGGTTGTTGGTGTTGTTGATGACGCAGCGGTACTGGTAGCCGTTGTAGCCTGCTGCGGTGTTGATGGTCAGGGTGTTGGTCTTCGAGCCGGTCGCGTTGGAGGTCTTCCAGCCGTCGCCCTTGTTGTACTGCCACTGATAGGTCAGTCCCACGCCCGATGCGGTCACGGTGAATTTCGCCGCTTCGCCGATCGGAGCGGAAACGCTCTGCGGCTGTGCGGTGATATTCGTCTTGACCTTGAGCATGACTTCCTTCGTGTACGCCTTTCCGCCGTAAGCGTTGGTGACGATGCAGCGGTACTTATTGCCGTTTCTGCCGGTGGTGATCGGGATGCTCAGGGTATTCGCGGTCGCGCCGTCGCCGCCGGAATTCTTCCAGCCGCTGCCGCTGTTCATCTGCCACTGATAGGTGAGCCCCTCGCCCTCGGCGGTCACGCTGAACTTTGCAGTGTAGCCGAGCACGTTGGTCTGGTTGTGCGGCTGCTCGGTGATATTCGGCTTTATGATATCAATTTCGGCATAGCGTGCCGGAGACTTATCGACAATAATCAGCTCTTCGCCGTCTCCGCCGTATTCGTATTTATAAACCCTGCCGTCCGCTGCACAGCCTTCGATAACCTCGCAGCCCTCAAGTATAATATTGCCAAAGTCGTCAATCGCAGTGTAACCATCATCTTTCGCGGAAACCGTGAAGGACGAGTTGACGATTCGCAGAGTCTGTTCATCCGAACAGCCGATGCCGCGATATCTTCCGGTAATATTGCCGCTGATGCCGTCGAGAATCAGTACGGAGTCCGCCGCAGCGAGATAAATTCCGTAATCCGCAGAATTGATATTCAGTTTGCCGGTGCCGGTGACGGTGTAGACAGACCCGTCGCCGTGCAGATAGATGCAGTCTGCGGAATTGAGAGTTTTCAGCGTCACATCTGCGTCAATGCTGATGGTCAGATCACCGCTTTTACTCTCGATGACGTATTTGCCGAATGTTGTCATATTGCCCTTGACCGAAAGCGTGGCGGTCGCCGGGGTGAATGTGCAGGCGCCGTTTCCGAGAACGTCGGCTGCATTGAACTCATTGACCTCTACGCCGCAGACGAAGAGCGGATAGGCAGTATAGTTCTCAGCCGCACTGATCTTCACCGCAGCTATCGGATAATTGTTGCTGCCGTAGAAGCCGTCGGGCTTCTGGACGGATTGGGTGGTCTCTGTGCAGCCGATCAGATTGAAGCCGCCGGTCAGGTCATAGCAGGCGCCGCCGTTGCCGCCCCAGAGATCCAGATTGGAATGGATGACCGTCAGTGAGTCGTATACATCGTGATACTCGTCGCCGACGATGCCGACCTGTCCGGAGACCGTCAGATTGGTATTCAGGACCGTCAGGTTGGAATCGTTCTCAATAAAGATCGCTGCGTAATTGCCCAAGACGGTCAGCTTGCCGGGACCGGTAATCACGGTGTCCTTTTCGAGCAGAAGGCAGTCATGCTCATTCGATTGCAGCGTGCAGTCATCTACCGTGTAGATAATCAGACCGTCAACGCCGACATTGTCAATGACCGTTTCATCGCATTGGAAGCTTTTGTTCACATACAGAATCCTGCCGTCGGGGTCATAGCTGAATTGCCCGCTGCCCCAGACGTCGTCCTTATTCGTCTCTGTGACAGTTCTTCCGCCGATAATCAGCGGATACTGCACTGCGGGAACGATCGAGACCTCTGCGGCTCTTTCCGCATTTTCTTCGTAATTGGTGCCGATGAACCAAATAGGTATACCATCGGAATCGTCCATGACGATATATGCACTTGCGGGGTAACTGATGTATGCGTTACTCAGGGAGATGCCGCCGGTAAATTCGCGGATTGCACCCTTGATGTCGCCCTGTGCGTGCACGGTGCTGTTTTCGATCACAAGGGCTTCGTTTTCATACTCCCCGGAACCGCTGATGCCGAAGTCGCTTGCGATCACATCGACATTCGCATCAGTGAGCCACAGCGTGCCGTCCTGTATCACAATGCCGTACTTGCCGCGCACGGTCAGCTTGCCCGGACCGGTGATTGTCGTATTGCCAATCAGATACATGCAGATGGAATTTTCTCTCGTCAGAGTAGAATCCGCTTCCACATTGATTGTCAGACCGGACAAGGTACTGAAGATGGCATGGTCGGATGAAGAGGTAAAGTCACCGGAGACATTCAGTGTTTTGGTGGAGGGGATAAAGGAGAATTTGCCGTCCCCGCAAATGTCGGAGGCATTGTTGCCCGTGACCCTGGTCCCGCCGACCATGAGAGAGTACGAGGCAAAAATATCCACGTCACATGCGAAGTGCTCGTAGGAGTCGCTGGATGTATAGAGCGTGCCTTCTCCTGAGATCGCATAGTTCGCGGGCACTGCGACGAAAGAACTCCAGAAGTCGACGCCGCCGGACATGTCCCGGATGCCGCATTCTCCGGCAGCGATATGCACATTTGAGCAGTTCACGACCAGTGCCGGTTTTCTGCTGAGATCGGCTGTGCCGTTGATGCCGTAGCGGTCTGCGGTGATGTTGACATCCACATCCAAGAGGGTCAGGGTTCCGCCGCACACGCTGAATGCATCGTAGCCGCTGCCTTGACGCAGATCCAGAGTGCCCGGACCGGTGACCGTCATGTTCTCCGTTGTTTTGATGACACAACTCGACTCACCGTAGCATTCCAGCATTGCGTCATTGTCGACCTGAATTGTCAGTCCGGAGATAGAGTTTGTAATGAGGTGCCTGTTGGGGACATAGTAGGTGTAGTTTTTCTTGATGTGAAGCACGTTTTCGTAGGGGTCATAGCTGAAAGCGCCGTTGTCGAGCACATCGTCGATGTTGCTCGTCTGGACAGTCACGCCTGCAATGGAAAGGTCATAAGCCTCGCCCGCAGACGCGGTGAGCGTCGGCAGCGCCGGCAGTGCAAACGCTGCCGTTGCCAGTGCTGAGATGCCGCTCAGCAGTCTGGTGAAAAGTGATCGCGGTTTTGTATGTGTCATGATTTCGCATCCTTTCTGCATTGAGAATTGTATTTGGGGTTCCCGTGCATGCGGCTGAGGTGGTCAGCCTCGTTCTGTGACCCGTGCGCCTTTCTCCCGCTTTGGGGCTTTCTGTCTGATACTATTATATCACATTGCCGGCGGCTGTTTCAATAGGATTGTGATTGATAGGAAGCATGAAATGTACCAACAATGCGAAAAATGTTTTGAGCATTCTGTACAGATTTCGTGCACATCGCAGAAAAAGCACATATTTTCAGGAAAAATCGGGTTTCGGTCGGCAGTCTGCGCGGATTTCGCCGCGAAAATATGTGCGATACATCCAAAATGTAAACAAATTATGAACTTTAATTGGGAATAGTTGACAGCATCTGTCTGTTGTGCTAAACTGATAATAAGTATCGGTATTGCGCGTTCAGGTGCATGCATGCACCCGGTATGCGCGGAATTCAGACTGCTTGTTTGATGCAAAAGGGAGGCGGCAATATGGATCGCAAAAAACGGTTTTCCGCACTGACAGCGGCTGCCATGTGCTGTTCACTGCTTCGGCTGCCGGTATCTGCGGCAGGCACGCTGCCGGGCGATGTCAACGGCGACGGCGAGATCACGATCGTCGATGCGGTGATCTATCAGGGGTGGCTGCTCGGGCATGACAATGTCACGATTCTGGCGCCGGAAAATGCCGATATCGACGGGGACGGCAAGGTCAATGCAAAGGAGCTGACGCTGGTCAAGCGCATGCTGCTCTACGGCACTGAAATCACCCCGCCGGACCCTCCGCTGCAGACGGAGGGCAGACTCTACCGCCAGATCGGGCTGGTCGATCAGTATGCGGGGGTCGTCGCCTATCAGGGGCTTCTGCCGGAGGGCTGGACCGTGGAGATGACAAGCACATGGGGGCTGATCAATCCGTACCCCGGCGCGGAGAGCGTACAGTTTGTCAGCCCGGACGGGAAAGCCGTCGTTACCGTTGATTCCCCTCTGATCTTCGAGGAGGGCAGCGACCGCGGCTACGGCGCCGATATCTCCAATTTCGTCACGCTGAAGCCCTACATGACCGCATCGGTGTTCATTGACACCTTTATTCAGAATTCCTTTCCCTCTTATGAGCTGATCGCCGATCTGGAGATTACCGCGGAGCAGCAGGCGGATATCGACGCCTTCACCGAGGTCTACGCGACAAACGGCATCAACACCGCGATCGAGAACAGCCGCTACCAGATCACAGGCTACGGTGCGGAGGGCACGCTCGCACGGCGGCAGTTTCAGGTCGGCACAGGCTGCTGCGAGTGCAGCTGTGCAATCTCGGCTTATCAGTATACCTACACGAAGGTCATGCTGTCTGTCACAGAGACATGGTCGCAGATTCTCCGCTCCATCAGCTATATCGCCGAGGACAGGGAATCCTTCGACAAGTATTATTCGGATTATGAGGTCATCGTTGCCAACGGCTATTTTACGGCGGCTTTCTTCTCTGCCGCAACCTATGTGGCAAGGCAGATCTTCAACACGATGATCGAATACCGCACCGAGGAGCGCATCCGGGAGCTCGCAGGCGACTACAGCAAGAGCGGCACACCTGTCTCAAGCTCGGATATGGAAACGCAGGAGCGCGTGATGCAGGCTTGGGATGAATACATCAAGGACGAGAATTCCTACGCGCTCGGCGACGGCTCCACGCTGCATGTGCCGACCTCGGTCGATACCGTCGCGCAGAACGGCGACAGCCTTTATTTCGGAACGCCGGGCAGTGTCCCGATCGGATATGATATTCTGACACCCAACTAAAAGGAGGAATCTGCAATGAAAACGAAACGGCTTATAACTGTACTCTGTGCTGCTGTGACAGCAATCGCCTCGGCTTTGATTCCGCTGGACGCTGCAATTCCGGAGATCGTGACCGATGCGGCGGAAACCAAGACCTTCGGCGGCTTTGAATATGTCGAAACATACGGAAGAATTGCAATCACTGGCTATGTCGGCGACAGCAAATCCGTCTCGGTTCCCAACACCATCGAAGGCAAAAAGGTCACCAGCATCCATGCCGGTGCTTTCGTAGGAAACGAAACAATCGAATCCATTACAATCCCGGCAAATATTGCTTATATCCAAGAGGGTACATTTGTCGGCTGCACCTCGCTGAGGGAGTTTATCTCTCACAACTCAAAATATGTATTCAGCAACGGGTTTTTGTACTATCTTCATCCGGACACGGATACGCACCAAGTCTCTTCCGTGTACAACAGCAACATCAGCTCGAAAACGGATAAGAATTCAAGCAGCTATAATGAAAAGATCGAAGGCGCGGTGACTGAATATCAGGTGGAATTTGACGTCCGCAAGTCGGTTCTCTGGTATACCAAGGATTCTGTGTATGTGACCGTGCCGGAGGGCGTCGATGACATTGCGCCCTATGCCTTTGCAAAACATGAGAAAATGACGCATATTGTTCTGCCCGCAGGCATCAAGCGCATCGGCAAAAAGGCGTTCATGGGCTGCTCGGAGCTGGTGGGCATGAGCATGACGGCTGCTGACGGCAATATTTCAGAATTCAATATCCCCTACGGGACTCTCGTGATCGAGGATTCGGCTTTCATCGGCTGTACTGCGATCCGGAATGTGAATTTCCCGATTACGCTGGAAGCCATCGGAAGATACGCTTTCGCAAGCGGCATGAACCTGAAATCGGTCTATATCCCGCAGAGCGTGAAGATTATCGGCGATTATGCCTTTGGCTCAACCGCTCAGGAAAACGGCAACTGCTCTGTCCACTGCGAAACCGTTGTGCTCGTGAGCGATTCCGAGACCGATGAGGACGGCAATCCGTGCGCAGCATTGGCGTATGCCCTGACAAACCGTGAGAACTTCTCGGAAACCGACAGCTATAACGGCTACGAGACCGACGAGGACGGCAATACCATTGTCACGGTTCAGAATACGTTCGGAACCGAAACCCACACAATCTATGAACCGCCGGTCACGCACAACCCCGACAACGACTTCGATCACACCTACGTCTATACAGCCTGCGTGCCCGTGACCTGCACCACACCCGGCGCAATCTCCGGAATCTGCGTCTGCGGTCACACCTACTATCAGGAATTCCCGGCGCTCGGGCATGCCTTCACCGAGAGAGTCACAGTCGAGCCGACCTGCACCGAGGACGGCTATACCGGCATGAAGTGCATCCGCTGCGAGGAGGTCTACAAGCTGGGCAGCGGGCTGATCATGCCCGGCGTGACCCATATTGATGATATGGAGATCCTTCCGGCGATCGGTCACAGCTACGGCGAGCCGACCTACACATGGAATGAGGGTTGTTCCGTCTGCTCTGCGGTGTCAGTCTGCGAGCACGATGACAGCCATACCATTGAAGAAGAGGGCAAAATCAGCAGCCGAAAAGAAGGCAAATCCATCATTTATACGGCGAAATTCAGCAATCTGACCTTCTCTGCGCAGTCGGTGAAGGTGACCGGAGAGACCGTCGAGGAGCTTCCGGCGCCCGCGATCGGCGATGCGAACGGCGACGGCGATGTCACGCTCTCCGATGCCGTGCTGCTGACACAGCTGATCGGCGAGGACGAGGCAATGCAGGCACAGACCGCACAGGCGCTGGATGCCGATCTCGATTATGACGGCGACGGCGTTGTGACGCTTGTCGATCTGCGCGCGATCCTCAAGCAGCTCGGAAAGTGAGCACATATTCGGAGGTACATAGGATGAAACAAAAGCTGGCAGGCTTGCTCGCCTGCATGACGGTGTATCTGTGCACCGGCTGCAGCAGTCCGGCGGATTCGCCTGCGGACAGCCCGGCGGGGAGCACGGAAACGACGACAACGGCAGCGCCGGAGCAGACGACCGATCTGACAGAGACCGAAGGGACCGACCGCACCGAAGCGACCGCCCCGGATGACAGCTCGGAGGATGTGTGGGAGGGCGAAACGACGGCGGACCTCATCCCGCAGACCCCGAGCTACACGGTCCGGAATGCGGCATGGACCGATGTGCAGTGGACGCAGTATCAGAGCGTCTACTTCACGCTGAAGGTGCCGCAGGGCTGGGATGTGCAGTGGAAGGGCAATTCCGAGGCTCTGGTGTGGCAGGCACAGGCGGGCGACGGTTCGATCCTCGGGCTGTCCAACACCGACCACCTGAGTGCCGCGAAATCGAAGCAGGTGAGCGAGCTGCTGGGGCAGAGCTTCTATCTGGAGAAGGGGACGGTCGAGGAGCTCTTCGGCAAGATGTTCGCGAACACGACCGATTATTTCACCGTGCAGAATTCCTGCGTGCCGGCGAACAAGGACATGCTCCAATCGCTCCGCAGGGACAAGGCGATCTGGGATTACCGGTCGCTCTATGCGGTCTTCTCGGAAAACGGTGTTGAGGGCGAGGGCATCTATTCTGCGGTCATCATGGAGGCACCCGATCTGATCCTCACGGGCGGCTACAATTACGCGATGTGGGAGATCAACGGCATTTTCACGGAATATGCGCCGCGCGGCGAGCTGGTCAACTGGCAGCCCGTGCTGCGGGAGATCGCGCAGTCCTTCACCTACACCGACTACTACTGGCAGGAAATGATGCAGCGCATCGGAAGCCGGCAGGAGCCGGTCTCCAATACCAATGACACCGACCCGGTCATGGAGGCATTCGAGGAGCGCATGACGCAGGACACGATCATTCAGGAAAAGCGCTCCGATATGATCGGCGAATATGAGCGCGTCTATGACAACGACACCGGCAATATCTACCGCGCCTATAACGGCTTCCTCGACGATATCGGCTCCGACCAGACCCGCTATACGCCGATCACGGACAGTCAGTATGCGGACGGCTATGTCGGCTGGATCGACAAGTGAGAAGCGCACGCAGCACATGAGGCGCTGCTTTCGTGCGGCGTTCATCCCGGCGGAGCCGCCGGAGACACATGATCTGAAGAATGAGGGAGTCCCGTTTCGGGGCTCCCTCTCAGTTTGTTTACAGCACATGTTCGCGGGGAATCCGTCCCCGCACTCCTCCCCTGCACTCTGCTGTTACAAGCCAAGACTGCGGAGCTTCTCTTCGACCTCGTCCACGCCCCTCCTGCCGATATTCCGGATATCGCTGAGCTCGCCGTGCGCGAGAATATCCGCGAGCGTATTGATCCCGGCGCGCTTGAGACAGTTGAAGCTCCTGATTGAGAGCTCCAGCGCCTCGATCTCCGTCTGCAGCAGCTCATCCGGCAGCCCGGGCAGGCAACCGGCGATCTGACCGCGATACTGCATGATCTCCCGCCGCAGCGCCGCTCTGCAGCGTTCCGTGACGGCACTGAGCTCTGTACGGCTCATCTCGGGATCACACAGCAGCATGTCATCGTCCGGGTCGTCCGCAGGGAGCGGGTCAAAGACTTCCGGAAGGATGCCGGTCCGGTCGATCCGTCTTTGCAGCTCCTCCGAGAGCACGCTGAGAAACAGCACCGTCTCCTCCTCCGTCTCAAAGGAAACGCCCATCCTCCGAATCTCCGATGCATCAAATGCCTGAACAGACATATTCTTTCCTCCTTTATCATGCTTGCTTTTTAGGGTGTGTTGACACGAAGCCTAACGCACGTCTTTTTGGCTGATTTTGCCCCGTTCGTCGTTAAAAAACCTTGCCGGGCGCATGTTCCGCATAGCGGAACTGCGCAGTTTGCCTGCAAACATGCGACAGCCCGCCTGCGGATTTTTGCCTTGAACGGAACAAAATCATCTCAAAAATCCGCACATTATTATTGTGTCAACACACCCTAATCTGCTTGCAGCTTATCCTGCTTGCTTCAGACTGCTGCGTCTGCGCTTCCACTCGTGCAGCCAGTCGGGCTGCATGATCAGCTCGGGATGCTTCAGAAAGCCGAGGATCTCCGCCGGTGTCAGCGCACGCTGTGCACGGTAGGGCTCGACCAGCTGTGCGCGGCTCCGCTCCTCGATCATTGCGGCGATCGCTTCGCCGTTTTTCTGCATGTGCGGCGGAACGGTCTCCAGCGTGAACGGCTCCGTCTGCTGCCCGTCAATGCTGAGTGTGGTCACTGCCTGAAATGCATCCTGCCGCGCGAGAAATGTCTGCAGCCCCTCGCGGTCGAACCGGAGAGATGCCGCTGCCGCATCCGCCGGGGACAGCCGGAACGCGCTGAAATTCGCGGAATTTGCCTCCAGCGCATCGCGAATCTCTGCGGAAAGCTGCCCGGTGTGCTGGTGACACAGCACCATTGCGATCCCGAATTTGCGCGATTCCGCCAGCATGCGCGGCATCGGGTTTGTCTGGAACAGCGCAGCCTCATCCACGATCACCATATGCGTGCGCGTGCGTTCCTTCCGCGCCGTCACCGCATTCCACAGCTTCATCATGATCAGCGTCCCCGCGATTCTTGCGGCTGCCGTGCCGATGACCGGGGTCGCCAGATCGATCAGCGTGACGGTATCGGTGTCGACCGTATGCGGGAAATCCAGTGCGTTGGTGCCGGCGCCGAGCGTTTTGCGGAGCTGCACGACGGACGTCAGCCGCTGGAATTTGCAGAGATACCAGCCGAGGTCGTTGTGGAAATCGCGGCTGTTGTCCATGCAGTATTCCTGCCGGATGGTCTCGGCGACCTCCGGGCAGGCGGCTTTGATCGCGGCGCAGAGCATGTTCATGTTCTCCTGACTCTGCGAGAGCACCGCGATGCTCTCCAGCGATGCCCGCTTGCCGAGCAGCGCAAGGGACGCCTTTGCAAATGCGGTCAGCCAGCGCTCATAGCGCGGACCGACGAACACCATGCCCGGCGGGTTGAAGAGGTCGCCGAAGAGCTCGCACAGGTCGGAGATATTCCGCTCCTCCTGCACGGGGTCGCCGCTGTCCCAGATGTTCAGCGGCACCGGGTTCTCCGCGTCGCCGAGCCGCACAACGCGCACGCGGTCGGCATACTTCGCCGGAAGCGCCCGCAGCACCGTGTCGACCGTCGTGCCGTGCGGGTCAAAGAAGGTCAGCCCGTGCCCCTGCGCGATCGCGCTGAGGATCACCGTCGTGAGCAGTGTGGATTTGCCGGTGCCGGTCTGCCCGACGATCTGATAGTGGCGCTGCAGATCGGCCGTGCCGACGGTGATGCTGCGGCGCGTCCCGGCGGTGTCGGTCGCTCTGCCGAGGGTGACCGCACGCCTGTCCTTCGGATTTCTGTGGCTTGCCGGAATCTTCTTCACGGCATCGCGGCAGATGTTCATGCCGACGATCGGGCGGTGCAGCTCCGGCTCGAGCATGAGGATGCGGGCAGCGTAATCGGGCAGGGTCGGGGCATCCCGCAGGGGGGCATCCCAGAGCGCGGCGGCATCTGCCTGCTCCGTGCTGCCGATGCAGTGCAGCCTTGCTTCGGGAATCGCGGCATTCAGCACCGTGCGCAGCCGGAGCGAGGGCGCACCCGGCAGAAGCAGCAGCACGCGCATGCGCACCGGTGTGCCGATGTAGTCATTCACGGGTATCTCGCAGGGAGACCAGACCCGCTGCACGGCTTTCCGGCAGCGCTGCTGTGACGCTGAATCCGCGGGACCGACCGTAACGCGGAGCACGCCGCCCGCGGTGCGCAGCGCCGCGACCAGCTCTGCAAACTGCGCAGAATAGCAGTTGGGAAGCGCAGCAGCACTGTCCGATGTGCGGGGTACCTGCTGCGCGCCGAAGCCGATCGCGGCGCCTGCATCGGCAGCCTCCAAAGCCGGGAGCGTCAGTGTACAGAGCACCGTCATCGCGGGAAGCTGCTTTACGCTGCCGGGCGGCTTGATCCTGCCGGTGTGCTCCGCCGCCCATGCAAGGTCCCCGACGCTGACAGAACCCGTGCTGAACAGCGTGCAGCCGATCAGCCCCTTCTGCGGAACGGTCATCTGCCAGCCGAGGAATTCGCCCTCCTCCAGCATCGAGGCGCACCTGACCAGCCGGGAGGAGAGCCGCTCCGAAAGCGGTCTTTTGGGCTCGGTGAGGAACAGGCGGTCGAGCTTCACCGCCGTGACAGTGCCGTGCGGATAATCCGGATACAAATTCTTCATACTATCATCTCCTTAAAAGGTTCGCAGCTTCATTCGGTTCAGAGCATCTGATTCGCTTCTGCTGTGCAGAATTTCAGCCGTGGGCGCGCCGGGCAGAAAGCCCGCCATGCACACTGTCCGCGGCGTGGTCAGCGTCTGAATATGCAGTTTTCAAGGTGCCAAAAAAAGAAAAAAGGAATGGGGAATCAAATCAGCAAACCATCGACCGGGCATACTTCGCCCGTCATGATTTACAGATTTGATTCTCCATTCCTTATGCAATGACGCCTTTCAGCGTGCATATATTATACCACAGAATCCGCGGTTTGTCAAGCCCCCTTTTTTATTATTGGGACAATTTCATTTTTGGACAAACCTTCAGGGCAGGGGATGAACGGAACAACTCCTCACTCCTAACTGCTAACTTGACCTCCTACCTCCTCCCTGCTTCCTCCTCCCTGCTCTGCGCATTTCTCACTCGGTTCAGCGCATCTCCGCATGAAACGCCTCCGGGGCATCGCTGCGGTCCAGAATCATGCCCTCCTGCGGCGTCAGGTGCGCGCCGTAAATGCTGCAGGTGACGTCTCCGCCGGGCTGCCGGAAGAACAGCTCGTGTGCATAGCTGTCGCGGCACACCCAGCCGTACAGAAAAATATGCTGCGCACAGCCCCACATGATGCCGCTGCGGTTCTGCAGCGTGATCAGCCCGTGAACGGTATTTTCCGTGCTCCGGCAGCGCTCGGCTTCCCCGGGGCGGGGGCTGTCCGCTTCCCAGCCGTGATCGTCGCCGCGGAAGCAGATGCCCGCGCGGTTCCCCTCGCAGAACACGTTTGACAGCATGCATCTGCCCGAGCCGTTCCACAGCGCAACACCGTCGTAGCCGTTTTTGCAGCAGGAGATATTCTGCACCGCGGCGCCGTAGACATTGTTGAGCAGCAGACCGTTGAAGCCGTTCCCGTGAAATCTGCAGTCGGAGACCCGGATGGACGGCGCCTCCGGGTAGCCGCCCAGAATGTGCAGCCCGCTGGCATCGTCAAGCGGAAACCCGTTGCCGGAGAAATCGCTGCGCGTGATGCAGATGTCGGCGGTGCGCTCGATATAGGCGCCCTCGATGATCGCATTTTTGACCGTGCACCCGTCGATGATGAGCCGCTCCGCGCCGAACACCTCAATGCAGACGATATGGTCGTTGCGCCGTGTGAGCTCGCCGTCGGGAGAATCGGTATCCTTCTCCGGCAGCAGCGCCGCCGCAAAGGCGTCCTTGTTTGCATCCAAAGTCAGGCTGCGGAGCTCAAAATGCGCACCGTTCTCCATTCTCAGCATGGTGGTGTTGTATACCGTCCGGTTCTTGTATCGCTCCGGGTTTTCAAAGTATTTCGGGAGCAGCCGGATGATGCTGCCTGCGCCCTCGCCGATCCATCGCAGTGTCCTGCCGGTGTTGATCTGGCGCGTGATGATATAGATGCCCTCCGGGAAGAACACCGTGTCCTGACAGCAGGCAGCCTGCATCAGTGCGCCGGTGCAGTCGGTGACGCCGTCGCCCGCAGCGCCGAATTCCAGAATACTCTTGCTCATGCCGATCGCTCCTTCTCCCGGCTGTCCGCCGGAAATCCCTTTGGCAACAAACTTGACCGGCGCGAATCCGCTTCGTGCCGGTCTTTTCGTTCAGTTCCGTTTGCCCGCGTGACCGTGCGGGGAGCCCGGCGCAGGTGCTGCACTGCGCTCTGCGAGAATGCTGCGCTTCAGCAGCGTCAGGTCGACGGCGTTGATCTTTCCGTCGCCGTTGAGGTCTGCCTGCTCGCCGAGCTCAGCATCGAGCCTGCTCTCGTTCAGCAGATACCCCACCAGAACATGCGCATCGAGCCTGTCTGCTTCGCCGTCGCGGTTGAGGTCGCCGCGGCGCATGCCGAGCACGGTCACCGTCATTCTGCCCGCCTCTCTGCCGCCGATCCACGCGGTGATCTCCGCCGTGCCCTCGCCGACTGCGGTCAGATTGCCGTCTCTGTCGACCGACACCACCGACTCATTGCTGCTGCGGAGCTCCGCGTCGCTGCGGTCTGCGCGGACAGCGCCGCGCCCGTGCAGATGGAGCGTCACATCGTCGCGGTCAAACCGGACTGTCGGGTTCCCGGGCTCCGTCACGCGGCTGACGGTGCAGTCGTCGACCGAGCCGTAGCTGCCCGCGCCGCCGGAAACGGTCACGGTCACGGTGACGGTCTCCCCCGCGTTCGCGTCGACCGTAACGGCGGGCTCAGACCACGCAGCCCAGCCGCTCCCCTTTGCGGTGACGGTCTCCCGCTTGCCGCCGGAGGTCTGCACGGTCAGCGTGCAGGTGCCGGATTCATCCGCCTGAACATGGACCGCACAGCGGTAGGTGCCGCTCTCTGTGACCGTCACCGAGGTGCTTGCCGTGCTGCCGGAGAATGCCCCCTCCGAATACCAGTGCAGGGCATAGCTGCCCACGCGGGCATCCTCGGCGCGGACACCGAAATGCCCGTCCGCCGTGCCGCGGAGGCTCCAGCCCGTCGGCGAATCCGACCAGCCGCCGTCCGCCTCAAAGCCCGGATTGCGCAGCAGATTGCCGCCGTATTCCGCCGTGCTGCCGCTGCCGTCGCCGTGCACGGTGCCGAACACATACAGCGAATCGAGCGGAACGCCGCCGGTGCTGAACAGCGATTCATTGTCCACGCAGCTGCCGCCGTACCTTTCGCCCGCGGAGGAATCGTATTCTGCGGCAGACGCATTCGCCCAGCCGGAGCCGAAGGCGTTCCAGAGCGCCTGATTCGACGCCCAGCTGCTCCCGACCGGAAGCCACGCGGGCTCCCAGTAAAACACGCCGATGCCCATGCCGTCCGGCACTGCGGCGACCGCCGTGAAGAGGTCGTGCAGAAACGCGCTCTGCCCGTCGACGCTGACCGCGTAGGAGACATAGTCGCCCATCGCATCCGCCGAGCCGATCGTGTTGACAAAGCCGTCGCTCTCCTCGAGCGTGCGCACCCATGAGGTCTCCGCGACCATGACCCTTTTGCCGTAGGTCTGCGCGACGGAGGTCAGCACGCTTGTGAGATTCGCGAGCGTGCCGTGCCAGTAGGGGTAGTAGGAGGTCGCAAAGACGTCGTAGTCGACATTGTTCTGACTGAGCATTTTTGCGAGATATGCCATATTCGAGGACTTCTCGGGATCGGTGAAGTGCAGCGCGACCAGCGTATCGCGGCTGTAGGCACGCACCGCGCGGGCACCCGCGTTGAAGAGCGATGCGAGTGCCGACCAGCCCTCGTCGCTCCAGTTATATTCGCTGAGCAGAACGCCGCACATGCCGGTCGTGGTCTCGTTGCCGACCTGCACCATCGCGATATCCGCGCCTGCCGCACCGATCTGTTTCAGGGTGTCGAGCGTGAAGCCGTAGATCGCATCCGCCTTCTGCTGCACCGAATAATTTGCCCATGCCTTCGGCGCCTTCTGCTTGCCCGGGTCCGCCCAGAAATCCGAATAGTGGAAATCGACCAGCAGCTTCAGACCGGCATCGGCGCAGCGCCTTGCGATCTGCACCGCAACCTTCTGGTCGCAGATGCCGCCGCCGTAGTTCTCGCCGGTCGCGGAATTGTACGGGTCATTCCACACGCGCACGCGCACGGTGTTGACGCCCGCCGCTTTCAGCGTGACGAACAGATCCTGCTCTTTGCCGCTGCGGTCGTAGAATTTCACGCCGCTGTTTTCGAGCGAAATGACCGAGGACACGTCGACGCCCTTGAAGGGGTCGCCGTTTGGAAACGGCAGCCCCGTGAGCCCCGAGAAGGTCACGGTCTCCGCCGCTTCCGCCTGCCGCACGGACGCGCCGTTCAGCAGCAGACCGCACGCGGTCAGCACGGCGGCGGTTTTTTTCAGCTTTTTCATCGGGAATCCCCCTCGCCCTTTTTCTCTGAGCCGTTTGCGCAGTCGGCTGCGCTTTCCGTCGGGAAACACGCCGTCCGCAATGCGAATCAATCCGCGTTTCCCTGTTTTTCATTATATCACATTCTCTGCGCGGGCACAATATCTTTTTGTCCTCTCTGTACCGTGCGATCGTCACCTGTTTGCACGAAAGCGCGCCGCAGCATTTCGGCTGTGAACTGTTCCTTCCCCGGCATTTTTCGCTCCCCGATGTGCGGAGCCCGGACAAAAATCACATTCAGGATTGACAGCAGCGAAATCATTCACTATAATAGAAGAAAGACCTGATTCCGCATACCGGAACCCTCCCCCCTGTACAAGCCGGCGCAGAAGCGGTAAAACAGAAGCGCGAAAAACGCTGCGCGCACGGGTGAAAGCAAATATGCGGAGCAAAGAACAGGCTGAAAGCACAGAAAGACTGATTACACCGAGCGGAGGAGCGTATGGAACAGATCGAACGGAAGATTTCTGAAACCGAAAGCAGACTGCATATCGTCATTCCGGCGGTATACCGCGAATTCCTGCTTGCAGGGCGTGACATGCAGTTCGATGACGGCATACTGTATGATATTGATGCGATCGCGGAGCGCTACGTCACGCTGGAATTTGCAGAATATGCGCCGGAGCTGATCCCCATCGGCAACGACAACGGCGATTGCGAGCTGGTCATGCGGTCCGGCAGCAGCACAAAGACCTTCGGCTTTCTGGAGCAGGGCGCGATCGGCACTGCAAAGCCCGCGCACATGCAGAGCTTCGCGAAATGGTACGAGAACGGACATTCCTTTTCGCAGGAGAAGCAGGACGTCACGGACTGGTCGGCGCGGGTGCAGGTCATTCTTGTGAAATGCCCGGAGAACAAGGCAAAAACGATGCTGAAAATCCGGAAAGCCCTCCGTCTGGAAACGCCGGTCTCCGCGCTGCTGGCTGCCGCGGAGCATACGCCCTGTGTCCTGACGGATCAGCTGACGGCTGCCGCTGCCAAAACGATCATCGAACAGGAGCAGCTGGAATGCTGGCTCAGAATCCGGTTCTGAGCGAAAAACCCCCGCAGCGCCCGAAGACCGGGCGGGCAGTGAAACAGAACAGGCAGATGCTCCGTCGGACGGGCATCTGCCTGTTTTATATTGCGGCTTTGTAGAAGCGGATCGCAAAGACCGCGCCGTGCGGCTTGCGGTTTGCGGCTTTCAGGCTCCCGTCCTGCGCAGTGATGACCTTCTTTGCAAACGCCAGCCCGATGCCGAAGCCGTTTTTGGTGTACGCAGAGGAACGGTAAAAGCGCTCGAAAATATGCGGCAGCTCCTGTTCGGGAATCCCCTCCCCCGTGTCGGAGATCGTGATTTCGGCGGAGATGCTGCTGCCCCTTGCAGCGACCGTGACCGTGCCGCCCTCGGGCGTATGCTCGATCGCATTTTTCAGCAGATTGACGACCGCCTCGGAGGTGTAATGCAGATCGACGAGCAATTCGGGCTCGCCTTCGGTCTCCGTCCTGATCTCCACGCCCTTGAGCTCCGCCGCGACCGACACCGTTTCGACCGCCTGCCCGATCAGCGCGCGGCAGGAAACGGGCTCCCTTGCCAGTCTGACCGCATCCGCCTCGATCCGCGACAGGCTCAGCATCGTCTCGATCAGCCATTTCATGCGCGCGAGCAGCTCATACAGGTCGCGCATATACTCCACGCGCTCCTCGTCTGTCAGGTCGGAGGAGCGCATCAGTCCGAGGATCATCATGACCGAGGTCAGCGGCGTCCGGAGCTGATGGGAAATATCCTCCAGCGCTTCCTTGGCAAACTGCTTTTCGCGCTGCAGCTCTGCATTCTGCTCGCGCAGGCGGATCGTCACTTTGTGGATCTCCGCGGAGAGCACGCTCAGCTCGCCCTCCCTGTATTCGTCAAATGATATGATGTCATCGCTTCGCAGAATGCGGTCGATGTCATCGCACAGCTTCATCACCGTTTCACGCCGCCCCGCGAAAATCCATTCATAGAAGATCAGAAACGCCGTCGAAGCGACAGCCGCCGTCACTGCGCACGGAATGCTGAAAAACAGGCAGGGAACCGCCAGCGCGGCAGTCAGGAGCACATGAATCAGCCTGCGCTTTTTGTCTCTCATTCATCCACCGCCTTGTAGCCGAGCCCTCTGACCGTGACGATCATCTGCGGATTCTGCGCATCGTCCTCGATCTTCTCGCGCAGCCGGCGGATATAGACGCTCAGCGTATTGTCCGAGATAAACTCCTTCGTCAGCGACCAGAGCTCCTCCGCGAGCCGGTCGCGCGAGAGCATCTGGTTTTTGTTGGAGAAGAACACCAGCAGCAGACGGTATTCCAGCGCGGACATGGAAAGCTCCTGCCCGTTTTTCCGCACGATGCCCTTGATCGGGTCGATCGTGACATTTCTGCACTGCAGCAGCGGCGAGGATTTCTGATGCCTGCGCATGACATTTTTCATGCGGGCAAGCAGCTCTCTGGTGCCGAACGGTTTCCCGATGTAGTCATCCGCGCCGATCTCAAAGCCCGCAACGGTGCAGGCTTCGTCCGCCGATGCCGTGATGAAAATGACGGGCGTGTCGTTCTGCGCCTTGATCGCCGCACAGACCGAATAGCCGCTGCCGTCCTTCAGGGAGATATCGAGCAGCACACAGTCATATGTGTTTTCCGCAAACAGGCGCAGCGCGTCCTTCTGTCCGGCTGCATAATCCGTGGAATAGCCCTCGGAATTCAGAAACCGCATCAGAAAAGCTGCGAGCTGTTCGTCGTCCTCGACCAGCATAATCTTCGGCATTGCGTTCACCTCCCGCGACGGTTTCATTATAGCATGAAATACGGATAAAAGCAAGCGGCGGACACAATGCCCGCCGCGAAATGTCAATGGATTTCGGCGAAAAACTGTTCAATTTCATCCGCGACTGCATCGGGCTTCTGTGCATAGAAAATGCCGTGGTCGCCGCCGACGGATTTCAGCCTGCAATTCCCGCAGCGCTCCAGAAACGGCTTTAGTGTATTTTCGTAAATATCCTGATATTCCCAGCCGTCGCGCGCCCACTCGGATTTTGCCGCAGCCTCGGGGTCCAGCTTCGGCGTATTGCCGGAGGCTCTGATATCTGCATTCTGGAATTCCAGCAATTCGCGGATATCCGCTTCGCAGGTCGGCATCGTGGAGAAGTAGAGCTTCGGGGTGCCGGTCGGCTTCAGGATTTCCCGCAGCGCGGCGGCAGCGTCGGGCTCGTGCATCGCCTCGGAGAGATACGCAGCGGTGTTGGAACGGTTTTCGCAGCGCTTCCAGAGTGCGAGCGTCTCAGCGGAGAAGAGCGCCTTGCCGTATGTGCCGTCGGTGTTTTCCTCCTCCGGGAACAGCCGGTCGAGCCCGAGCCATGTGCGCAGCGCCATTCTGCGGACGATGGTCCCCGCAGCGCCCTCCGGGAATTCCTCGGGGGTATAGGTTTCCCAGCGGTCGTTTTTCGCAAGCCATGTGCCGTCTAAAAAGATGATTGCCTCGACCTCGTCGGGATATTTCATCTGCCACCAGAGCGCATAAAAGCTGCCGTAGGAATGCCCCATCAGCACATAGGGCGCCGAAAAGCCTGCGTGTTTCAGTCCGGCGCGGTAATCCTCCACGACCTGTCCGAGCGACTGACTTCTGCAGGAATCATCGCTGAAGCCGTAGCCTGCGCGGTCGGGATAGACGAGCGTATTCTCCTTGCCGAGCCGCGCATTCAGCTGCTCCGTAATGAGCGGGAAACAGTTCACACCCTGTCCGGCAAGCCCGACGATCGTATGCCTGCCGTGCTCCGCGCCGGTGCTGTAGACATTGATTTTGTTGTCCGCGCCGTCCACGAGATGGAGATAGCCTGCCTTTGCGTATGCGTTCCGGTCGTGATGATATGCTGTGACGCTGTAGATGCGCAGCCCTGCGATCACGAGGACAAATGCAGCCGCGACCGCAATGACACTGTTTCGCAGAATATGCGACTGTTTTGTGTCAAGCTGCATTTCCGAGCCGCGAATCTGATCGGAGAGGCTGTCGGAGCGCTGCCGCCGCAGCATCACAAGCGAGGTCACACAGCCCGCCGCAAATACCGCCAGCGCAGCCAGACCGATGCGCACAAACGGCGCGATGCGGTCGATGCGGACAAGGCTGATCAGCATTTTTTGGGTCTCTTCGCGCTCGTCCACGAACGATTCGCGGATGAGCGCAGTCAGCCCGAACTCAACGCCGAAGATGATGACAGCGCAGATCAGCGCGGAGAGAATCGCCGCCGCGCCCGCAAACTGCAGGCATTCGATGATTGCCATGCGGTCAAGCTGTTTGTCGGTCATGCCGACGCATTGCAGCGATGCCAGTTCGCTGCGGCGGTTTGCGATGCCGGTCGAGATGATGTTCATCAGATTGATGAGCGCCGCCAGCGCAAGCAGGATATTCAGCATCAGCACGCCCGCGCGGAGTGTTGCCAGAATACTGTGCGTTTTCCACTTGATTTCATAAAAATTCACAAAAGGGGTTCCTTCATCGTCGATTGCGCAAACAATATCCGAATGCTCCCGAAACCAGTCCTCTGCTTTTTTCA
Source organism: Oscillospiraceae bacterium (assembly GCA_016288755.1). Classification (GTDB taxonomy): domain Bacteria; phylum Bacillota; class Clostridia; order Oscillospirales; family Ruminococcaceae; genus Firm-04. The sequence goes on from JAEELE010000047.1 coordinate 19,898, forward strand.
GATCCGCAGCATTGTACTGATAACCGTCTGCGCTGCTCCCGATAAAGGAAAAATCCGCAGTCACAAATCCGTCAAACACACCGAACCATTCTGCTGTGATCTTTTCATGTGTCTCGATGGCTCCGTACAAGGAAAAATAGTGATCGTTTTCATCTTTCGGTGATACCGAACCGAGGATATCAAGTGAATGCTCCTTTATCTCAGATTCCGATTTCCTGAAAAGATCCCCGGGATTCATGTTTTCGAGGTCTGCATCCTCCGGCAGAGTTCTGTAAATGCTTGAAAGCACCAGCGCGCTGCTTTGCAGCCTTTCCGCATACTGCGCGGAATCCTTGCAGTTTGCATATACATATCCGCCGGAGCTGACCAGCTCATCATAGCTGACAGCTGCATCCGCGCCGAACTGCTGCGTGTATGCTTCCCTGTTGACATAAGAAACAAGTATCTGGGTTTCATTTTCTGCCGACAGAAGCTCTTGATTCACCTGCACAGCGATGTTTTCAAACAGACCGCTGTCTGCAAGCGCCTTTTCCGCATCAGCAATGCTGATGCCTTTTGCGAAATTGCCGAGCTGAACTTCAAAATCCGGCGGCTCCTTGTTTGTGCCGTAAAATTCAGCCTTGATATAGCCGTTGATGCTGCGCTCGACTGTTTCCGTCAGTGTCGAAAACAGCGCAAACATTGAGATCGAAACCGTCAGCGTCAGCACCGTGACCGTGAAACGCTTCTTCTGCCGCCTTGCGTTGCGTGCGGCAATGCTTCCCGATATGCCGAACAGCAGACCCGAGAGCGTGCGCTTCCGGACCCTTTCGACACGGTTGGCGCGGGCGGTGATCGCCTCCATCGGCGCTTTTTTGATGATGCGCATGCCGACGCCGTATGCCGAGAGAAACACCCACACGATGCCGAACGCCGCCGCGACGAGCAGCATTCTGAAATCGACCGAAAACGGCAGAGACGTTTTTGCAGCGGTCATGCCGCGGAAGAGCTCGGAGATGCCTGCCCTCAGCAGCACATGATACATCAGATAGGCAAGCCCGATGCCTGCAATCAGCCCGAACGGAATCGCGATCACGCAGAGCCGCAGCCCCTCATAGGTGATGATGCGGACGATCTGCTCCGGCGTCGCGCCGATCGACTGCAGCACGCCGTAATGCCGCTCGCGCTCCTTGGAGGAGACCTCAAACGCCGTGTCGATGATCAGGCGCAGCGCAAACGCGATCAGCACCGCAAAGATGAAGAAGATGCAGAAGATGCGCAGCTTGAACAGATGTGCGCCGTCGCCGATGCCGTCGAGATTCATCAGCGCATCATTCCATTGATATTTCGGGGGTATCTCATAGAACAGATGCTCTGCGCCGACCTGCCGCAGCACCCCCTGAATCCAGATCTCCCGGTCGCCCATATCGCTCCCGAACAGAATGCTTGCCGTCACGGTGCCGTCCTGCTCCCGTGCGAGCTTGAGCGACCGCACATGCTCCGCGCTCCCGAGCGCCTCGCCCTGCGTCTCCGTCAGACCGCTGACCGTGAGATGACAGGGCGCGCTGCTGTAAACGGTATTCCTGAAACAGCTGATGCTGACGCTGTACAGAATAAAGATCATCGTGATGACCGCCACGGCGGCGATGATGCTGACACAGGTGAAGACCGACTGCCGCTTCTGCGCTCTGATATAGCGGGACGCCAACAGGCTCTCATATCTCATTGCGGTCAGCCTCCTCTGCGGCAGCGTTTGCTTCATCGGAAATGATTTTGCCGTCGCGCAGCACGATGATGCGGTCGCACTGCTCGGCGATGCTCTCATCGTGCGTGATGATGAGAATGGTCTGCTTCAGCTCACGGTTCGAGCGGCGGAACAGCTCCATGATCTCGGCACTGTTCCGGCTGTCGAGGTTGCCCGTCGGCTCGTCCGCGAGAATCACCTGCGGCGATGTGAAAATCGCCCTGCCGATGGACACCCGCTGCTGCTGACCGCCCGACATCTGCGAGGGCAGATGGTTTCTGCGCCCCTTCAGCCCGAGCATATCCAGTATTGTTTCGAGATGCGCCGGGTCGGGCTTTCTGCCGTCCATCAGCACCGGGAGCGTGATGTTCTCCTCGGCAGTCAGAACGGGGATCAGATTGTAGAACTGATAGATCAGCCCGACCTGCCGTCTGCGGAAGATCGCAAGCTCGCGGTTGTTCTGCCGGAAAACATCCTGCCCGTCGAGCCAGATCTTGCCGGAGGTCGGGCGGTCGACCGCACCGATCATGTGCAGCAGCGTCGATTTGCCCGAGCCGCTGGCACCGACGATCGCGACCATCTGTCCCTTCGGCACGCTGAACGACACACCGTCGACCGCCTTGACCTCGTTTTCGCCTGTTCCGTAAACCTTGCAGAGATGTTCGACCTTCAATAATTCCATAACGGCACCTCCCGTGCTTTTGCCCTCATTATAGCACGCCTATATGACAGTGACATTATCTGAATCTTACAGTTTTGTCATCTTCGCAGCCGCGCAACGACCGGCGCGGTTTCCCGGAATCAGCGTTTAGTCAGGCTCCGGAGCACCCACAGAAAAACGCTCCCGCATGATCGCAGGAGCGTTTGTCATTTGATGCAGTTTTCTCAATGCCGCTCAGCACATCACTCCGGTCGGACACACTGCACAGTGCCGTCACTCAGGTGATAGAGCAGGAAGCCCGGGTCGGCTGCAACAGCAATGCCGTACTCGGACGGCTCGTCGCTGAGCTGCGCGCCGTCGATGCGGACGGGCGCCTCGAAAATCAGGCAGTCGCCGCAAAAGTCCTTCAGATAGGTGTAGCCGACGGTGTTCTGCGTGAATTCCGCAATGCTGAACGTGATGTCCTTCCGGTCGGTCAGATCGGGATTGAAGGACGCAATGTGGACCGTGTGCTCGTCCTCATCGGCGCCGATCTGCGCATACACTCTGTCGCCGGTAAAGACCGTGATGTCAAAGCCGCAGTTTTCCAGCACGACCGCGGTTTCCTTCGTCTCCATGTTGTAGCAGTAGAAATCGGGCACTCTGTCCGTCTGGCTGTCGTCCTCGGGAATGCGGTAGTAGATGCAGTTCCCGTACACATACCAGCCGCAGGAGCGCGCATATTCGTCGAGCACAAATTCGACCTTTTCCTCGGTGATATGCGCGACCGCGTAGCGCTCTGCCGCGTCGTTCCACATGACCGCGTAGATGCCCGCGTTCCCGTCGGAGAAGATGCTGTCATAGCCGATCATATCCTGATCGCCGCCGACCGCGGTGCCGGCAGCCGTGTCAAAAATCTGCCAGAAGCTCTGCGCGGAATTCCCCTCCCGCGTCAGATGATAGCCCTCGACGAAATACTTGGTGTCGGTCAGCTTTGCAAGCTCGCTGAGATTGGTCCGGTATTCCTGCGCCGCGCCCGTCTCCTGCCATTTCCGGTATTCCGCCGTGTTCAGCGGGGTCTTTGTGCCGTCCTCGGCAACGCTGCTGATGACGCCGGTCTCGGTATCGTAGGCATACATCCCGCTGCCGAAGCTGTCCGCGAGAAAGAGCTCATGTGCGCCGAGCAGATCGCCTGTCGCTTCCTGCGGCATGACCTCCGCGCCGAGGTCGTCTGTGACCGGCTGCCCGGTCCGGCCGATCAGGTCGCCGCTGCCGTAATACGCAGTTTTCTGCAGGACGGCATTCGCCGTGTCCGCATTTCGTGCAGCAGACCAGTACGGCGAAAAATACCAGTTATCGCTGTCGTACATGATATTCGCCTCTGCGGCGGAATAATGCACCGTGCCGTGCCCGCCGAGGAAATTCGGGCTGCCTGTGACGCGCTCGGTCTCTTCCATCGCCTGCGATGCGGCGCTCCCGGGAACGGTGTTGACGATCGGCTGACTGTTGAGATATTTCGCGCCGTAAAAGACGGTGACGCCGAGCACCGCCGCCGCGGCTGTGCCGGAAAATACTCTGGTGATCACTGTATGCTTCATAGTGTGCTCCCTCCGATGAGTGATTCGCTGCTCCGCCTCTTCGTAATACTGCCGGTCGGCATGCTGAATGGCGTGCAGAAGCTCCTGTTCCTTCATAATAAGCCCTCCTTTTTCAGGTATGCGCGCAGCTTTTTGCGCGTCCGCAGCAGCGTGACCTTGACCTTGCTCTCGGACAGTCCGTACAGGTCGGCGATCTGCTGCACCGGTCTCTGATTGCCGTAACGCTGGATAAACACAGAACGCGCTTCGGGCTTTAGTCCGGCAAGGAATTGATTGACCGCGTCGCGCAGCAGATGCTCCGAGACGATCTCCTCGACATCGGTGCTGTCCGCCGTGATCTCGCTCAGCTCGTCGAGCACCAATGCCTGCTGACCGCCGCCGCGCTTTTCAGTGCGTGCCTTTTCGCGCCGGTTATAGGAAATGCGGCGCAACACGGTGCACAGATACGAAAACAGGCTTTCGGGGTGCTCGGGCGGGATCGCGTTCCAGATGCGCATGAGCGTATCCTGAAAGACCTCCTGCGCGTCCTCCTCGTTTCCGAGGATCTGTGCGGCGAGATTGCGCCCCGCACCGCCGTACCTGCGCTCGATCGCCAGCAGCGCGGATTCGTCGCGGTTCTCCAGCAGCGTGATGATAGCTTCGTCCGTCACGGTCTTCACTCCCTTCCGTCTGATTTGGAACGGTACCTGTTCTGCTTCACTAGACCGGATTTACACCGGAGAGGTTACACTTTTCAAATATTTATCTCACATTTATTCTATCACAGATCGCGCGGCGGGTCAAGCGGAAATGAGAAGCGCGGGCTGCTCTGTCACGGCAGAAGCATCTGTGAGCGGAGGACACCGTGATTGTGCACAGGAATACACCGCGTTTTTTGTGCATGATCACGTTTTTTCAGAAAAGTGTTATACAGGGCATGCTTTTCTCAATCTGTTGATACAGGAGGGAATCCGACCGACAAACCGAAAGGAGCGATCCGAATGAAAAAACAAATCCCGGTGCTCTGCGCATGTCTGCTGCTGTTCGGCTGCGCAGAAACGCCCTCTGAGGTTCAGGAGGAGATTTCCCGGCTTGACGCAGACCGTTCCTCGCAGGCTGAGGAACGCAGCACAGTGCAGCCGGTCCCGGTCGCGTCGCTGCAGGACGATGCCGATGCCGTACTCCGGGCGCAGAGCGGGAATTATGTGATTGAATGCGCGTTTGTGCCGCACACCGACCGCATCTGCAGCTATCAGCTGACGCCAAAGCGCACAAACCCAGACACCGGGCGCTTCCGGCAGACCTGCCAAAAGCTGCTCGGCACTGCACCGGATGCCGCGCAGATCAGCAGCTATTCCGAGGATATTGCGCTGACCGATCAGGCAGTGCTCGGGCCTGACACGGACAGCACCGCGATCTCCGCGATGCAGCTTGTATTTCCGGTCCGCACGCTGAACTGGCGCACGGAGGACGAAAAGCCCTCCGTCAGCATGTCCGACCGCAGCGCTGTCAGCTTCAGCCGCGGCTTCGATATGATTGTCAGCCCGTACCTGCTCGATACGGTCAAGGTGGATGCCGTTTTGCGTGACGGTGCATGGGCTGACACTGCCCGGACAATGTACGACGGAACCGAGTGGCGCGCGTCCGACTGTGCGCAGTATGCGGCGGAAATCTTTGCCGAACTCGCGCCGGACAGCTTCTTTACATGGCAGCCGTTCCGCATCACCGTCCGGCAGATCGGCGAACGCTGCGGCTACTGGGTGCTGATGCAGCGGGTCGCACCGGACGGCGTTCCGGTTTACCCCTTTTCCGGTCTGAACAGGTCATCCGGCAATGCTGTCACCGATTTTCCGCTCCGTGATTATTCGTGGTGCTGGTGTGTGCGGGAAAACGAGGTGCAGGAGCTTTCTATGGCGCAGGATTATGAAGCCGCCGGTCAGAATGCACTCGACGCACTGCTTCCGCTTTCCGCTGCAAAACGAATTGCGGAACAGGCTCTTGCCGCACAGCGCACCTATCACGTTTCGGCGCGGCTCTGTCACTGCATAAAGCTGTACGGCTCGAAGGTGTCGGAGATCGTTGGTTATCAATTATTGGAAGCACCGGACTATTCCGATTACGACAGGATCATGCTGGAGCCATACTGGATCTTCACCGAGTCAGACGGTGAGGATGAAACGCGGTATATGGTCAACGCGCAGACGGGCGCGTTTGAAATCCGATGAAGCGGGCATTGCTTTGCAATCTGAACAGGAGCGTTTGCAGCCCGCTTTTTGCGGCGGCATGTATCGCATATCTGATTCTGCTGCTCTCGACAAACGGAACTGTCGGCGATCTGAAGGGTTCGCCGCAGCTTTCCCTGTTTCAGATGCTGATGCAGCCGGACAATCCGCGCTGGCTGACCGTGGACGAATACGCATGGTACCGCATCTGGGACCGTGTGATGCACGGCTATTCGCATATCATGCTGCTCACCGCTCTGATATCAGTGCCTGCTGTTGTGCCGTTTTGTGATGAGCTCACCACGGGAAACTGGCGATTCACCGTTTCGCGCATCGGGCGCAGAAAATGGAGTGCGGCGCATCTTCTGAATGCGGTGCTCTGTGCGCTGCTTGTCGTGCTGACCGGCATTGCCGTGACCGCCTTGATCTGTGCGGCGGTATTTCCGGCGGGCGATGCACCGTTTGCCGACCGTTACGGCACCGCTGTCGTGACGCTCCCGGCAATTCTGCAATATCTGCTTTCAAACTGTGTCTATCTGCTGATGCTGATTCCGGCGGCGGCGGTTTGCACGCTGACATGCAGCGCTCTGATGCTGAATGCCTATTCCGCGATCTGTCTGCCGCTGGTCGCGCAGTTTCTCTGCAAGCAGCTTGCATGGCGGAAATACCGCGAGAACAGCCTGCATCCGCTATGGCTGCTGCTGGATACAGACACACTCGCAAGACCGGAATATACCTTTCCGGTGATGTTTGCGGTTCATCCGGCTGCCGTGCTGATTCCGGCGTACGTCTGCTGCCTGCTCGTTTGCGGGCTGCTGTTTTCGCGCATCGCGGAAAGGAGGCTGCGGCAGTGAGAAAAGCATGGACGGTCTGCCGCACTGCCTATCGGGAATGGCTCTTCCGGCAGCAAACTCTGATGATTTTCCCGATCTTGGTTTTCCTCTATATCAATGTGATCGAGCCGATGCAGTATTATGCGGATGTCATGCAGACGCCGCTGAATCTGCTTGAGCCGTTTCTCTGCATCCTCAACAGTGTCTATGCCGTGCCGCTTCTGCCGCTGTCCTATCTGTTCCTGTTTGCGGGATACCCGAAGCTGACCGGCGCCTCGGTGCATCAGATTTCCCGCACCGGAAAGCGGACATGGTTCATCGGGCAGTGCATGTTTCTGCTGCTCGCGATCTGCACGTTTCTGCTTTGCATTTTTGCGTTTTCGTGCATCTGCGTCACGGACAGGGCATTCCTCGCAAACGGCTGGAGCATCGCCGCAAGGCAAATACACGGTGCAGCATACCGCGATCTGGAACTGCAATCCGGTACGGCGGTGATCGATCTTTCCGTGCTCAATCAGATTCGCCCGTATCAGGCGCTTTTGCTGTGTGCGGCGCTGCAGATCCTGTATATGTGCATTGCGGCACTGATTGACTTTTGCTTTACGCTGTCCGGGCACAAGCTGACCGGTGTGCTGGTCAATCTGATAACAGCGGGGCTCGGGCTGTTTCTGCTGCTCTCCGACACGCCGTTCAAATGGCTGATGCCCGCTGCACACGCTGTTTTTTCCGGACATTCCGACGGCGTGCGCAATACGGTCTATATGCCGGTGCGGCTGAGCTTTCTGTTCGACGGCATTTTGCTTGCGGTGCTGTTTGCGATCGGCTTCCATGCCGTCAGGCGCTGCTCGCTCATGACCGTTCTGCAGACGGAAGGCGGACGATAGCCCCCGGCTGCCGTATCGGATTTCCCATTCTGACAGAAACAGAAAAGAGCATGACTTCCTCCCGGAAATCATGCTCTCAAGGCGCCGGAATAACTCCTGCCTCCTACCTCCTCCCTGCAATCTGACGCAAGACAGACAGCGCGCATGACTTCCCGACGGAAATCATGCGCTTTTCGTGACTGTTTCAGTACGGCGCTTATGCGAGCTCCGCGCCGAGTGCTTTCAGCTTTGCAAGGTCCTCGTCAGAGGGCGCCTCATTGACGGTATAGCCTTCACCGCCGACCAGCTCCGCGCCTGCCGCCGTGACACGCTCCTGCCAGTTTCGCATCCATTCGCCGTCGCCCCAGCCGTAGGAGCCGAACAGAAGCACCTTTTTGCCGCTGAGCGCGCCCTCGATCCCGGCGAAGAACGGCTCAAATTCGTCCTCCTCCAGCACCTCTGCACCCATCGCCGGGCAGCCAAGTGCCAGCGCATCATAATCCCCGACACTGCCGCTGAAATCCGATACGGCAACCGCATCGACGCCCGCGCCCTCCGCGACCGCCTTTGCCATTGCTTCGGTATTGCCCGTGCCGCTCCAGTAAATCACTGCTGTTTTCATAAAAGCTCCTCCTTCGATAGCTCCAGAGCGCGGAAAAATCCGCAGCCCTGATTTAATTTATCGCACAGAATTTCTCTGCACCGATTGTAATTTGCAAATGTCTGCCGTGCCGATTCCGGGTCGCTGTAGACCTTCCAGCAGCCGCACAGCAGACAGTTTCTGCCGTGATTCGCAATGAACCCCTGCACATCCGCGAGCGGGATCCCGAGGAAAATGCCGATCTCATGCGGGAATTCGCCGCACCGCATCCTGCCCGCAAGATGCGAAAGCATCTGCTCCGAATCCATCTTCTCCGTATAGCCGTACTGTGACAAAAACGCACGGACATCCGGCTGACCGAGCTGCATTGCGAGCAGGGCTTCGTGCCAGACATACAGAAGCTGACGCCCGCGGCATTGACACAGAACGCGCATCTGCAGCCCGCTCCGGCATTCAAATTCGCGCTGATACGAGCGGAATCCGCATCCGTTCAGCTGAACGGAGATCAGGTTTGCACATTTGATGCCGAGCAGTGTCGGCGCGGAATGCACCGCGAGTGTCCGCTCAAGGCTCTGACGCTGCAGCTCTGACATGTTGCTTCACCTCATAACATTCCAGCAGCTTTTTCAAAGCGCTGACGCTCGCACTGTGAACATGCGCCACGGGAATGCCGCGCTTTTCAGATCTATTTTTGACGCCTGCAAGCATTTTATGCGAGCAGGTGCTTGTAAAAACGACCAGCAGATCGGGCTGACCGATCTTGCTTTCAAAATCTGCCGGAAGCTGCGTGAACACCTTGGATTTCCATTTGTACTGCCTGCAGATATCCTGATATCTGGTTGCCATGCGGTCATTGCCGCCCACGATCACAACGCTCATTCTGACCTCTTCTCCATTAGTTACCGTTCGCTAACTCACATCCTGAAAGAAAGCGAATGCCAATGTATTAGCACCCGCTAACCGCAACCCTATTATAGCACATGTCTGCGGTTTTGTCAAGGGGGTCTGCGCAGATTCTTTCATGTTTCCGGTTTGCCCTGTGCTTTGCGCCGGCTGTACAGCACCCGGCGGAGCATTCCCCCGCTGTGTTCATCGTCCCGTCCGCAGTGCTCCGCCTTTGCATCTTCCCGAAAGAACGGTTCGCTTCTCGCCGAATCGCGCACTTCAATATACGGGAGCCCGTGACGGAGCAGCCGTTCATCTGCCGATTCCGCGCGGAATATGCGAAACAGAAAGCCGCCGCCTGCATTCAGCTTGCAGGCGGCGGTTGCATTGTTGGGGTTTATTTGACCGTCAGCTTCGCAGCGTCAGAGATGACCTTGTTGCTGTTGCTGTCGGTGACGACGCAGCGATACTGCCAACCGTTGTAGGTTGCCTTTGCGTTGATCGTCAGCGTGTTGGTGGTTGCACCGGATGCGCCGGAATTCTTCCAGCCGTCACCGGAGTTGTACTGCCACTGGTATGCGAGCCCGACGCCGGTCGCCTTGACCGTGAACTTTGCCGCGGTGCCGGAGGCTGCCGAAACATTTGCAGGCTGTGTCGTGATCGCCGCCTTGATCTTCAGCGTTGCCACAGAGGACGTGGTCGTTGTGCCGTTGGCATCGGTGATGACGCAGCGGTACTTCCAGCCGTTATAGGTGGTCTTCGCATTGATCGAGAGCGTTGCGGTCGCTGCGCCGGTCGCGCCGGAGTTCTTCCAGCCGTCGCCGGAGTTGTACTGCCACTGATACTTCAGCCCTGCGCCGGTTGCCGCAACGGTGAATTTCGCGGTGCTGCCGACGGTCGTGTTGACGCCGTTGGGCTGTGTCGTAATCGTCGTCTTGACGGTCAGCTTTGCCGCGGAGGAGGTCGCCGTCGCGCCGTTGGCATCGGTGATGATGCAGCGGTACTGATAGCCGTTATAGCCTGCCGCGGTGTTGATGGTCAAAGTCGCGGTCTTGGAGCCGGTCGCGTTGGAATTCGTCCAGCCGTCGCCCTTGTTGTACTGCCACTGATATTTCAGCCCTGCGCCGACTGCGGTCACGGTAAACTTTGCAGCGGTTCCGACTGCCGCGCTGACGTTGGCGGGCTGCCCGGTGATCGACGTCTTGACGGTCAGCGTTGCCGCGCTCGAATAGGTCTTTGCGCTGTTGGCA
>JAEELE010000048.1 GCA_016288755.1 Oscillospiraceae bacterium
CATGACGCCCGCCAAGCAGCTGAAGAAGATCTATGCGCAGGTGCACACGCTCGCACCTGCCCGCGACGCCGCCTATCACGAGATCATGGGCGAGCTGCGCGCCGAGGGGCTCGAGCAGGTCTCGATGCACTCTGCTACGCCTGCCGAGCAGCTCATGCTCTCGGACTGGTTCAAGCGCGAGATCAGACCGATCTCTTTGCCCGTCGTGATCGACAAGGGAAAGCCGTTCCCGTTTCTGCGTGACCGCGCGCTCTATATCATTCTGCGGCTGGAATCGAAATCAGGCATCCGTATGGGTGTACTGCAGGTCTCAGACCAGTGCCAGCGCATGATCCGCCTCGGCAGCGGCGGCAGATTCATTCTCGCGGAGGATGTCATTCTTGCCTATGCGCACACGGTATTTGCAAATTCCCGCGTCGTCGACCGCACGATCCTGCGCGTGACCCGCTCTGCGAGCATTCAGCCCGAGGATATCGGCGAGCTTGCGACCGGCGATTTCCGCACCGACATGATGACAATGCTGCAGGAGCGCAAGCGCCTGCCTGTCGTGCGGCTCGAGCTCTCGGAGACCTTCTATCAGCCTGCGCTCGAGTATCTCTGCAAAAAGCTAGAGATCACCGACGATCAGGTGTTCTATGCCAAGGCGCCGCTCGATCTGTCCTTTGTCTACGAATGCAAGCATCTGGTCACAGACCCGAAGCTCCAGTATCAGCGCATGGTGCCGCAGAAATCTGCGATGGTGGACGAGCACCGTGCAATGTTCCCGCAGATCCGCAGACACGATATTCTGCTGAATTACCCCTACGAAAGCATTCGCCCCTTCCTGCGCCTGCTCGATGAGGCGGCGGAGGATGCCAATGTCCTCAGCATTTCGATCACGCTCTACCGCATGGCACGCGACAGCCGTGTCATTGCGGCGCTGTGCGAGGCTGCCGGACGCGGCAAGGAGGTCACTGCACTGACCGAGCTGCGCGCCCGCTTCGACGAGGAGGGCAATATCGAGTGGTCGAAGGCGCTCGAGCGTGCGGGTGTGCATGTGATCTACGGTCCGCCCGAATTCAAGGTGCACTCCAAGCTCCTGCTGATCACGCGGCGCAACCGCGGCAAGACCGAACGCTTCACGCAGATCGGCACGGGCAATTACAACGAGAAAACTGCCGCGATCTATACGGACTACTGCCTGATGACTGCCGACCCGCAGATCGCCGAGGACGCGGAGCATGTGTTTGCGGCGCTGCGCGAGGACCGCCTGCCCGAGCCCCAGACCGCGCTGCTCGTCTCCCCATTCGGGCTGCGGGAGCGTGTGCTCGAGATGATCGACCGCGAGATCGAATATGCAAAAGACGGTGAGCCCGCATACATCGGGCTGCGCATGAACGGCATCTGCGACAAGGGCATACTGAAGCGCCTGATCGAGGCATCCTGCGCCGGTGTCAGGATCGAGCTGCTTGTCCGCGGTGTCTGCTGCATCATCCCGCGCATTCCCGAAAAAACCGAGAATATCGAGGTGCGCAGCATCGTCGGGCGCTATCTTGAGCATGCGCGCGTCTATCTGTTCGGCACGCCCGACCGCATGAGGGTCTATCTGGGCTCCGCGGACTTCATGCCGCGCAATACCAAGCGCCGTGTTGAAATCTGCGCGCCGGTCAACGATCCGAAGCTGCGCCGCCGCATTTATGAAGAATTCCGCCTGCAGTTTGATGACCCCGTCAAGGCACGCTACCGCACCGCAGACGGCGAATACCATCTGCCGGAAAACGGCAACCCCGCCGAAAATTCGCAGGAGGCACTGCACCGTGCCGCCTATGCGCGTGCAGAGTCAGCCGCTTCGGAAGAGGAGGATTGACGGACTATGCAGGACAAGGAATGGAAGCCCAAGTCAAGACGCTCGTTTGCGCTGGTCACCTACGGCATTCTGCTCTATATGGGCTTGCAGCATTTTTCGCAGATCCGTGCTGTGTTTGCATGGTTTTTCGCAATATTAAAGCCGGTGATTGTCGGTATTTGCATTGCATTCATCATCAATCTGGTAATGAAGCTCTTCCGCAGAAAGATATTCTCCGGCATGGCGAATTCCAGACATCCTATGCTGCAAAGGCTCTGCCCGGTCTGCTGTGCGAGTGCGACCGGACTGGTCGCCGCCGGATTCCTCGCGCTGATGATCTTTCTCATCATCCCGCAGATCACCACTGCTGTCAATACGCTGATCGAGAAGCTGCCAAGCAGTGAGGAGCAGCTGCTGATCTTCGCCGAGACCAAGCTCACAGAATGGCACGCGCCGCAGTTTATTCTGGATGAGCTGCACGCATTCAATATGGACTGGGATTCGGTATTCAAATTCCTCGGCAATCTGTTCGACGGCAAGGTCGAGTCCGTGCTCGGAACGGCGTGGGGCGCGACGACCTCGGTCGTCTCGGCACTGACGAATTTCCTGCTCGGCGTCATCATCGCGATTTATATTCTCGCGCAGAAGCAGCGTGTGCTCTTTGTCTTCCACAAGCTGATCGAGCTCTTTGTGCCGCAGAAATATCAGCGGGAGACCTTCCGTATTCTGCGCATGACCAACACCTCCTTTGCGAATTTCCTCACCGGGCAGATCGTTGAATCCATTATCATGGGCTCGCTGACGACGATCGTGCTGGTCGTGCTGCGATTTCCGTTTGCTGCGACCATCGGTGTGCTGACCGGCATCACGGTCCTGCTTCCGATCGTCGGCGCGTGGATCGGCGGCGGCATCGGCGCCCTGCTGATTTGGGTCAATGCGCCGGACAAGGTGCTCTGGTTTTTGCTCGTCTTCCTGATCCTGCAGCAGCTGGAGGGACAGTTCATCTACCCGAAGGTCGTCGGCGATTCAATCGGGCTGCCGGGACTGCTGGTGCTGGTCGCCGTGATTCTGGGCGGCGGTCTCGGCGGCATCTTCGGTATCATCCTCGCGGTGCCGACCTTTGCGATTCTCTATTCCCTGCTCAAGGAGGCGATCGACCGCCTGCCCGCAAAGGAGCCCGCAGCCGCTGCGGTTCCGGATGTGCCGGCGCCGGTTCCCGCCGCGGAATCTGCAGATAACGACAGCAAAGACGAAAAGCCGTAAATGTAACCAAACTGTAACTTGACAAATCTCCATGAATGTGCTATAGTAGTATCTACCTCCGAATGGTCGGCGACCGTTGTTTTGATTGTCACGCTGTGATCCCCTTGTAAGCAGATACGTTTTCCGTTTTTTGTGAAGAGGAGGAGATGTGCAATGAAAGCATTCCTGGAAGAGCCCTATGGCATGCAGCTGATGGAGAAGGCACCGAAGCTGAAACGACTGATCGAGCGCTATAAGATCCCGGTGATTATTACCGACAAGCCAAAGTCCTTACGCAGCTTTCTGATGTATGTCCGAAAGGTTGGCGATGAAGGCAAACCGATCATCGTCATCGTTGAGCATCACCTCAAAGCGGTCGGCATGACGGATGACGAGGTGATCTGCATACTCTGGCACGAAGCGGCACACGCTGCATACAACGCAGACGAATATGAGGCGGACAGGCTCGCGATCGACATGACATCCTTTGCGATCTGGAAATCTGCGATCAGAAAAATCAATCTGTGTCTGCAAGTCAGCGCCGATGTACCGGAGCATCCCCTGTATACACACCGCGATCCCATGATGATCCGAGGAGGTGTTATCCATCAAACAGCCGGGAATCAAACAGATAGCGGAAAACCGCAAGGCAAGGCATGACTACTTCGTGCTGGAGACCTATGAAGCCGGCATCGAGCTGGTCGGCACAGAGGTCAAGTCGATCCGAAGCGGAAATGTAAACCTCAAGGACAGCTGGTGTGCGATCGAGCACGGAGAGCTCTTTCTCCGCGATATGCACGTCTCCCCCTACGAAAAGGGAAATGTTTTCAACCGCGATCCGCGCAGAGTCCGGCGTCTGCTGATGCACAAGCGCGAGATCCTGAAGCTCTTCGGGACCCTGAAAACACAGGGTCTGACGCTGATCCCACTGTCGCTCTATTTCAAGGACGGCAGAGTGAAGGTTCAGCTCGGGCTCTGCAAGGGCAAAAAGCTCTACGATAAGCGCGAGGATGCGGCGATCCGATCCGCAAACCGCGATATCGACCGCGCTGTCAAGCTGAAAAACGCCTGACAGCCCATGCGGGGGCGTAAAGGTTTCGACGGGGGCTGAGAAGTCTGATTGGCGAGTCGGGCGCATGACCCGTAAAACGTGCACCTCTAAATTTAAACGAGAACAACGATTCCGTTCTGATGGCCGCTTAAGGCCGTCCGTCTGCCCGGTTGATACCACGGCTCCGGTGTCAGGCGTCATCACGTGGTGAACGTCTGCTGTACACGCGCATAACAGCAGTCGCACAATGCGCTACCAATCCGTAAAGCCTGTTTGCCGGCGCTGCGGTGCGGGAATCTAAAAGACAAACTACACTCGTAGATGATCGGATGGAACGGTTTTCGGACGCGGGTTCAATTCCCGCCGCCTCCATTCTATGTAACCACGTTTGTGCAAGGGTTACGAAAATCCCTGTATCTCGTGTTCTGTCGGGATACAGGGATTCTTCTTTGAGATGATATCGAGAATTCATTTGTGTGTTCAACGCGGAAACAGGTCTCATGTACAGGATCCATCCGAATCTCATCATTTGATTCAGCGGATTTGAAAAGCAGCCTCAGGCTCCATGCAAGCGGCGCACTGCAGAAATACCACAGTGCGCCGGTATCATCAAAGCAGCCGCCGACAGCTCCCAGAAACGGGAGCTGTTCTTCGGACGGCACAAAGGCGCGTCACTCCCGGTCTGTATCGGAGCGCAGACCTGCCGCTTACCGATATTATATGCAGCTTTACGCAAAATGCGACAGGGAAATTCCGGTCAGCCCAGTGCCTGCAGATCGGCAAAGCCGAGCCCCGGGTGCAGCGCCAGATTGATTCCCATTGCGAGCAGTTCTGCGGCACGGTGCAGCAGCCGGTCAATATCCCGCGGCGTGACCATCATATCCGCCGGCGGCTCGTCCGTCTGCACGACCGTGTTCAGGTCGACAACAGTCGGCACGCCCACCGCGATCACCGGCAGTCCCAGCGTTCGCGCACTGAGCTCAGCGCGTCGGTTCTGCACCCCGCTCCCCGGCGAAATGCCCGCATCCGTAATCTGCACGGTCGTCCCGAGACGCTGCAGCCCACAGCACGCCAGCGCATCCACCGCGATCACACATGCCGGCTGGACCGTCCCGCGCAGTGCACCGATCAGCTCAGCCGTTTCGATGCCTGTCTGCCCGAGCACGCCGTTTGCCAGCACGCTCACCTCACGCAGCCCCCGCAGAAATGCGGTCTCCGGGTCGCTGTCTGCAAGCTCCCGCCGCAGATGCCTTGTCGCGAGAATTTTCCCGGCACAGCGCGGTCCGAGCGCGTCGGGCGTGATATCGGCATTGCCCAGCCCCGCGACCAGCACGGCGCCCTCCGGAATGAACGCCCGGAGCTCCTCGCCGAGCGCCCCTGCCTGCGCCGTGATATCGGGCGGCGCACATGCTTCGGGCAGCTCCAGCGTGAGATAGCGCCCTTTCGGACGGTTGATCGCTCTGCCGTGTTCGTCCGAGTCAACCGTGACATCCGTGATCTGAAAGACATGCGTGCGGGTTTGCAGCGTGATCCCCTCGTGCGGTGTGCGGATCGCGTCGCATTCCAGCGCCAGATCGGTGCGATATGCCATAGGATTCCCCTCTCTGCGAAAAAAATCAAAAAAATCGAAAAAAATTTGCATTTACCCCTTGCAATTTGCGCGGAAATGTGGTAGAATAATATACGGTCTGGTCTGGCAGTATTTGTGTAGCGGTCCCCACCCGCGCTGAAGGGCTGATCCCGCCATAATCAACCCTGCTTACTGTATGCTGCTTTTCCGGAATTATTCTATTCATTTTTATCGCAACAGCGAAGCATGAAAAAGGAGTAATCACAATGGCAGTTGCAAAGAAAACCGGTCCGAAGAAGCGCCCGACTCCCGAGAAGAGAGATCGGCAGAACCGTGCACGCGCAGCACGCAATAAGGCAACCCGTTCCGCACTGAAGACCGCGATCAAGAAGGCGCGCATCGGCGGAACCGACCGCGAGAAGGTCATCCGTTTCGCGATCAAGCGTGTCGATCAAGCATGTGCAAAGGGTCTTCTGCACAAGAACAATGCTGCAAGAAAGAAGTCCCAGCTCATGAAGCTGCTCAACTCTGTCGCGTAATCAGCACAAGAAAAGCACCGTCCGAAAGGGCGGCGCTTTTTTTGTTTAGAATGCAAACTCACCAAACCCGCAGTTGCCCGTCGTTTCAGCGGCAGAAGTGAAAGTGACGGAACAACTCCTCACTCCTACCTGCTAACGCCTAACTTGCCCTCCTACCTCCTCCCTGCTACTTCCGCCCTCTTCCCTGTCGTTACACGATTGCATAATTTACGCTTTCGGTGAAACACTACCCGCAGAAACTGTCTGACGGGAGTGATACTATGCTGATCTGCCTGCTGCGGCTGCTTGTGCTCTATCCGATCGTGATCTTCGGCATCCGCCTGATGGGCAAGCGCCAGATCGGCGAGCTGCAGCCCGGCGAGCTCGTCATCACCATCCTCATCTCCAACATCGCAACCCTCCCGATCGAGGATCAGGACCTTCCCCTGCTCAGCGGCATCGTCCCCATGCTGACGCTGATCGCCGCCGAGGTGCTCTTCTCATGGCTGACGCTGCGTCACCGCGGTCTGCGCCGCCTGATCTCGGGAACCCCGCAGGTCATCGTCCGCGGCGGCAAAATCGACCAGAAGGTCATGCGCACGCTGCGGTTTTCGATCGACGACCTCATGACCGCGCTGCGCACCAACGGCATCTTCGACATCAACGAGGTTCAGCTCGCGATCGTCGAGACGAACGGCACGGTCTCGGTTCTCCCGCACGCGGATCACCGCACGCCCACCTGTGCCGATATGAAGATCAGACAGCCCGATACGCCCCCGCCCGAGGTGCTGATCTCTGACGGCTGCCTTTGCCCCGAGGGCATGCAGGCTGCCGGCTATTCGGAAAAGCGGCTGCAAAAGCTGCTGAAATCGCGCAATGCCGCCGCGTCCGAGGTCTTTTTGCTCACAGCCGACCGCAGCGGCAGCGTCACACTGATACGACGGGAGGAAATGCCTTGAGAATGCCGCATATCCGCATTGCGATCACGCTGCTCTGCGCCGTGCTGCTCGCGGTCGCATGTTCTGCGGTCTATGTTCACCGCACACTGACAAACCTGAGCGCTCTGACCGAAGCGGCACTGAATGCCGGGCAAACCGCTCCCGCGGTCGAAGCACTGCATGACGAATGGGAAAACGCTGTCCCGAAGCTGCGCATGCTGCTGCCCAACACCCTGCTCTCCGATATCAACGAAGCGATCTCACGCCTCGAGCCCGGGAACTGCCGCAGTGAGCTCATGAGCATCGCCGCAGACCTGCGCTGGCTTGACCGGAAGCAGGTGCTATGTCCCATCTGATGCCGCGTCATCCTCACCCGCTGACGATCAGACCGTCCGCGATCTCGACGGTGCGGTCACACTGCGCCGCGATCGCCGCATCATGCGTCACGATCACGACGGTTTTGCCCTGCTGGTGCAGCGCCTTGAAGACATCCATGATCTCCTGCGCAGTTTTGCTGTCCAGCGCGCCGGTCGGCTCGTCCGCGAGTATCAGAGCCGGTTCATTGACGATCGCCCGCGCGATCGCGACACGCTGCTTTTGCCCGCCCGAGAGCTTATTCACGGGCTTTCCGGCGTATTCCGCCATGCCGACCGATGCGAGTGCCTGCATTGCAAGCGCGCGTCTGCCGGCTTTTTTCGTCCGCGCAAATTCCAGCGGGAGCAGCACATTTTCGAGTGCGGTGAAGTCGTTGATCAGCGCGAAATCCTGCATCACCGTGCCGATCTTCTCATTGCGGATGCGCGCGCGCTTTCGTTCGGAGAGTGCGGTCACATCGGTGCCGTCGAGGGTATAGCTGCCGCTCTCAGCCCGGTCGATGCACGCGAGAATGTGCAGCAGCGTCGATTTTCCCGCGCCCGACCTGCCGATCACGGCGGTCAGCTCGCCGTCCGCGATCTCCAGTGAGACGCCCTTCAGCGCTTCAAACGCATTTGCGCGCCTCGGGTGATAGACTTTTTTGATATTTTGCAGTATAATCATAATGCACCTGCCCTTTCGTTGAGAATCTGCCGCACCGAAGACCGCCGGATCATCAACACCGGCATCAGCATGGCGATCATCAGATAGCCGACCAGCAGTGCCCCGCAGCAGAGAAGCTCCCATTTGCCGAGGCTGACTGAAATCTGTGCGTGCAGCGGCGACAGCCGGAGGACCGCGTAGGCAATGACCGCCGCCGCGACCGATGCCGCTGCCGTGACTGCGGTCTGCATGAGATTGATGCGGATGCAGCGCTGCCACGGCAGACCCGTCAGCGCACAGACCGCGTAATCGCGCAGACGCTGCCTTGTGGAGATCGCCGCCGCACTGATTGCAGAGACCGCGACCAGAACCGTCAGCATGACGACGATCGGCAGCAGCTTGCGCAACTCAGCATAGAGATAGACGCGGCTGTTCACGTCAAGCTCGGACAGCTCCCAGAGATGGGACGCACCGTTGACGGTCAGCAGCTGACTGTCGGCTTTGATCTGCTCCGGCGTCACGTCACCGGTATAACGGATCAGCGCGGTCCATTGGAGCGTCGGTGCGGTGATCGGCTCGTCCGCGCTGATGCGGCAGAGTTGCTCTTTGGAGAACAGCAGGTAGATATCGCCGGTGCTCTCCTCATCCGTGCGGTTCCAGTACAGGCGGAAATCGCCGGTGTTTGTGCTCGTCTCGCCGGGGATCATCTCGTCGCTGTCGAGCTCCCCGACGATCTGCACGGTCAGCGTCTGCTGCTCTTCTCCGTATGCGTCGAGAAAGCGGACCGCGTTCAGCGTGTCGCCGGTGTGACAGTGGGAATTTGCGGAGACGACCGCCTCAAGCGTGTCGCTGTCGGGGTCGAAATACCGCCCCGATTGCAGCTTCGGGCTCCAGCGCCGCCAGAAATCCACGTCAAAGGAATAATGCCGGTATGGCTTCTCCGCCTCCGAGACCGCCCACAGCGTGCCCGTGTTATACGGACCGATCGCCTCGGCGGGCGCGCTCAGATGCTTCGTCAGCGCGTCGGAATCGCAGAATCGCTCAAATTCGCCTCGCAGATCGCCGAAATGTCCGCCGTCTGCATACTGCACGAGCATGCCGGGGCTTTGGAAGAAATCCGCAAAGGGCGTATAGCGCTGAAACCGCAGCCGCACTGCACTGACCATCACCGCCGTCACCAGCAGCGCCGCCGCAAGCTGGCACACCGTCAGAATATGCGAATGCCACGACGCGCGCAGCATCCGGATCCCGAGCCGCAGATATTTCATATCAGACACCTCCCTCGCCGCGCAAAGCGGACAAAATCGTTTTCCGGACATGCACAGAGACCGTCACCGTCATGATGAGCAGCATCGTGACGAGATACATGCCGAAGAGCGCAAGGTAGATCTGCAGGCTGTAGGCATCCGCCATGTAGGGAAACAGCGCGGAAAAGCATCGCACCAGCAGCAGCCGGAAGACCGCCAGACCGAGCAGATACACGGGAATCCCGAGCAGCAGGCATTCGCCGACATACATGCGGACGGCGCGCCCCGCCGTACAGCCGAGCAGCCGGAAAATGCCGACGGTGCGGCTTCTCCGCTGCAGCAGAAAGCGGTAGAGCATCGCGAAATTTAGTCCGGAGAGCACCGCGATCAGCGCCGAGATCAGCAGGATATTGCGGTAGAGATAGACGCTCTCGGCATCGGGGAAGGGCAGCTCAGGGAAGCTGAGACGTCCCGGGATCACAGCTTCGGCGGTGTCGCAGAGGATGTTGTAGGTCTTGCGGTCGATTCTCTCGGAGAAGAACATCGTCAGCCCGTTCATGACCGGCACATATTCGGGGATTGCCGTGAGCGGCGGCACCGCAATGCCCGGCTGCGACACCGCCCCGACGATCTTGTATTCCGTGCCCCAGAGCGAAACCGTGTCACTGCCCGTCTGGATCGCGCGCAGTTCGCCGCGGCAGGGGTCGTCGGGCAGGTCTTTCGTCACGACCACATGCGCGCCCGAGGCGTATTCCTCATCGGTGTAAAAGCGCCCCGCCCGCAGCCGGTTGTGCGGCTTTTTGAGATTATCCTCATAGACCCGGCTGTCAAGAAAGCAGCCCCCGCGGTAGATGAAGTGCAGGTCGCCGTCGAGGGATGCTGCCAGCCAGTCTGTGGAATTGCCGTTTTCGTCGGTGTAGTCGATCGGGTTTTCCGCGTCGATCGCAGCCCATTCCTCCGGCGTCCGGTCGATGTGATCGGTCAGCCTGCCGAGACTGAATGTGCAGTAGAAAATGTCGACCCTGTCCGTGACCGACGCGGGCAGCGCCTGCACATAGCTGCGGACATCGCCGCAGGTCAGCGTCTGCCCCTCCGGGGTATCTGCCTTGATCTCCTTCAATTCGTCGGTCAACTCGGTCAGCTGCACATGGTAGTTCTGCCAGAGCCCGTAGGAGAATTGAAGCAGCAGCGACGAGGAGAATACGCAGAGCACCATGACCGCCAGCATGAGCCGCTCTGTGTGCAGCAGCCCGCGCAGACTTCGCAGGATTTGTCTGAACATGTGATCCGCTCCTTTCATGACGGTTTCACATGGAATACGAGCGGCGGCGGGAAATATATGCAGGTGAAGGTGCACAAATCTGTGTCCGGAACTTTGTGCACTATGCCGTGAATACATCCTGCGGTTTCATTCGTAATCCATATGGTACTTCCAGTGAAGGGAGGGTGCATCCGTTGCAGAATGACAGAGTTGCCGCGGCATATGAGCAGTATGTCAATACCGTGCTGCGCGCCGCATGGCATTACACCGGTAGCCGCGAGACCGCCGAGGACTGCGCGCAGGAGGCTTTCCTCAGGCTGATGCAGCAGGACGATTCGATGACCGACGGGCATATTCTCCCGTGGCTGCTGCGCACGGCAGTCAATCTCGCGAAGGATCACCTGAAATCCGCGGAGCATTCCCGCACCGAGGCGCTCTCCGACCACTTGGACCGCCCCGCAGAGGACAGCCTGTTTTCGGCGGAGCGCACGGTTTACCGCGCACTGCAGAAGATCCCCGAGCACTACCGTCTTCCGCTGTATCTGCATGTGGTGGAGGGCTACACCGTCCGCGAGACCGCGTCGCTGCTGCATCTGCACTTCGGCACCGCGGCAACGGCGATCCGGCGCGGCAAAAGGCTGCTGCGCGAAGCATTTGAGGAGGAGGCGCTTGCATGAAGCATCAGGGAATTGCGCAATACATCCGCACCGTGTCCGACCTGCAGATCAGCGACACGGCGCGTGCAGACATGCTGCGGCGGCTCGGCGTCAGCGAAGCGGAATACCCGGAGCCGGTCAGACCGCGCAGAATCAGCTTGTTCGAGACGCTCGTAAGGCTTGCGGCAGTGTTCTGCATCTGCCTGAGCGTCGGCATCATGGCAGGCATCGCGATCAACGGCATCCGCCGCGCCGGCATGAGCGATACACAGCGCACCGAGCAGAGGCTGATGACATATATCGAAACCTACCGCGGCGGCACGATGACCGCGCAGGGTATCGATTCGCTGCTGCTCTTTCAGGAGTGGCGGGAGGAACAGCTCGACATGCTCCGCAAGGTGCAGTCGCTGGAGCAGAACAGCGCCGAACACGCATCAAGCGGGTTTTCACACTGGAGCTTTGTGCGCTGTGCGGTCACACAGCAGCAGGTGCTCCGATATTTTCAGCAGTGCGAGACCGAGGAAAAGCCCGTGCGGATGCTGGATTTTGAATTTGACCCGGAGACCCGGGAGCTGACGTTTCTGCTGGTGAATACCGCCGATGCGGAGGCGCTCTTTGCAGAACGCGCAGAGATTTCGGCTGAGGGCGAAACAGAATCCTGCGTGCTGATGCAGGAAAACGGGCTCTGCTGGCTGCGCGAATTTTTCGGCGGCGGGATGCAGCGCAGTGATTCAGGTCAGACGGTGCTTTCCGTCCCGGCACACAGCGCGGCATGTGTCTCGGTGCAGGTGCCCGAACTGATTTCCGTCACGTCGATGCTGACACAGCTCACGCTTTTTGCCGCCGATGCCCCGGACAATCCGATGCTTTCGCGCAGCTTCACGGTCACAGAGAATGCCGCGGCGCTCTCAAAGGCAGAGCAGATTCGGCTGCTTGGGCTCGCGCTCGCCGATGCCGACAAATAAGCAGATCATCCCTCCTGATAAACCAAACCGGCTGCACCTTTGAACGGTACAGCCGGTATTGTTATGCATTTGCGAGAAAGCTGAGCAGCCTTTGCAGGTCACGGAAATCGACAATGCCGTCGGAATTGAGGTCGGCGTTTTCCGTGCAGATCGACGCGGGCTCCAGATTGTTCTGCTCGGTGATCAGCCTTGCCAGCAGCACCGCATCTGCGATCGTGCCGGTGCCGTCGCCGTTCAGGTCGCCTGCACCGCCGGAGGCGGCAGCGCCGGATGCCTGCCCGTCGATCTCGTAGGCGAAGCAATAGCGGTCTGCATACTCCGCGACCGGGCAGTCGGGATAACCGATCACGACCGTATCAGCCGGAACCGAAACAAACAGCCCCTCCGGGTACAGCAGCACCGGAACGCCCTCGATCTCCGGCTGCAGGCGGATGACCGTCTGCGTCAGGTCGAGCGCATTTGCCTCTGCATAGCGGCGCTCCTTGGAAACACGGTAGGTCACACCGTTTTCGCGGTCCTCAACATAGGTGATATCGGTCGAGCCGACGTCCTGCAGCGTGCACCGGAAAATCTGGTTCCAGCCGGAAATATCGGTCTTGGAGAAGAGGAAATAGCAGGTCTCCCCCGCCTTGATGCTGAATTCGATCTCGCCGATCGGCTTGATAAAGATGCTTTCGGCGAAATGCCCCTCGGAATCGTAGCGCTGAATCGTCGTCCTGCACATGCAGTTGTAGATCGACAGACGCATCCGGTCGGCGAAGGTGCCCGCAGTGTAGCGGTAGATCAGATAATCGGAATCCTCGTCCTGCTCCGCGCCGCTGTAGATCGCGTCCAGCACAATCGGATGGGAGCCGAAGGCTTCGAGCTGCGCCAAATCGGCAGCGATGATGTGATATTCGACGTCACAGATGCCGAAATAATCGCCCATGCCGATGAAATTCGCAGTTGCCGTGCCGATGTTGACATCGTCGCAGGTGTAGCGCAGTGCGTAGTCAACGCCCTCGGTCAGCAGCTTTTCGCCGTCGTAGAAGCGCACCGTCGGGCTGATGCGTTCGCCGGTCCACACAGCAGGCTCGGTGACGGCTTCGCAGTCGCTCAGCAGCCGCAGCGCGGTCTCCAGCGAGAAATGCAGCGTGCCCCATCGACGTAGCCCGTTGAATTTCACCATGATATAGCGCGTCTCTCCGGCAGGCACATGGAAGGAGAGCGACTTGGTGCCGGTGCCGTAGGTCTGCTCGAGCATCTCTGCATCGGGTGAGAAGACCCGCAGCACAATGTTCATCACATCCGACGAGGTGAGCGTGTAGTCGGTGTCGGTCTCCGGTGTGACGCGGTAGACCGCAAGCCGGTCGTCGAGAGTCAGTGCCGCCTCATAGTCGCCGACTCCGATCAGCGGGGGTTCGTCGGGCAGCACCACCACGATCGGGAATGTGTCGCTGTAGCTGCCGTAGCTGCGGTCGGTCGCACGGAGCGTATAGCGCGCGTCGCCGAACATGATATTGCCGTTGTCATCGGGGAAGGTGACCGTGTAATCGACGTCCTGCGACAGCACGGTGCCGTCGTCCGCCGTGACCGTCAGCAGCGGGGTCACCTCGCCGCCGGTATACGGCACAGCCTCCGCGGAAACTGTGCAGGCGGAGAGATCATGCGGGATCACGACAGTGATATTCGCGGACGCTGCCACATCGGCAAAGCGTCGCCGCACCTGAATGCAGTAGGTGCCGTTCTGCAGGTCGTAATCGTTCTTCGCCTCCTGCGTCAGCACTGTCCATACGCCGGAGCGTTCGTCGACACGGAAGAGCTCGTACTCGAGCGAGCCGCCGCTGACCTTCTGGTTGAGAATGCGGTAACGCGCGGTCTTTTTGCCCGTCGCACGCGAAGCCACGAAGCAAAGATAGGCAGGCTCCCCCGCCTTCACGGTCAGATTGACAGGCTCCCCGAGGGTGAGCTCCTGCCCGAGCCCCGCGCGCGAGACCTGCGATATCTGGTATTTCAGCTCGCGCTTGCCCGCATATTTCCCGATGCCGACCAGCGTCACAGAAGCGCTGCCCGGGCGGTCGTTGTTTGCGTCGATCCGCTCGTAGTCCACATGCTCGACCAGCTCGTATTCGCCGTCCGTGACCGAAACCTCCGGGTAAAACGGCTTGCCCTGCCAGCTCGCGACGAAATCGCCGTCGACCGATAGGCTCTTGAGTTCCGTCTGCTTGCGCTGCGAGATCATGAGATTGTACTCCGCGGCAGATTCGGCACCGCAGCGGAAATAATAGGTCTGCCCGGCGGTCAGCGTGACCGAACAGCTGAAATAATTGCTCAGCACGCGGTTTTCAGAAGTCGCGGAGATCACATCCTCCGGGTCGTCCGGGCGGCTGCTGACCGTGCATGACGGTCGGATATTGACATAGCGCGAGCCCGTGAGATAGCGCCCCGCACGGTTATAGGAGAGCTGCTCGGCAGCATAGCCGGGCTTTGCTGTGGCGTAGAAATAGTATTTCGCAGTTTCCTGCGGGATAAAGCGATAGACCGCCGTTTCGGCGGAGCTACGCAGCGAGACCGGAATGACCGTCTCCGCCTGGACCGCCGGATAGGCAATGACCGTACAGGCTGCAAAGCCGGTGTAATCGCCGATGCCGAACACCGCGACCTCCCGCTGCTGGTTGTGCGGCACGACCTCACAGACATAATCGCGCTCCTTCACGAGTGCTGCACCGTCCGGGGCTGTCACCGCGATCTGCGGAATGTCAGTATAGATCGGTGTTTGCGGCACATTGAGCCAGCCCGCGTGAATGCGCTTTTCCCCGGTCTGATCTCCGGCACGCAGCAAAAATGCACCCTGCCAGAGCGGTTCCGCCGTGAAATAACAGGTTCCCGACACCGCTTGCCCGATCAGCGACGCGCTGCCGTCTGCCTGCTGCCGCAATACAGCTGCGGTCTGTCCGTTTTCGTCGGTCAGGCGACCGGTCACCGGAACAGCACCGGTCACAGAGAGCGCAAGCGGCTCCGAACCGGCTTGCACGGTGCAGGTGACCGCCTCAGCCGTGTCACAGAGCAGATACGCACCGGATGCGAGTGCTTCGTGGGTCTCCCCCTCCGTCACCGTCACCGAACACTCTGCCTGCTCGGTTTTGCCGCTGCTGTCGGTGAGCACACAGCGCCAGACATGCGTCCCGACTGTGCCGGTCGGCACCTCGAAGCCGGAAGCGCCGCCGGAAACCGGTTCGCCGTCGCAGAACCACTGATAGGTCAAGCCGACTGCCCCGCCGAGCACCTGCAGCGGCGCATAGCCGTGCTGCGAAATCTCAACGGTCTGTGCAGAGATACCGAAGAGCAGCGGTTCCTCGCAGATCTGACATGGCGGCAGCGACTCATCGAGCACCGGGCGGTCTTCGGGCGTGCACACGACCCACATGCCCTCTGCCCAAGCATCCGCAGCGACCGTTTTGCAGGAGGCGGTCAGCACGGCTGAGCGGCAGCCTGTCAGTGCACGCGGCTCGATCGCTTTTGCGTGCTCCGCAGTCAGCACCGAAATCTGTGCGTCGGCAAATGCCTCCTCGGTCAGCACCGTCACCGCCGGAAAGGAGAGACCGCCTGCCAGTGCGCCCGCAAATGCGCGGTATTTCAGCGATTTCAGCGAGGAGAATTCATAGGTATCGAGCCCGTTTCCGAAGGGATACCCGAGAAATGCACCCGTCCCGACCGACGTGACCGCTGCGCAGTTAAGGTCGGAGATCAGGTTGTAGGAGGTTTTTTTCAGTGCAAGCGCGTCATCGGCAACTTGCGTGACGCCCGGCACAGAGAGCAGCCGGAGCCCGGCGCATCCCGAGAAAACCCCGCGCGGCAGCTCCGTGACCGTCTCCGGGAGCGTGACCGCTGTCAGCGATTTGCAGCCCGCAAAGACAGCCTCGCCGAGCGTTTCAAGCGCCGGCAGATGCAGCGTCTCGGACCAGACCGTGCACCCGCTGAATGCGGAATTCCCCAGCGCAGTGACCTTCTCCCAGGCACACTGCAGCGTATCCAGCGACGCACAGCCCTCCAGCGCAGAATCACCGAAAGCCGTCACATCGGGGGCTGTCAGCCTTTGCAGCGCACTGCAGCCGCTGAAGCAATCCTCGGGCAGTGCGGAAATGCCGGTCACATCGGCAGAAAGCAGCGAGGCACAGCCCCGGAACGCCCCGACACCGACCGCTTCGAGCCGGTCTGCATGGGTCAGCTTTGTCAGAGACGGACAGTCTGCAAAGGCGCTGTCCCCGATCTCCGTCAAGCCGGGGGACATGAGCTCCGTCAGATACGGGCACTCCGAAAATGCCGCATCTGCGACAGTTCTGACTGTTTTCGGCAGTGTGACCGATTCCAGAAACGGATTGCCGCGGAACGCATCCGCACCGATCGCCGTGATCCCCTCGGGCACGGTCAGCTGCCGCCGCACACCGCAATAGGATGTGACAACGCCGTTTTCGACAGTCAGCGCATCGGGCACATCCTGCCCCTTGATCGAATAGACCGCCTCGGAAACCACGCTGTTCACCCAGCCCGCGCGCACTGCAACCGCACGCAGCCGGGTCGTCACAGTGATCTCGATTTCGCCCTGATATCGGATGCCGTTTTCCGCCGAGGGAATGCTGCCGTCGGTCGTGTAATAGATCGCCGCATCGGGAGTCTCCGTTTCGAGCGTGACCGACTGCACTGCGCCGTAGTTGCCCGGGTCGACCGAAAAGCCGACCGGCAGGCAGATGCCGTCGTCCCAGCGAAAATCCTTCATGCAGACAAGACCCCATGCGAAATTCCGGTCAAAGCCCTCCGGTCCGAGGTCGACCGCATTGACACGCAGCAGCGCTTCGGCTCTGCGCGGGGACATTTCCGGGTCATAGCTGCGCAGCAGTGCACAGCAGGCGGTGACATGCGGGGTCGCCATGCTCGTGCCGTTCATGCGCTCGGTCACGTCCGCGCCGCCGATCGTGTAGCTCAGAATGCCGACACCGGGCGCGACAACGTCAACCAGATCGCCGAAATTGGAGAACGCCGCCCGCTTCATATCAGCGCTGACAGCACCGACCGTGATCGCCGTGTCGATGCCGCCGGGGTAATAATATGCCGCGTCGTCGCCGTTGTTGCCGGCGGCTGCGCAACAGATCACGCCGCGCTCCTCCGCGACGGCAAGCGACTCGATCTCGAGCGGGCTGACGCCGAGTCCGCCGAAGCTCATGCTGAGAATGCCCGCGCCGTGCTCGATCGCGTACAT
The DNA here is from genome assembly GCA_016288755.1 of Oscillospiraceae bacterium. Taxonomy (GTDB): domain Bacteria; phylum Bacillota; class Clostridia; order Oscillospirales; family Ruminococcaceae; genus Firm-04. The sequence continues at coordinate 17,527 of JAEELE010000048.1, forward strand.
GATGCCGAGATAGATCTGCTCGTCCGAGGCGCCGCCGACCGCGTCGAACACCTTGACCGGCAGTATTTTGACATTCGGGGGCGTCAGCTCGCAGATCGTGCCGGTGCAGTGCGTGCCGTGCCCGAGATCGTCGCTGACCGAATCGTCGCCGGAATTGGAATAGTTGACGCCGCCCTCGAGAATACGCCCCTCGAACAGTGCAGGCTCCAGGTTAATGCCGGTGTCGATCACCGCGACCGTGACCTCCGGCAGCAGCTCAGCATCCAGATAGGTCTGGATGAAATCCTCAGTGCCGATGACATCCGCGCCCCATGTCAGATACTCGCCCGATGCGACATCCGAGACCTGCGTATCGAGCTGGATGCGGTGCGACGGCTGTACAAACTGCACGGCGCTGTCCGTCTGATAGAGCTGATATGCGGCATACGCATCGGCAGGGCTGTCATACTGCAGAATGTGCAGATCACGATAGCCCGATGCCTCGGATTCCGCACCGTGCGTGTCGATGCTGCCCTTCGCCTTGACGATCAGGCGGGCAGTCTGGAATTCGTTCGTCACAGTCAGCACACCGTCGGATTCGGTGTAGGTATAGCCGTTTTCTTCGGCTGCAAGCGCAAAGCTGCGGTATGCACCCGCGCTCTGGATGCCGTTTGCCCCTGTTTTTTCGGTCGAACCCGTCCGAACCGTCAGCTTCCCGTTCCGCACGGTCAGATCGCCGACGGTACCGTCGGTCAATTCGCCGTCGCGCAGAAGTGTGCCGGACACTTTGTCAAAGGTCAGCGTATCAAACAGCGCACGGCTGTCATCTCCGGCATTCATCCTGCGGACCGCCTCTGCAAACGATTCGCGCTTGCCCTGCGCCGCCTGTGCGGAAAGCGACGGCATCACAGCGGCAGTCTGGCAGAGCATCGCAGCCGCGATCGCCAGACTGCTGCATCTCAGTTTCGGCATGGTATCAATCCCCTTTTTTCTGCGGCTCTGTCACTGCGAGATATCTCCCGTCCAGTCCAGAACCCTTCTTCGCATTTCTTCTGTGTTGAGAATGCCGTATGCAAAGCCCTTGCGCACAAGCTCTGCCGGCACATATTCGTCGTATTTTTCAAACAGCGGGATCTCGTCGGGATAGACAAGGTCCATCGGGTCAAAGTCGATCGCCGCCTGCTCGCGCAGCACCGCGAAAAACTGCTCCGCCGAAGCCTTCATTTTGAACGTCATGAAATAGGGCCTCGACGGCGACAGCCCAGAAATGCCGAGCTGCTGCGCGCATTTGACTTTGATGAGGCGCTCCATCGCAAGGAAGGCATAATTGCCGAGCCACGGGAACAGCGCCCACATCTCCCCGCCCAGACAGATCAGCGGAGAGCCGAGCAGCCCGGAATTGCCGGCAGTGTGACGTGCGAGCGTCAGCCTTGCGACGGCATTTTTCCGCAGATAGGGATATTGCAGCTCCTCCTGCAGCACACGGCGCATCCGCTCGAGGATATGGGTCTGGATATCGCCCGGGCAGTCGCCGAAATATGCCGGGACCTTGCCCTTGACCATCGTGCAGTAGACGATGTGCCGTTCAAAATCGACCTCATCGACGACCCACACATGCCCCGCGATCGCGATCTTCTCGCCCGCGGGCGGCGGCTGTACGATCGTGCCGATCTCCTGCGACTGCGACCGCACCGTGAATTCCTCACTGTCCTGAAATACCGCGTAGAATTTGTAATTGTTGAGCACGCGCTCCCCTGCCAGCCCGACGATCAGTCCGCCGCGCTCGGTGCGCTGGATATGCTCGGTGTCGATCAGGTGCCTGAGCAGAATGCGGTAGTCATCCTGCGAAATGCGGTGGAAGGGCTGGAGCTTCAGCACCCTGCCCGCGAGCTGATTCGGCAGCAGCTCCCCGCAGGCAGCCAGCGTACTCAGCGTCTGGTGATAAAGCAGCGAGAACGGCAGCCGGTCGAGCTTGGGCGGCTCGACCCATTTTTCCTCTGCATAGAGCTGCACCAGCGCAATGCCCTGCAGCAGCTTCCACGGAACCGTCGAGGGCAGCATCGCGCGCGCCTCAGGCTCCTCCTCGCGCATGACAAACCACATTTCCGGCGGCAGACCGCGCCTGCCCGTGCGCCCCATGCGCTGCAGGAATGAAGAAACCGTAAACGGCGCATCGAGCTGAAATGCACGCTCGAGCTTGCCGATGTCGATGCCGAGCTCCAGCGTCGCCGTCGTGACCGTCGTCAGGATCTGCTCCTCGTCCTTCATCATCTCCTCGGCAGTTTCACGGAATGCCGCTGAAAGATTGCCGTGGTGAATCAGGAACCTGTCCGGCTCGTGCTTCCACTCACAGTATTGCCGCAGCGAGGTTGTGACCGCCTCGCACTCCTCGCGGGAATTGACAAAGATCAGGCATTTTTTGCCGCGTGTGTGCGCGAACATATAGCCGTATGCGGGGTCGGCGTGCTTCGGAGGCGCATCGGTCGCGCGCTCCTCCGGCACCGGCTCCTGCCCGGGATTCTGAACTGTTTTCGGGTCGTCCAGCGCGTAGAAATCCTGATAGAGCGAGAGCTCCGCCGCCTGCTCGGCATTCTCGGCAGCCTGCGTATCCATCGCGTAGAAATGCTCCATTGAGAGGTGCCATGTCGATTTCTGAGCAGGAAGCTGCGGAATGACCGTCTGCCGCCCGGAGCCGACCGAGAGATAGCGCCCGGTCTCCTCGATATCGCCGATGGTCGCAGAGAGCCCGATGCGCCGCGGCTGTACCCCCGCCAGATCGGAGAGCCGCTCGATCAGGCAGAGCGTCTGCCCGCCGCGATCGCCGCGAAGCAGCGAGTGTACCTCGTCGATCACGACGAAGCGCAGCCCGTGAAAGAGCTTCGGGATTGCCGCATGCTTGTGGATCATCAGGGCTTCGAGCGATTCCGGCGTGATCTGCAGAACGCCGCACGGATTTTTCAGCAGCTTTGCTTTCTGGGACTGCGGCGCATCGCCGTGCCAGCGCCAGATCTTGATATCGGTGTCAGCGCAGAGGTCGGTCATGCGCTGATATTGGTCGTTGATCAGTGCCTTCAGCGGCGCGATATAGATCGCCCCGACCGAACCGGGCGGCTCCTCCTCGAGCAGCGTGAGGATCGGGAAGAACGCCGCCTCGGTCTTGCCCGATGCCGTCGACGCAGAGAGCAGCACATTGTCCTCGGTGTTGAAGATGGCATCGGCAGCCGCGACCTGCACCGGTCTGAGCGACTGCCAGCCGGCGCGGTAGATGTATTCCTGTATAAACGGGGCGTATCGGTCAAAGGCGTTCATCCTGCACCTCCGGCGATGTATTTTATGACAAACGATAAATATTTTACGTCAAACTGCATGACTTGGAGCTGCCGCAGCCTGCGTATCCCTGTGCAATTCTCTGAAAATTTACGATAAACGATAAAAAATCATTGACAAACGAATATAGCCGTGCTATACTCATGAAAACGACCGCAGAGCCGCCCGGGACTCTGAAAACGAAAGGAATCATCATGAAGAAATTTGCCATGATCGCCGTATCCCTCATGCTGCTCCTGACAGCGTGCAGCAGTCAGGCAGAAAGCAGCACTGCAGAGCCGATCACAGCGGTGCAGAGCACCGAGCCCGTCACGCTGACCAACAGGATGACCGATTCTGAGCGCGCAAGGGTCAGCATACATGCGTTGACGCTCCTTGACGAGCAGGATTCCGATGAAACGCCGGAATCCTCACCGCAGGAGCCGGAGACCGCGCACAGGGTCAGCGTGGAGTTCATGACCCTCACGCCGGAAATGGTGAAGCAGCAGCTTGCAGAACTGCAAAAAACGCTCTCAGATGAGGAATACCGGGAGGCAGAGAAAGAGGCGAAGCCGATCATCGAATCGGCGGAGCCCTACCGGTTTGCGGCATATATCCTTGTGGACGGCAAGCGCTGCACGGACTATGTCCCCTACTCTGACGAGACGTATGACGGCGGTGCGTTCACATTCTCCACCACGGTGTATGATCCGGAAACAGACGAAACGAAACGGGAGGAGTACGCCTTTGAAAGCATTGACAAGTATACAGAATGGATCAGACAGTACAGCATCGGGCAAGGGTACTCCGCTGAATGGGCAGACAGAGCCGCAGAACGGATGCTGATCGCCTGTGAAGCACTGAAAACCGGCAATTACGAAACGCTGCCGGATGGCACGGTGGACAGCTCGGATCGGTCTCTCTATGACATCGATATGCCGGAGGAGAAGACCGATTACCGCGACGTATGGGAATATGACCGCGCAGAGGTCGAAGCGATCAGCGGCTTTGTCGACGAAATCAGCATCTGGGACGAGGAGCTTGACACGGAATTTCTGGTGCATGTCACGCGCCCGCCCGATTACGACCCCGCAAAGACCTATCCGGTGTTCTTCCTCACCGACGGCGTCTGGCGCTTCGGCAATGTGCCGGCGCTGCGCAAATGCATGGAAAACGGAGAGGCAGCGCCGGTGATCCTCGTCACACTGGGCTTTGCCTATGAGCTCGACGGCACCGACGCAGTCTTTCGCTATCAGATGCTGGTCAGAAGCCGGTATCAGCTGCTCGATTTCATCACGGACAATCTGATGCCGTATCTCGGCGAGCGATATCAGATCGACTTTGCACAGTCGGCACTCTACGGGCACTCCGACGGCGGCGTCTTCACGCACACCGCGCTGTGCAGGTCGGATCAGTATGCGAATCAGCCGTTCGGGAAATATCTGATCGGCAGCCCGGCGTTCTTTGGGCTCTATTATGATCACCCGGAGCTCGACCCCGCCGCATACGAATCGGATTACGGCTATTTTGACCGGAATCAAACCCTCGCAAAGCAGGTATTCCTCTGCGGCGGCAAACTCGAGGACCCGGATTACGCCGAGAGCTACAACGGACATCCTTCGACGCTTGAGGGACTTGCTGCACTCAATGACCGGCTCACCGCACACGGCGCAGACGTCACCTGCAAGCTCTACGATTCGCACCACTACCAGTACATCCCCGAGATGCTGACCGAATATCTGAAAACGACTTATCCGCCCGCATCGTGAAACGAAGGAGGTCTGTATTATGGAAAAGAACCACGACATGATGAAAACGTCCTTGCTGCAGGATATCCGGAAAAGCAGCAAACGCATTCTTGTATTTGCCATTGTGTTCCTGATTTGCGAGCTGATTTCCAGACCGGCAGAGATACTCTACACATATCTGATGCAAAAGAAAGCGGCATCCGGCAACAGCCTCAGTTTCACGAATTATCTGAATGCAATCCAATTCGATTCCCTGCCGGAGCAGATCATCCGTGCGGTGATGATCATCGCATCCATCATCGCGCTGATCGTTCTGCTGTCACGCATCCGGAAAAGTGAATCTCCTTTTCAGGAGAAGCACGGAAAAATCCTGCAAATCATCGCCGTGCTGAATGCTGCCATAGCGTTTGTGCATGTGATCGCACAGATCGTCATGAGAATTGTATACGGGGCGTTCGAACCCGGCGGACTGCTCGGCTATTTCAGCCCGCGCATTTTCTCCTATTGGCTGCTTGCAAACGCGGCCATGCTGTATTTCCTCGCATGGGTAATCCGCTACGGAGCGCTCCTGCAGCAGGAATCCGACGAAACACTTTGACGAAAGGAGTTCCATCATGGCACAGAATGAGCGCAACAAAAAGGATGTTACAGAAAAGCTCCGGACAGGCAGCAAAGGCCTCTGGATCGCATTTGCGGCATGCGCATTGCTGACTGCAATATGGGGAATCTTTCAGCTGATTACTTTGGTATCTGCGCGGGTATCAGCAAATGCAGTCCCTTGGTGGACAGCCTATGATTCGATCCAGCGTATTTTCGAAGCGGGATTTCTCGCAGCGATGCTGCTGATCGCGGCATTCATGTTCCGCCGCATTTCCTTCAGCGGAATGCCCTTTGAAGAGAAAACCATCCGTTCGGTACGCACGATCGGCATCCTCTGCATCATTCAGGGATTATGCTCCCATCTTGCGGCGTCTCTGCTCACATTGAGCCCACAGTTTGCGCTGACAGATCTGTTCCCGATGCAGATCATCGCAGAAGGAATGGTGTTCCTGTTTGCAGAAAAGATGATGAAATACGGCGCCATGCTCCAGATCGAATCAGACGAAACTCTTTGAAAATGCAAAAGGAGAATCCTATGGAACAGAACAAGAAAAATCAGATCATCAGAAAAATCCGGACATGCAGCCTTGTGATCAGCGTATTCTGTCTGGTACTTGCCGCATTCAACGGAATTGCGCTGTATCAGTGCATCAACGGGACGCTCGGACTCAGCATGACAGAAACCGACATCACGCGTATTACGGTCGGATACGGATTCGGGCTTGCGATCATGCTGCTTTCCGCGGTGCTGTTTTTCACTATGTCAAGAAGCGGTCTGCCCTTTACGAAAAAGAAGATCATTCTGGTGCTGCTCATCGGCGCACTGCTGCTCCTGAACGCGCTTGTCCCGACGGTCATCCTGTTCCCGTCCATCGGCATCAAAGCCGTCCTTTATCTGGTGACATCGTCCTCCCTGCTGGAAAGTCTCATGTTCCTCTTTGCAGCGCTGATCATGTACTATGCGTCGATCCTGCAGCAGGAATCCGACGAGACCCTGTGAGGTGACGGTATGGCGATCATCCTGCGGCTCGACCGTGTCATGGCAGACCGGAAAATGAGCCTGAACGAGCTGAGCGAACGGGTCGGCATCAGCAATGTCAACCTCTCCAAGCTCAAGACCGGAAAGGTCAGTGCCATCCGTTTTTCCACGCTCAATGCGATCTGCCGTGTGCTGCACTGTCAGCCGGGCGACATTCTCGAATTCACCGAGGATGAATGAGCGTTATTTTTTGATCGGGATATCGCGCATGATGATCTGCACGCGCGGGTTGCCTTCCGAATCATCCTCGATCATCCGTGCGGTGTCCATCACGATCGGCGAGGTGGGCTTTGAGGGCTTTTTTTCGCCCGAGATCACGCGCTCGACCTGCAAAAAGCTGTCAACGACCTCCATGCCCTCGGTCACCTTGCCGAAAGCCGCATAGCTGCCGTCGAGGAAGGTGTCGGCGTCCGAATAGCAGATGAAGAACTGGCTCGAGGCACTGTCCATGCTGTAGTTTGCGCGTGCCATCGAGACAACGCCGCGGGTGTGCGAGAGATTGTTCGTGACGCCGTTCGCGGAAAACTCGCCCTTGATCTTTTTCTCACTGCCGCCCGCGCCGGTGCCCTGCGGGTCGCCGCCCTGAGCCATGAAGCCGTCTATCACGCGGTGAAAGGTCAAACCGTCGTAGAAGCCGGAGGAAACAAGCTCCTTAAAATTATCGCAGGTGATCGGCGCGATCTTCGGATAGAGCGTGATGATAAATGAGTTTTCCGCAGTGGCAGCGATCCCGGAGCTGTTCTCAGCACCCGAAGAGGTGCCGCAGGCGGTCAGCATCAGCATGAATGCAGCGGGAATGACAATCAGTTTCTTGAAATTCATTGGAAAACACTCCTTTTTTGTTATGGGTCTGCCCCCTCACTGCGGGCAGATTTTTATTTATTATACAGCACGATCATGAAACCGGGCTGAAAAAATCATGTTCAAACGGTGAATTCCGTGAATTCATCGTCGACAGGCTCCTGCTCCTCCAGCGTTGTCGGCGTGAAGGTAAAGCTGTCAGAGCCGATCAGCGCGGCGAGATTCTGCTCGGGATGCTGCTGCATCAGATCGAGCACCTCGATGAAATCGCGGATGACCTCGCGCGGCGTCAGATTGCTGTCCGCACCGATGCGCCCGTATTCGAGCTTGATGAAGCTGTCCATGTCCTCGGCGGTGACGATCTGCTCATAGTCATAGAGCACGGCGTGGATCTCCGCGAGCTTCTCGACCAGAATGCGCATCTCCGAATACCCCAGCGGCTCCAGCCGGATGACCGGTGCATGCAGATTGTTGAGATCGCCGCCGAATTTGCCGTCGACCAGACGCGAGCGCAACGCCTCATAGCTGTAGATGCCACGGCGCGGGTCCTCCATGCACTGCGGCGTGCCGCACATGACGATGCCGAGATATTCCGCCTTGCCCTGCATCGTGTCATTGTACATGGTGAGGATTTTCTCGTAATTCTTCTCGCGGGTCTGGCTCTGCGGAATCTTGTAGAGGTTGACCAGCTCGTCCATCAGCACGATCAGACCCTGATAGCCCGCCTGCTTGAGAAAGACCGCGAAGAGCTTGATATACTCGTACCAGTCGTCGTCGCGGATGCAGAGCGCGACCCCGAGCTCGTTTTTCGCCTCGGTCTTGTTCTGATATTCCCCGCGGAACCACTTGACGACCTTACCCTTCATGTCGGCGTCGTCCTCGACGAAGGATTTGTAGTAAAGCCGGAGCAGTGCGGCAAAATCGAAGCCGTGCACCATCGAGCTCAGCGTATCGACCACGGCGAAGATCTCCTTCTCGACCAGCCTGTGGAATGCGGGGTCGGTCAGCTCCAGACCGCTCTCCGCAGCGACCTTCGAGCGAATGCTGTTGATCCAGCGGTCGAGCATCAGCCCGATCGCGCCGCCGTCCGGGCTTGTCTTGGTCGAGAGATTCTTCATCAGCTCCTTGTAGAGCGAGAGCCCCTGCCCGTTGCTGCCGGTCAGACGGCGCTCGGGCGAGAGGTCGGCATCGCAGACGGCAAAGCCGCGGTCCATCGCGTAGTTGCGGACCGTCTGCAGCAGAAAGCTCTTGCCGCTGCCGTATTTGCCGCTGATAAAGCGAAAGGCTGCACCGCCGTCCGCCGCGACGTTGATGTCGTTGAGCAGGGCTTCGATCTCCTTTTCACGTCCGACTGCGATATACTGCAGTCCGATGCGGGGCACAACACCGCCCTGCAGTGCGTGGATCACGGCTCCTGCCATGCGCTTCGGTATTTTCATCATGATTCCAGCATTCCTTTCAGTTCTTCGATGTAATCTTCGACGAGTACGGGCGCGCCGGTCTCGTCGGTCTCCAGCACCGTGTCGCCGAAGTATTCATACATGCCTTCGTTGATTTCATCGGTCAGCACGGAAATCATCTGTCCCGCGTCGATCAGCGGCTGATAGGATTCCCCTGTCAGCAGGCAGACCAGCAGTGCCATAGCAGGCGTGCTCAGCGGCAGATCGGGCATGTCCTCCGAAGGCTCCTCCGGTGCAGCGGCAGACAGCGGCTGCTCAGCGGCGGGCGCAGGCTGCAGCTCGGGGATATCCTCGGGCAGCGTCAGCATGTCGGTCGTGTGCGCTGCGGCTGCACGGATGCGTGCAAGCTCGTCCGAATCCAGTGTAATGACCGGAGCATTCTTCTTCGCAAGCTCTGCATAATACCTTCGGATCGTCGCCGCAATGACGTCCGCATCGCCCTCTGGCAGCTCCCCGGGCTTGATCTTCCCCTTGAATTTCAGATGCTCCCGCAGGAGCGAATCGACCGTGCGCAGAAAGGCGCCGATGCGCTCGCCGTTGGGCTCGGCACAGCTGTGTTCGACCGCCCATGTGCCGCCGTAGCAGTAATACACACAGATCGGGCTGATGCGAACCGTCTTGCGCATCACGCGGCTGGGCTCATAGAACACAGCCCCCTCGAACATGACATGCTGTGCGCGGGTCTGTCCGCCGAGCAGATATGCCGGGAACGATGCGCCCTTTGTCTCCGCATAGTGCAGCAGCAGTGCCCGATAGGAGGCGAGCACGAGGTCGGCGGTCTCCTTCGGATATGCCAGATAGAGCTTCGAGGTCAGAATGTGATATTTCGAGAGCAGATCGGTCGCGAGCAGGAAATTCTCGGGGGTCTGGTGCGTGTGCCGCAGCATCGCGAGATTTGCAGCCGTCCGCTCGTCGTCGCAGCGGAAGGGCTGGTCATAATATGCGGCGTAGTCGCTCATCCATTTCAGCAGATACCGCCGGATATCCGGATGCGATTCGCCGTAATCGTCAAGCACGCGCCCGAGCTGCGCATAGCCCTCCTCGGGGGTGCGCACACCGATCTGATTGATCAGCTCGCAGCAGTAGAGCATCAGATAACCGCTGTCAGTCGCCGGGAGCATCCCCTGACGGTACCGCGTGCGCCATGTAAAATAGGTGCGCAGCTCATCGTCCCGCAGATTATAGTACATCGGTGTGGTGCGCTTGCAGGGCGCGTTTCCGGTGAAGTCGTCCGTGAATGCCTCCATGAATTTGCCCTGCCGGTAAAACAGCGCCTCCATCGAGCGCTGCTGCCCCTGCATGCCGGACAGCGTGCGCATCTGCCGGATCATCGCGGGCGTCTGCATGAGCAGCTGTGCGCCTGTGCGAAGGATCGGCTCCTCGCCGTAGACCTGTCCGGTCGTGACGGCGCGCCCCTGCCGCTGCCGCGATGTCGGCGCAGATGTGCGCCTGCGTGTTGTTGTCTTGCGCTTGGCTGGCTTGTGCGGCGAACTGGGTTTGCGCTGCGGGACAGGCTGCTCTGCGGCAGCACCCAGCAGTCTGCCGAGCAGCTTCAGAATATCCACAGTCTGTCACTCCTCCTTTCATGGTCATTCCACTTTATTATATCATATTATGCCGGAAAACGCAATGGGAGAATGCGCAAAAAAGTGAAGACTGTGCAAGATGGGAGTCAAAACGGAGCCGGGCACTGCCCGGTTATATCATATTATGCCGGAAAACGCAATGGGAGAATGCGCAAAAAAGCGAAGACCGTGCAAGATGGGAGTCAAAACAGAGCCGGACACTGCCCGGTTATATCATATTATGCCGGAAAACGCAATGGGAAGAAGCGAAAAAGCTGCTGCGCAAATCGGAAGTCAGAACGGATTCTGGCACTGCGCCGTTATATCATAGATCGGCAATAATACGCAATGGAAGAATTTATGAAAAGCACGGCAGCACCGGATTTTATTCTCACCGCATGTCCGCTTTGGAAAAAGCCGCTTTACATTGTATATAACACGCATTATATGTATACTGCATGACAGATCAGGATGCCGGAGAACGGCGCTTTCTCACGGCTGATTGACCTTTCCGCCGATCTGTGCTATAATGATTGCATCCATCACGGATATCCGGGAGGTGTAAAATGAAAAAGATACTGACCGCCGAGGACGACAAAGAGATCAACCGCCTGATCTGCGAATATCTCTCCTCGCAGGGCTATGAAACGTGCTCTGCTTTGAACGGGCTCGACGCCGTGCGCATCGTGCGCGAGCAGAGCGATCTGTCGCTCCTGATCCTAGACCTGATGCTGCCGTTTCAGAGCGGGGATATGGTTTTGGAAAAGATACGTGCGTTTTCGGATATTCCTGTCATCGTCGTATCGGCAAAGAGTGAGACGCGCTCCAAGATCGACCTGCTGCGAATGGGCGCCGATGATTACATCACCAAGCCCTTCGACCTTGACGAGCTGCTTGTGCGCGTGGAGGCTGTGCTGCGGCGGTATGAGGGGAATCCCCGAAAGGCGGAAGAAGCGGAACTGCTGACCTACAGGAACCTGACACTTGACCTCACGGCAGGCACAGCGACCGTCTGCGGCAAACCGCTCACGCTGACAGGCAAGGAGTTTGCGATCCTTGCGCTGATGCTCCGAAATCCCGCAAAGCTGTGGTCAAAGGCGAATCTCTTTGAAAGCGTCTGGGGCGAGAATTATCTCACAGACGACAACACGGTCAAGGTGCACATGAGCAATATCCGTTCCAAGCTCAAAAAGCTCGATCCCGCCAGCGAGTATATCGAAACGGTCTGGGGCATAGGCTACCGGCTTGCGGCTTAACGGTTTCTTTACAGTTCGCTGAACCTTTTCTTTACCTTTGGCTGTTAGAATGGTGACAGGAGAACGAAAGGGGGCGGCGCTATGGAAAACAGCGTCATCACGGTGCGCGGTCTTTGCAAGTCCTATAAAAAGCAGGAAGTCCTGCACGATTTCAGCCTGACGGTGGAGCGCGGGCATATCTGCGGGCTGATCGGTCCGAACGGCGCAGGCAAGACCACGATCATGAAGATACTGGCGGGATTTTTCTTTCCGTCAAGCGGTGAGCTGGAGCTGTTCGGCAGTCCTGATAATCTTGACGGTTCCCGCGCAAGAATGAGTTTTATGATCGAACAGCCGATCATTTCAGGCTCAATGACAGCCCGTCAGAATCTGGAATATATCCGCTATCTCCGAGGGTATCCCGATGAAAAGCGCATCGACGAAATACTGGAACTGGTCGGGCTGGCAAAAACAGGTAAAAAACACGCAAACAAATTCTCTCTCGGCATGAAACAGCGGCTCGCAATCGGTATGGCACTTCTGCCGAAGCCGGAAATTATGGTGCTGGATGAGCCTGTGAACGGACTTGACCCGGAGGGCATTGTGGAAGTGCGTCAGCTCATCAAGCGAATGCAGGAGGAATGGGGCGTAACCGTTCTGATCTCCAGTCATCTGCTTTCTGAATAGTCGGAGCTTTGCACTGATTTCTCGATCATCAGTCACGGCGAGCTGATCGAAAACCTCAGCCGTGAAGAGCTGCTTGTCCGGTGCAGAAATCACATTGCTCTGCGAACGGATGACATCAACCGCACGGCGGCAATTCTCGAAGATAAGCTGTCCATACATGATTACAAGGTCATGCACGGCGAGGAGATCCATATTTTCGAGCAGCTTGACAATCTGCTGCATATCTCCAAAACGCTGACAGATCACGGGTTTATCATCACAAAGCTGAACGAAGAAGGGCAGAATTTAGAGGACTATTATCTCGAAAGGGTGGGCGGCAGAAATGAATAATATCATCCGGTCGCAGATGTTTATCATGAAGCATAAGGCCGTACCGCTGACCGCAGCGTTTCTGTCCGCTTTACTGGCTATGGCTTGCGGATTTATGCTGAATCAGAATCCGGCGGAAGCCTTTTCACAGCCCGGTTTCATGGCGATGTTTATTGTTCTGTTCATTCCGGTGATCGTCCTCTGTTACAGCTATTCTGAAAGAATACAGATGTATGAGATCATGGCAGGATTCAGACCGCATAAGATCATCTTTGGAAAGCTCATCGCATTGATGCCTGTTTTGCTCTTGTATCTTGCTGCGGCAATCATTATCAGTATGATGAATGACAGCAGTCCGCAGACTGTGACACGGCTCATTCTTTACTGTATACTGTGTATCAGAGGAATGCTTTGCGTTGTGTTTCTCAGCCCATTGCTCAAGCTGGGCTCGTTTGCGCCGCTGTTCAGTGTGATGCTGCTAATGACGAACGGTTCTGATATGGAAGCACTGTCACATTCTTCCTTATCGTTTCTCTGCTTCGGACAGTGTGCGCTGCTTGTCCGTGACATAACGGACAGCTTTATGATAAAGGTCATTGTCTCGGCAGTTGTTTCCTGTGTGATATATTATCTCATTGGCTATTTCACGCTGAAAAAGAAAATCGACCTTGAACCGCATCAACTCACATAACAAAAGGAGGCACACGCGATGGAAATTCTGCTCGGTACAGTCTGCGTGTGCCTCCTTGTGATTCTGTGCGTACTGCTGTGGAAATATATCTCGCTGAAACGCAATATTCGTCACTTCTCGCAGGAGCTTGAAAAGCTGAAAGACAGCGATTACCGGCAGCCTGTGAAGGTCACGGATTTTGACCGGGATTTAGCCGAACTTGCCGTAAAAGTAAATGAGCATACCGACATTCAGCGGCAGCTCGGCGTCGAATATGAGCAGCGGAAAAAGCAGCTCGGCTCAGTCATTTCCGGCATTTCTCATGATTTCCGCACGCCGCTGACCGCATCACTCGGCTATCTGCAAATGGTTGAGAAAAGCGGTGAGCTGTCCGATAAGAATGCGGAATATCTCGGTATCGTCATGCAGAAGAATCGGTATCTCAAGGAGCTTTCCGATGCGTTTTTTGCGCTGACGAAGATCGAAAACGGCGGCGAAAAGCTGAACATCGAAGAAATCAATCTCAGCAATATCCTGACCGAAACGGTGCTGGAACAGCATGCATGGATCACCGAAAGAAATATCTCCGCAGATTTTGATATAGCCGACGGGATCGTGATTCAGGCAGATTTGCATTGCCTGACACGGATTCTGAACAACGTGATGTCCAATGCACAGAAATACACCGCTGACCGCTTCGGCGTTTCACTGAAACAGGACAGCGACCGTGTGGTATTCTGCGTATCCAATACCCTTGCGGACAGTACCGCGCTCGATATCGACAGAGTGTTCGAGCCGTTTTTCCGCATGGACGCCCGGACGGCAGGCGGCACAGGGCTTGGGCTGTATGTGGTAAAGCTGCTGTGCGGCAGGCTCGGCTGGACAGTCGGTGCAGAATTACATGAGAATGTCTTTTCGTTCACGATCATCATTTAATTTATCGCGCAAATCTTACTCGGGTACAATCGGCTCCGATTCTGCTTCCTGCTGAGTGAGCGATCGCTTTTTGCATTCTCCCATTGCATTTTCCGTCAGAATGTGTTATAATAATGTATCAACATACCGCAGAGCGGGAACAGAAGGAGGATGTTTATGAATTCCAATGTCAGACCAGAAACGATGGAGCGCATCACAACTGAGGCGCTAGCACAGCAGTTTATCAACGAGCAGATCGCTGCACTGCGTGCACAGATCGGCGACAAAAAGGTGCTGCTGGCGCTGTCCGGCGGTGTCGACAGCTCCGTCGTCGCAGCCCTGCTGATCAAGGCAGTCGGACAGCAGCTTGTCTGTGTGCATGTCAACCACGGTCTGCTGCGCAAGGGCGAGCCTGAGCAGGTCGTCGAGGTCTTCCGCAACCAGATGAATGCAAACCTGATCTATGTCGATGCGGTCGACCGCTTCCTCGACAAGCTCGCAGGCGTTGCGGAGCCGGAAAAAAAGCGCAAGATCATCGGCGCAGAGTTCATCCGTGTCTTCGAGGAAGAGGCAAGAAAGCTCGACGGCATCGAGTTTCTTGCACAGGGCACGATCTACCCCGATATCCTCGAGAGCGACGGCGTGAAGGCGCACCACAATGTCGGCGGTCTGCCCGAGGACCTGAAGTTTGAGCTGGTCGAGCCGGTCAAGCTGCTCTTCAAGGATGAGGTCCGTGTGGTCGGCAAGGCACTGGGTCTGCCGGACAGCATGGTCTACCGTCAGCCGTTCCCGGGTCCGGGGCTGGGCGTGCGCTGCCTCGGCGCGATCACGCGAGACCGTCTGGAGGCTGTGCGCGAGAGCGACGCGATTCTGCGCGAGGAGTTTGAGAAGAACGGTCTCGCAGGCAAGGTGTGGCAGTATTTCACAGCTGTGCCCGATTTCAGGTCGGTCGGCGTGAAGGACGGCAAGCGCACCTTTGCCTATCCGGTCATCATCCGTGCGGTCAACACCAAGGACGCCATGACCGCAACTGTCGAGAATGTGCCGTTCGAGCTGCTACAGCACATCACCGCGCGCATCACTGCCGAGGTGGAGAATGTCAACCGCGTGCTGTTCGATCTGACGCCGAAGCCGAGCGCGACGATTGAGTGGGAGTGAGCCCGGAGCCCGGGCAGGCGTTTTCGCAGCAAATCGAAACAGGGTATAAAACAAAGAGCGAACCGGTCACCAGAAAATGACCCGCCCCCTGTCAAGTAGACAGCGCAAAAAACAAAAATAATCTATGTAGTGACCAAAAGCAGTCTGTGCAATTTGTGCAGGCTGCTTTGCTGTTAGCAGTAATTGGCAATCACCTTTTGGAGTGAGGAGCGAAGCG
>JAEELE010000049.1 GCA_016288755.1 Oscillospiraceae bacterium
CCTCAAACTCCCGCGTAAGGGACTGCGTCCCTTACGAATCCCATTATAATAAAAATGGCGTATCAGCGTCAAAATCACATATAATGGGATTCCAAAGGGGTAGTACCCCTTTGGCAGGGGTGCGGGGACAGAGTCCCCGCAAAATGTGCCGCAGGCACATGAAATATACTTTTTCGACAAGCTGTGCGGAATGCGGAATTCCATATTCCGCATTCCGCATTCATCTTCTCACTTCTCACTTGCTCCGTAGTGCAGCTCGTGTGAATCGCCGTTCATGTCGGTATAGTGCACGGTCTTGGTCTGCTCGTCGAGCGAATCCAGCTCGGAATAATCTTTCATATAATAGCGGTCATCCGTCGCCGGGAATTTCAGCGAAGACCGGTTGACCCAGTACTCCGGCAGCAGATCGACGGTCAGATCATCGACCGGACAGCCGGTTTCCGCCCTGCGCTCGTCTGTCATCATGAAGTATTCCAGCAGGAGCTTATCCGTCTGCCGGTCGGACATCAGCGCCCACGTCGGATCGACGTGATAGCCCTGCCCGTTCAGCACCACATAGGTCCACGCATGGCACATGTCCGGTGCAAAGCAGCCGATATCCGTCGCATCAATGCCGACCTGCATCAGAAAATAGGCATAGACGCCGCTGAAGTGACTGCAGATGCCCTTGTGCTCCATGATCGCGCTGTATTGTGCGCCGTCCGTGCCGCCCTCGGGGATTGACTCGTAGGTGTAGGTCGATTCTATATAGCGATAGAGCTTGAGGCATTTCTCAAAGTCGTCGTCATCCGGCTCCAGACAGCCGTTGAGCACTGCCGTGACCGTCTCCTCAAACTCCGCCTGCCGCGCGGTGAATTCCGCGATCGGGACCGTGTAGTAGATCCTGCCGGTGCCGTTTTCGCAGGGCACGGTGCCGTCCTTGCTCTCTCCCGTTATTTTCATGCAGGCAGCCGGGAACAGATGCCCGAGCACGACAGAGTCGGTCGCCCATTCGTATGCCTCCTGACCGGCGCAGGCAAAGGTCGTTTCCCCCGCACGCAGCGCGTCGCACAGGCTGTAAAAGGCATCCCAGTTCTCCTGCGGGATCACCGAACCGAACATCGGCGAATAGACATGCGGGTTGAATTTGTACGGCTCGGGCGGCGGCGCGGTCGTCGTCGTTTCGGTCGTTGTCGTTGCTTCCGTCGTTGTTTCCGGTGCGGTCTGAGTGCCGGCCGCGGTTTCCTCTGTGTGCTCCTGCGGCGCAGGCTGCGAATGCTCCGCACAGCCCGTGAGACAGACCGCCGCAAGCATCATGCCGGTCAGATGTCTGAATCTCATCTCCATGCCTCCTCTCCGTGTATCAGCCGATTTCAGCATTATTATAGCAAATCAGCAGCCGAAAGTCAACTGTGCCCGAACAGACGAATGATTGGATTTTTCCACAAAAACAGTTGACTTTTCAGATTATATATGCTAGAATAATGTCATACCCTGCAAAAAAACGACTTCTCGGCACACATCCCGTTCCGGGCAGCCGCAACACGCCAAATAAAGGAGGATTCAGTCATGTTCAAAAGCACAAAAGAGGTCATGGATTTCATTCAGGAAAACGGCATCAAAATGGTCGACTTCAAAATGGTGGATATCAACGGTGCATTCCGCCATGTGACCATCCCGGCATCCGGCTTTTCCGAGTCGCTGCTGACCGACGGTGTCGGCTTTGATGCCTCGAACTACGGCTATGCTGTCGTGGAGAAGAGCGACATGGTCTTCATCCCGGATATCGCGACGGCGATGGTGGACCCCTTCTGTGAAATCCCGACGCTCTCCATGTCCGGCAATGTCATGATCATCGACTACCCGAACAACCGCCCCCTGCCGCAGTATCCGCGCAATATCGTGCTGGCGGCGATCCAGTATATGAAGGACACGGGCATTGCCGATCAGATGCTGATTCTCCCGGAATTCGAGTTCTATCTGCTGGATTCCGCGGGCTGGAAGCTCGAGGGCAGACGGCAGGAGGCACATGTCGACGCCGAGCAGGCGCACTGGAACAGTGAGACGCAGGGCTCGGGCAACATCGTCCCGCTGCAGAAGAATTACCACATCGCAAAACCCTACGACACCGCCTATGACTGCCGCAGCGAAATGGTGCTCCGCATCGAGGAAGCCGGCATCCCGGTCAAGTACCACCATCCGGAGGTCAGCGCCAGCGGTCAGTTTGAGATCGAGCCGCTCCTCGGCGAGCTGCTCAAGATGGCAGACGCGACCATCATGATCAAGTATATCATCAAGAATGTCGCACAGAAATACGGCAAGTGCGCGACCTTCATGCCCAAGCCGGTCTACGGCGAGGCGGGCAGCGGCATGCATGTGCACATGCTGCTGATGAAGGGCGACAAGCCGGTCTTCTCCGACGACAAGGGCTATTCGCACCTGAGCAAGACCGCGCACTACTTCATGGGCGGTCTGCTGAAGCATATCGACTCGCTCTGTGCGCTGACGAACCCCAGCACCAATTCTTTCAAGCGGCTGGTGCCGGGCTTTGAGGCGCCGGTCACGGTCGGCTATGCGACCTCCAACCGCAGCGCGGTCATCCGCATCCCGGCATATGCCAAGGCGCCGAACAGACGCCGCTTTGAGCTGCGCAATCCCGACGCCACCTGCAACCCGTATCTCGCCTATGCGGCGATCCTCATGGCGGGTCTCGACGGCGTAAAGAACAAGATCGATCCGCACAAGAACGGCTGGGGTCCGTTCGACGTGAATCTGTATCATCTGCCCGAGGAGGAGAAGGCGAAGCTGAAGAGTCTCCCGACCAGCCTGGGCAGAGCACTGGATGCCCTCGAAGCCGATCACGACTACCTGACCGCGGGCGGTGTGTTCCCGGAGGACCTGATTGCCAACTATGTCAGGGTCAAGCGCAATGAGGTCGCAGAGATCGCGAAGATCCCGACCGTGCCGGAATTTGAGAAATATTTCAACTGCTGAGCCCGAAGCCGCCGCCTGCACCGCGCAGACGGCGGCTTTTGTGCGGGAGATGGGGCTGCCGTGCTTGACATTTTTCACCCGATGCGGTAAAATAGAACTGGGTTTTATGCACTATTTTCTGGGAGGGCTGTTCATGAACGATCACACGCCGCGCAGGCGGCTGGCATTGCTGATTGCAGACCCGGGCGCAGATTATTCACAGTCGGTGATCACCGGCGTCCGCGACCAGTGCGCGCGCTACAACTATGATCTGCTGGTGTTCAGCACGATGGTGAAGGTCTGTCACCCCGACAAGGTCTATCTGGACGGCGAGCGCAACATCTTCCGGCTGATCAATTACGACCGCGTCGACGGCGTTCTGCTGGCGTCGCTCGCGCTGTATGAGGATCAGGTCAGGGAGGTGCTGGCGCAGCTGGAGGAGGACCTGCGGGCGCACTGCAAAAAGCCGGTCGTGTCGCTCGATCTGCCCTTTGCGGATTATCCCGCGGTCTGCACCGACGACCGCAGGGCGATCCGGCGGACCGTGGAGCATCTGGTGCAGGTGCACGGCTGCAGAAGGCTCTATTGCCTCACGGGGCAGCAGGACTATTCGGTCTCGGAGGAGCGCGCGGACGCCTTCTGCGAACAGATGCAGGCAGAGGGGCTCGGTTCGTCCCGCGAAAACGTCTTCTACGGCAATTTCTGGTATACGGGCGGCGAGGCGTTTGCGGAGCGGCTGCTCTCGGGCGAGCTGCCACTGCCCGACGCGGTGGTCTGTGCGAACGACTACATGGCGATCGGTCTGACAAACCGCCTGATCAGCGGCGGCATCGGCGTGCCGGAGCAGGTGCGCGTCACCGGCTACGACGCCACAAAGGACGCGGTCTTCAACACGGTCTCCGTCACGACCTATGCCCCGGATGTCTACAGCATGGCGGCAGGTGCGGTCAACATGATGCACGCGATGCTGGAGCCCGGGCGCCCCGCGGCGGAGATCGCGGCGCTGCCGCAGTACGGGCTGCGGATCGGTGAGAGCTGCGGCTGCCGGCTCAGTGCCGAGGACCTCCGACGGATGCACGGCACGGCGTTCAATCCCGACGAGCGCCGCCGCAATGCCGACGGCAGCCTTGCGGTCAACGACCTGCGCGGGCTGCACGAGAGCTATATGTTTGAGACGCTCTCCGTCATTCAGGACCACAATCAGATTTTGCAGAAGATCACCGATGTGTCCTATCTGCTGCAGCCCTACCGCCGCTTCTATCTGGTGCTCCGGCACGACTGGCTCGACCCCGACCGCCGCCGCGTCACCGGATATCCCGATTCCATGCGCTGCGTCATCCGCTGCATTCCGCAGAATGAAACGGAGAGCGAGAACGAGCAGCGGTATTTCGGCGATTCGGCAGCCTATGCCTTCCCGACCGCGCAGATGCTCCCCGCACTCGACGAGCCGCGTGACGAGCCGGTCGTGTTCTACTTCCTGCCGTCGCATTTCAGCGATGACACCGTCGGCTATGCCGTGCTGCAGACCGCGATGGACGCAAAGCGCACCGCCGACGAGATCTCGGCGCTGTGGCTGCGGAATGTCAACAGCGCGCTGCAGATGGTGCGCGTCGTCAGCAAGCTCACCGATTATTCCGTCCGCGACCCGATGACCGGGCTGCTGAACCGCCGCGGCATGGAGATGATGTTTGCCCGCCGCTGTGCGCAGCTGCGCCCGGATGACCGCTTTGTGCTATGGATGATCGACATGGACGGGCTGAAATACATCAACGACCGGTTCGGGCATGCACACGGCGACACCGGCATTCTGGCGATCACCGAGGCGATCCGTGCGGTGTCGGGCGAGGAGGATATCGCCGTGCGCGCCGGCGGCGACGAATTCGTGCTCATTGCCGCAGGCAATCTGACCGAGGCGGACGGACAGGCGCGCGCAGATCAGATCGGGCGCATTCTGGCGGAACGGAATGCTGCACAGCCGGGTCAGCCCTATGAGATCACGGCGAGCATCGGCTTTGTGTGCTTTCCGGCAGCGGAGCCGGATGTCCTCGATGAGCAGATGCGGGAAGCCGACCGCCGCATGTACGACCACAAGACCGCACGCAAAAAGCAGCGCCGAAGCTGAAAGAACAGAGCGGTTAGAAGTCAGAAATTGAGAAGTTAGAAGTGAGGAGTTGTTCCGTTCAAAATCCATCGCGAAGCGATACCGCTATGATTCTTTCTTCTTTATTCCTCCTTCCCCCGCGCCTCTCCGGAATGTGCGCTTTTGAAAGACTGAGCGCCCGCTTGACGGAATCACCGTGAAGCGGGCGCATTGTTTATCGGAAAAGGATCACGCAGACAAGGTCGGCAGCGAGCACCGTGACGATCACCGCCGCAGCGATATATACAGCCTTGTCCTTCATTTTTGCGGCGAGCCTGTCCAGCAGCGGCTGGATCACATAGAGGAACACGACGCCGCCGATGCCGAACCGGATGCTCGGGCTCAGCGCGATGCGCGCCTGAAAGTTGATCGCGTAGTCCGCGTAGGTCTGCCACGGCCACGAGCCCATGATCCATTCGCACAGATAGCTTGTGCAGAGCTCGATCAGCGTCGCGGTCGCCATCGTCAGCAGGAAGATCACCGGCAGCATCAGCAGCTTATGCTTCCGCGGCTTGTCCTTGATCAGCCGGTACCACAGCAGCAGAAAGACCGTCGCGCCGAAGCCGTAGACCGGCAGCCACGGTCCGAAGAGCACGCCGCGGTTGCTGAACCCCCAGCGGTAGACGACCGTTTCCAGAAAGACCTCGTAGATCCAGCCGATCACGGCATAGACCCAGAAAAACAGCACATGCTCACAGATCCGTCGTTTGTCCATTTTGCTCCGCCGGGATGCCCCGGCACTCCTTTCCGTATTTTCCCGTGTCAAAAAGTGTCGGTACACAGCGGTCAGACTGCAAGAGCCTGACCGCCGGTATTTGTCTTACGGTGTGCCGCTGCTGACCGGCACGGGATAGTTTGCTGCCGTTTTCGTCTTCCAGTCTGCAAATGCCTTTGTGAATTTCTTCTCAGAGTCATCATTCCTCACATCCCCGAAGCGGTTGAGCGCGCGGGTGTATACGCTGTTCTCCTCCAGCCGGGAATCGCAGAGTGCATCAAACAGCTTCTGATTGTCGCAAACGCGCAGCACTGTGCGCAGTGCGAAATATTCCGCCTGCGGCTCCAATACGTCATCTGACGCACCCGCGCCGCCGCACCAATGTTGATCCCTCCTAATTATATAGCAGAAAAGATGAAAAGTCAATATTTTGAGAGGATTGTGCATTCCCAAAGCGGCAAAAATGTGGTATAATGCATAATGGAAATCCATTTTCGGAATCACACTTCTGAAAAGTCCCTTTTATGAATTGTGCTGATGACATAAATCGAAATTGAAAGGGCATGTGTGCTGTGACTGAGTTGTTTTACAACATTGAGATCATATCCTTTCTGAAAGCAAGAAACTTTGAGCATTTTGTTTTCAGAGACGGCTGTGCATATATCTACTCTCATGAAGCAGACGAAATCATCATTGAAGCAGCTGATAATGATATTTCAACGGAAATTGCAGACCGGCTCATTACTGTGCTGGAATATCTGGATTGGTTCATCGAAGATGCTTACAACCGGATCAGAACTTTGGACTTAAACAACGATGAATTGTTTTACGGAAAAAAATGGTTTCCTCAAGAAATTGAAAAAGTATTTGAGGTTTTCGGAATCAATATAGGTAATACTGGCGCTGAAAATGAGCCCCAAAAAAGATATGAAAAATACTGTCGGGAAGATAATCATAAAAAGGTCACAGAAGGTTTCTCGATTACATTCATGACGAATTATCAAACTGCCGGATATTATCCTTTGCATTTTACCGTGAAGTTTGATTATAAGGAGTTGTGTTCGTATGCGATTGAAGCATCGGTGTTTTAGGGTGTGTTGACACGAAGCCTGACGCACGTCTTTTTGGCTGATTTTGCCCCGTTCGTCGTTAAAAATCCTTGCCGGGCGCATGTTCCGCATAGCGGAACTGCGCAGTTTGCCTGCAAACATGCGACAGCCCGCCTGCGGATTTTTGCCTTGAACGGAACAAAA
>JAEELE010000050.1 GCA_016288755.1 Oscillospiraceae bacterium
ATTGTAGGCGGCAAGGAGATGCCGTTCAAGTATAAGGACTGCAAGGCAGAAATGGACATGATCAACAAGGCGTTCATCGAGACCATGATCGAAGGCGACGCACAGGGCAGAGGCTTCCAGTATCCGATCCCGACCTATTCGATCACCAGAAATTTTGACTGGTCCGAGACCGAGAACAACCGCCTGCTGTTTGAGATGACCGCAAAATACGGCACGCCCTATTTCTCCAATTATATCAACAGCGATATGGAGCCGAGCGATATCCGCTCGATGTGCTGCCGTCTGCGTCTGGACCTCCGTGAGCTCCGCAAAAAGAGCGGCGGCTTCTTCGGCAGCGGCGAAAGCACCGGCTCTGTCGGCGTGGTCACGCTGAATATGCCGCGCATCGCCTATCTCGCAGAGGATGAGCAGGATTTCTTCAAGCGTCTGGACAAGCTGATGGATATTGCGGCGCGCAGCCTCAAGATCAAGCGCACGATCATCACCAAGCTGCTCAATGAGGGGCTTTATCCCTACACAAAGCGCTATCTCGGCACGCTCGAAAACCACTTCTCTACGATCGGTCTGATCGGCATGAACGAGGTCGGTCTCAACGCAAACTGGCTCCGCATGGATCTGACGCACACCGAGACGCAGGAATTCACCAAGAAGGTGCTCGATCATATGCGCGAACGGCTCGCAGATTATCAGATGCAGTACGGCGACCTCTATAACCTCGAGGCAACACCCGCTGAATCTACGACCTATCGCCTCGCAAAGCACGATGTGGAGCGGTATCCGGATATCATCACCGCCGCTGCACCCGGCAAGACCCCGTATTACACCAACAGCTCGCATCTGCCGGTCGGCTTCTCGGAGGATATCTTCTCCGCGCTGGATATTCAGGACGATCTCCAGACCCGCTACACCTCCGGCACGGTCTTCCACGCATTTCTCGGCGAAAAGCTGCCCGACTGGAAGTCTGCCGCAAATCTGGTCCGCAAGATCGCAGAGAACTACAAGCTGCCGTATTACACCATGTCCCCGACCTATTCTGTCTGCCCCAAT
Source organism: Oscillospiraceae bacterium (assembly GCA_016288755.1). Lineage (GTDB taxonomy): Bacteria > Bacillota > Clostridia > Oscillospirales > Ruminococcaceae > Firm-04. Next base: position 1,048 of record JAEELE010000050.1, read on the forward strand.
CACGGCTATCTGAACGGCGAACAGTACACCTGCCCGGAATGCGGCACCGAAACAGAGGTCTACAGCCGCATCACCGGCTATTACCGCCCGGTCAAGAACTTCAACGACGGCAAGGCGCAGGAGTTCAAGGACCGCAAGGAATATGTCATCGAGAGAAGCGTGCTCAGGCGCAGCGCAGTCGAAGCGGAGGAAGCCGTCAGCGCGGCGGGCTCCGGTGCCGACGCACAGGGCATCCTGCTCTTCGCGACCAGAACATGCCCGAACTGCAAAATGGCGGAGCGTTTTCTCACTGAGGCAGGCATCGCCTACCGGAAGGTGATCGCAGATGAGGAGCCGGAAATGGTCGAGACCTACGGCATCCATCAGGCACCGACACTGGTCGTGCCGGGCAGCGGCGGCTTTGAGCGCATTGTCAACGTCTCGAACATCAGACGCTTTGTCGAGGCATCCGTCCGCGTATGAGCAGGCGGTATGATATCGCAGTGGTCGGCGCCGGTCCCGCCGGTCTGACAGCGGCGCTCTACGCACGGCGGGCAGGAAAGACCGTCATCGTGCTCGAGAAGGAGAATTTCGGCGGGCAGATCACCTATTCGCCGAAGATCGAGAATTATCCGACCGCGATCGCGATCAGCGGCAGCGAATTTGCCGAAAAGCTGATGGAACAGACGGAGCTGCTCGGTGCCGAGCTGGAAATGGACGGGATCACCGCACTGGAAAGGACCGGAGACGGCTTTCTTCTGCGCGGCGAATACGGGAGCTATGAAGCAGGTGCCGTGATACTGGCGACCGGCTCCAGACACCGCACGCTCGGTCTTGCGCACGAAGCCGAGCTGACCGGACACGGCGTCTGCTACTGCGCAGTCTGCGACGGCGCATTTTTCAAGGGGCAGGAGGTCGCCGTGATCGGCGGCGGGAACACGGCGCTGCAGGATGCGGTGTTCCTCTCGGATATCTGCCGGTCTGTCACGCTCATTCAGAATCTGCCTGCGCTGACCGGCGACCCGGTACTGCAGGAGCGGGTCAGAGCGCTGGAAAACGTCTCGGTGATCTGCAATGCCACGGTTTCGGCGCTGCTCGGTGAGCGGGAGCTGACCGGCATCCGTGTTCTGCATCACGATACCGGCGCAGAGGAGGAGCTGGCGTTCGCGGGCGTTTTCGCCGCAATCGGTCAGCAGCCCGAGAACGAAGCGTTTGCGTCGGTCGCAGCATTGGACGGAAACGGATATATCATTTCGGATGAGCGCTGTCTGACAAATACCGCGGGTGTTTTCGCTGCAGGTGACTGCCGCACAAAGCTGATCCGTCAGGCGGTGACAGCCGTTTCCGACGGTGCTTCGGCTGCGCTTGCGGCATGCCGTTATCTGGAGCAGCAATCACAGACGGACCGATGCTGCGCGCACCCCGGTCAAGGGAATATCTGACCGTTCAGCGCCGGTTTGCCTGCGGGCGCAGCGAGACTGTGAGCGCCCCGTTCCATATCAGACGAATGAGGGAACCCGAAGGCTCCCTCATTTTCGTTTGTGTTATCTGACCGTCAGCTTTGCCGCGTCGGAGGTGACCTTGCTGCCGTTTTCGTCGGTGACAATGCAGCGGTACTGCCAGTCGCTGCAGGTTGATTTTGCGCTGATGCCTGCCCGCCGCCGCTCGCGTTCTGGCTCGATACGGATGCTGTTCTCAGGCTGCCGAAGCATGACAGTGAGAAACTGAACTGAAAGATCAGATGCATCATCCCGGAAACGGAATCACAGCCCCGCGTGCTGCTCCCGGGAGCGAAAAGACAGATGAATCATGCGCCGGAGTCGTCCCCCGGCGTGTTTTTGTGCGCGTTCAGTAAATATGCTCAGGCATTGTTGACGGATTTCTATGCGGAGAATTCGGATCATGTGATGTGCAGATGACAGAAATCTGCTATAATGATACTGTCGGAAGCATAAACTGTCCTCAGACAGGAGGTATCACAGCGTGAGAAACACGAAGAAAGCACTTGCACTGCTGCTCGCACTGACAGCGGCAATGTGCCTTGCAGCCTGCGGCGAAAACAGCAGTGCTGCGGATTCTGCGACGGATTCCGGAGCCGCAGCCGAGACAACGACGGCTGCCGCAGAGGAGCGCACAGCTGCCCCTGCGTCGGCGGAAACGACCTCTGCGTCGGCGGAAACGACCTCGACCGCGGCAGCAGTGAAGGAGACGGAAACAACGGATGTTTCCCGGAGCACAGAGCAGACGGAAGAATCAGAAGGCAGGCTCCCGGTACCGGGCGAGCACGATTTCACACTGCCGGAAGACTGCCCCTACGACTTTGACAGCATTTCGTTCCATGCCAGAAACTACTACGAGCAGCATACAGGCACAAGCGTACAGTATGCGGAGGCGGAAAAGCTGAACGGCGATATCCTGACGGTCCGCCTCTATGATATCGTGGAATTCCGCCCGCTGGACTATGCGTATTATTATGTGGATTATCACGATCTCAAGGGCAAGGATCAAGATGGCAATCCGGTCGATCTGGAATCGACAGAAACAACCGTCTGGTTTCCCGGCGAAGCGCTGAACAGCATTGATTTTGAGGACTGCTGGGGCGCAGCGCTGTATCTCGGCAGAATGAATGACGATGAGGATTTCGACCGGTACTGTGTCCGCGATGCGCTCAGCCTACCGATGAATGCCGCATACGCAGAGAAGTATTCGTTTATCGCGGAGATTCCCGAGCGCAATTATGTCTCGCCGGTCGGCGGAGCACAGGGCGGCTCTGAGCTGTGGATGATCGTGCCGCGCCCGACCAATCAGAAGACGCGGATCATGGTGAAGAATATCGACCCGAACACCGGCGATCCGGTCGGACTGGTCTACAACAGCGCCTTCGGAACACCGTTCATCCTTGCGTGCAATGCATCGGGCAAGCCGGACTTTGAGATCACGTTTCTTTCTGAGGCGATCGGCACAGAGCGGACATTCAAGGTGTTTGTTGCGGAAGCGACCTCTGCGCCGATGTGTACAGACGGCGATATCAGAATACTGAATTGAGGATCATTCACAACGGCACAACGGAATTCTGCAATGAACGCTCAGACCGGAGCATTCACCGGTGATCTGCCACATTTGTTCAATACAGACAGAAAACGCAGGGAAAAATTGGGAAGCGTTCTGCGGAGGACCAGCCCTTTTGTACGTTGTGCGATCCTGAAAAAATGTTACAATAATACTGTATCAAACAAACGCCGATCCCGATGAAACGAGGTGATCCGATGAACCCGTTCCCGCTCCCAGACGGCAGCCGATGCTTCTGCCGGCTGGCAAACGCACCGCCTGATCCCGCACAAATCACCGCAAAACGCAAATCTGAAAAGGAAGGTGAATCTCTTTGAAGAAACTGACAAGATTTTTCTCCGCGCTGCTCTCGGTCGCCGTGCTTGCATCCTCTGCGGGCATCCTGCCGATCAAGGCGGCTGCCGACAACACCGATCTCTCGATCAACTGGGACTACAACGACGGCAGCACCCCGGAGAGCGCACTGGGCGCTCTCGCAGAGCAGCAGATCAGCGTCACAAGCTATCCCGGCAGTGCTGCCGATTATCTGAAGCAGCACTACAGCGAGCTGCGCTGGACCCATGTCAAGAGCTGGAACACCAATTCAAACGACTACAAGCCGGAATCCATCAGCGCAGACTGGAAGGACAGCTACACGATCGAAAACCCGCTCCGCGATGCGCTTGCCGACCCGGACGTCAAGTATGTCGCGCTCTACGCTGACGACACCCATCAGGTGCACGCGCGCGGCACATGGGAGCCGATGCAGATCGAGACCGACAAGGTGCTTGACCTGAACGGCCATCAGCTGGAGATCCGGTTTGACCGCAACGTCAACAACAGCTACACCAACCGCTACCAGAAGGACACTGCGGAAACGCTGAACTGCACCGCGTTTGAGATTTCCAACGGTGCCACGCTGACGATCATCGACTCCTCGGAGTGGCGCGGCGAGGGCGACGGCGGACACGGCACCGGCAAAATCTATTTCTCTGCCTATGCCGTCGACCCCTTTACCTACGATATCCACCATTACACGACCCGCGATCTGTTCCGCGTCAATGACGGCAATCTGGTCATCTACGGCGGAACCTTCCAGGCGGGCAGAGCGAAAACGCATGTCAAGAGCGATTTCTCGATGGACAAGCTCAAGACCGTCGTCGGCTCTGTCGTCTCGCTCGGCGTGTCCGTCGCGGAATATGCCACGGGCATCAACGCGGCAAAGGGCGCCTACGACGATGTCAACGGCATGCTGCAGAAGGCCATCGATGAGAAGGCGAAGGAGCAGCAGGACACCGGCGAGGATGACGGCACGGACAACAAGTCCGGCATCAAGAAGCGCGACGGCACGAACGATACCGAAGTGCAGGTTGCCGGCGCCGAGCCGCAGAAGGATACGCCGGCGAAGGCAGAAAGCCGCGATCAGACGGTCGGCGAAAAGAAAAAGACCCAGAACGACAAGGTCGCCAACGGCGAAAAGCCGGGCAATCAGGAAGAAGAAAACAAAGCCAATGCCAACAAGAACGCCAAGGACGATCATTACACCAAGCTCGCAGAGGCGGAGAACAATATCGTCAAGTCGGCAGCGGACAAGGACAAGATCGGTGAGATCGTCGACGGCTGCTTCACGCTGGTCGATCAGTTCACCGACCTGCTCGGGCTGAAAAAGGGCAAGCGTGCAATGGTCACGCAGTCGATCTTCGGCACGGTCGTGCGTGTGGGCACGGCGGGCTCCTTCGTCGCCTACGGCGGCACGTTCAAGGGCTACGGCTCGACCCCGAACACCAGAAACGGCGTCATCGAGATCACGGTCGACCAGAACAGCCGCCTCACCTGGGACAAGAGCAAGTATACCGGCGGTCTTGCCTACATCTACGGCGGCACGTTTGAAGCGTACACCGGCGCGAATATCTTCAACCTCGTGCACGCAACGGACTCCGACCAGATCACTGCGCAGGCGGTCAGAGACCAGTACGGCAATGTCACCACCCGGAATGTGACGCTCACCGCCGAGGAGACCAACGGCGTGGAGATCTATTTCTACGAGAACCAGTCGCAGATCGGTCAGGAGGGCGTCACCCCGGTCCCGATCAGCACCGCCAACATACAGGTGCGCGGCGGTCTGTTCCGCTGCTTCTACGATCCGCTCAATCTCGCAGTCAAGGAGAGCGGCGACGAGGATCATTTCCGCGTGTTCCCCGGCACGATGGGCTCTGTGAATCTCGGCGTGAGCTCCTTCAATTCGCAGCTCATCCAGGACGGCAGAATCCAGATCGACGACATTTACGGCGACGGTGCGCTCGTGCTGCTCGATGACCGTCAGGACGAGGCGGAGCAGGAGGACGGTCTGTATCACTACCGCCTGTACTGCGGCGACACCGAGCTGCGCTACAAGAGCTACTATCAGGTCTACCCGAACAATGACGCTGCGGTCAGCGCATCGCGCTCGATGCAGCTCACCAGCTTCGAGGACAACGAGAAGACCTCCAGAATCTTCACGTCGGACGGCACCGACAACATCCGTGCGCCCTACCGCGAAACGGAATACTATTTCGACTATGTTGTGGACAATGCCGCTGCGGAGCACTATTCCGTCAAGCCGAATTTCTTCAACCCGGCAACCAGCTCCATGACCGACTGGAAGGGCATGAATATCAGCAATTCGGAGGTCTGGTATTATCCGACCCCGATGTCCAGAAAGGTCGACAGCAGCAAGCAGCCGGTCCCGATCGCGGATGTCGCGCTCGGCAATGAGCTGCTGGACTGCGGCGGCTGGAATGTCCCCCAGAGAAATCTCGCTGACGACGAAATGTGGGAGCAGCTCGCGGATACCTTCAGCTCGTCTGCGGCTTATGCGAAATCCAGCAGCAGCCTCCGCACCAACATGAAGTATTTCACCTATAAGTGCTACCGTGTCGACCCGCTGACGCGCGACAATCTCAACGAGAACGGTCTGACCAGCGGCGACGATCCGCTGTTCACGATCCGCTACGGCGTCAACGACGAATGCCTCAAGTGCATCCTGCGCCTGAACGAGCTGGAGGACCAGATCGGCAAGGCGAAGGGCTATGCAAGCGGGCAGTGGCATTTCTCCGCAGGTGAGATGTACCGCATCACTCTTGACGTCGAGGAATATGTCGGCATCGGCTGCGGCTTCACCTCCGACGACAGGTTGAATTCCAACGATTTTGCATCCCTGCTCCCGATGGCAAAGACGAGATCGTCCGTGCTCATCCGCTGCTGCAGCCAGACGGACAGCACCAAGGACCAGAACAACGACTTCGTCAAGGAGAAGTCCTATTCTCCGCTGCGCGTCTCCAATGTGTCCGTGTCGACCGAGCCGGATGATTACGGCTACGACCAGAACATCTACACGATCCGTGCCGGCACCACCGCCATCGCCGAGATGAAGAATGCCAAGGCGGGCATGGTCGATTATTCGGCAGACGGCAAGATCTTCGATCTGTATTATCAGTGGATCGAGACCGACAGGGACGGCAATCCGATCTGTACCTCTGGGGACAGCAGCGGCAGACTGTCCGATTCGCCCAGCATCTTCGCAGGCACGGACAATATCTATGACGCTGTGATGGCGCAGACGGTGAGGAGGAGCGACTTCCTGCCGCAGAATTTCATGGTCGGTGCGGACGGAAAGGTCTATCTCAATACGCCCGATCCCGACGATCCTGCAACCGCCTCCTACAGAGACCGGGAGAACGGTCTGCCGAGCAACAAGGCGGAATGGACGCCCGAAATGCTCCACACCTACACGTTCCAATGGTACGGCAGAGACGCGCTCAAGCGCTATGCCGGCAATCTGAGCCTTGACAACAACAACTACTTCGCCACCAACACCGACCGCTGCTACATCCCGGAGAGCATGGCAGGCAGGTATTTCCGCGTCAAGGCGATCGCCGTGAACCTGACATGGAACAACATCTTCGACGAGAAGCAGACCTTCTGGTCGCCGGTCGTCAGGGTCGAGGAATCGGACACGAAGTATTTCAAGCTCGGCGACACGACCGTGATGCGTGCAGGCGATTATGTTTCGGATGACCACTCAGGAACGGAAACCTCCCGTCTGTACGGACCCTGTGAGCTGACCGGCGGGTCTTACCGCAGCAACTACGGGCAGTACATGTTTGAGTTCCGCAACGTCTTCTATTACGATGATTCACCCTCTTCTGTCTGGATCACCGAAGCAAACAACGGGACCCCGTGGGGTCTGAAGCTGGACAGCGGCGAAGGTACATCGGAGAATCCGTACCGGTTCAAGGTGCTGTTTGCAGCGCCGACACCGGATCAGCTGACGATCCTGACACAGCCGGAGGATTACCGCGGTGCAGCCGGCACGACGGCAGCCTTCAAACTCACCGCGATCGGCAAGGGGCTGAGCTATCAGTGGCAGGTCAGCACAGGCGGCGAATGGAACAACTGCACGCAGAGCAGCGCGAAGACAGCCGTCCTGAATGTCCCGGTCACGGAATCTGTTCACCGTCAGTCCTATCGCTGCGTCGTGACCTCCTCCGACGGCTGCACCGTCACGACCGATCCTGCGGTTCTTTATGTAACAAGACCGGTTGCGGGCATGGTTTACAAGTTCGGAACACGGTCCGCGCTTGAAAAGGACGCATACTATCTGACCGATGATGACAGATGCGATTACAGCAGGTATACCCGTGATTCCTGCACGCTGACCTATCGCGGATACAGAGACTCAGATCAGCAGCACGTCTTCACGGACGGATACGGGGCATGGTTCTATGTCACCTCTGAGAACAGCGAAACGCCGTGGGGCGTTGCCGTCTCCGGCGGAAAGGGTTCAGATCACGAGCCGTACCGGTTTGAAGTGCTGTTTGAAGAGCCGGATGTGACGACTGTCATTGAGCAGCCTGTGACATGCAATACGCTTGCGTACAGCACGGCGTATTTCAAGGTGACGGCAACCGGACAGAATAACAGCTATCAGTGGCAGTATCTTTCCGGCGGCACATGGCAGAACTGCACCGCGGCAAGCGCAGTGACCGATACCCTGACTGTTCCCGTAACCGATGCAGATGACGGTCGGCTGTACCGCTGCATTGTGACAGGAAACGGCATCTCCGTGGCTTCGGCGTCTGCGGATGTATCGATCTGGCACCCGGATGCCGATGAAATCTACAAGCTGGGCGAGACCGTCGAGATTCCTTACGGTTACTATGAGATCGACGATCAGGCTCAGGAACAGAATGTGGATGTGCTTTACGGCACAGATACCCTTTCCTATTTCGGCTACGATACTGACACGCATCAGTATGTGCTCAGATTCGGTTCCTCGAAATATATCTATATTTCCTCGAACAACAGAGGCATTCCGTGGGGCATCGCTGCCAGCGGCGGCTATGATGAAACGGACCCGCGCCGCTTCATCCTTCTCTTTGAGGAGCCGGTCCCCGCACCGGAGATCACAGCACAGCCGACCGACTTCACGGGCGAGGCGGGCGCGACCGCAGTGTTCACCGTTGCCGCATCGGGCGAGAATCTCACCTATCAGTGGCAGGTCTACGCGGGCGGCGGCTGGTCTGACACCGACCTGACCGGCGCGAACACCGCGACCCTCAGCGTGCCTGTCACACAGGCAAGAGACGGTCAGCGCTTCCGCTGCATCGTCGTCTCCGGCGGCAGGGCTTCGGCAATTTCCTTTTCCGCAAAGCTCATTTTCGATACGGCAGCAGCACCGGTCATCGCGACACAGCCGACGGATATCGGCGCCGATATCGGCGATACCGCGGCGTTCCGGGTCTTGGCAGTCGGCACCGGTCTGAGCTATCAGTGGCAGACCTACAACGAAACCACGCAGAAGTGGGTCAATTCGGGGCTTGAGGGCAATCAGACGCCCGAGCTGAGCGTTCCGGTCACGGCGACCCGCATCGGCAAGCAGTATCGCTGCGTCGTGACGAAGGGAAGCCACTCCTCGACCTCGAATGCGGCGACACTCCGGCTGAAACCCACGATCTCCGAGCAGCCCCACAGCGTCACCAATGTGCTGGGCTACACGGCAAAGTTCTCCGTGACCGCCGAGGGCGACGGGCTCACCTATCAGTGGCAGTATAACGCGGGCGACGGCTGGAAGAGC
>JAEELE010000051.1 GCA_016288755.1 Oscillospiraceae bacterium
CAAGCCTCAGCAAGGCAATCGGCGAGCAGGCGAAGTTCACGGTCACCGCGACCGGCGTAGGGCTCACATATCAGTGGCAGTACAACAAGGGCGACGGCTGGAAGACCTCGAACGGCACCGGCGCAAAGACCAATACCCTGACGATCAACACCGCGGCGGGTTACAACAATTATCAGTACCGCTGCATCATCACCGACGCAAACTCCTGCCAGACCTATTCGGACGCGGCAACACTCAAGGTTAAGACCGCGATCACCGCACAGCCCGCAAGCCTGACCAAGCCGATCGGCGAAGCGGCAAACTTCACCGTCACCGCAACGGGCGCCGGACTCACCTATCAGTGGCAGTACAACAAGGGCGAAGGCTGGAAGACCTCGAACGGCACCGGCGCAAAGACCAATACCCTGACGATCAACACGGCGGCAGGCTACAACAATTACCAGTACCGCTGCGTCATCACCGACGCGAACGGCGCCAAGACGATCTCCTCCGCAGCAAAGCTCACGGTCAATACCACCATCACCGCACAGCCGGCAGATACATCCGCCGCGATCAATGAAGCCGCGAAGTTCACCGTCAAGGCGACCGGCGCAGGGCTGAAGTATCAGTGGCAGTACAACTCCGGCGACGGCTGGAAGAATTCCGGCGCATCCGGCAACAAGACCGCAGAGCTGACGATCTACGGCAAGACGACGTACAACAACTGGCAGTTCCGCTCCGACATCACCGCCGCAGACGCTACGACAACCCCCGCCTCCGTTGCACCACTGAAAATCAAGGCGGCGATCACCGCACAGCCTGCAAACACCTCCGCAGTGATCAACGAAGCGGCGAAATTCACGGTCAAGGCGACAGGCATCGGCCTGACGTATCAGTGGCAGTACAACTCCGGTGACGGCTGGAAGAATTCCGGCGCATCCGGCAACAAGACCGCCGAGCTGACGATCTACGGCAAGACGACGTACAATAACTGGCAGTTCCGCTGCGTCATCACCGACGCGAACGGAAAAACGGCAACCTCCTCCCCCGCTAAGTTCACGGTCAAAACAAAGATCACCGCTCAGCCCGCAAGCATTGAGGCGGCATCCGGTACCGCGGTGAACTTCACGGTCAAGGCGACCGGTCTGAACCTCACCTATCAGTGGCAGTATAATTCCGGCTCCGGCTGGAAGAACTCCAACGGCACCGGCGCGGCCACCGACACCCTGACGATCAACGCAAAGGCCACCTACAACAACTGGCAGTACCGCTGCGTCATCACCGACGGCAACGGCGTGAAAACAATCTCCGGCACGGCACAGCTTACCGTCAAATAACACAAAACGAATGAGGGAGCCTTCGGGCTCCCTCATTACAGTCTATAGAAAAAGGTGTCTCCGACGGATTGTATTGGGGACGCTCGCACGCTTCGTTACGAGTTTGCAGGCAAACTCACCTCAAACCCCTTTAACGGGCACTGCGGACGGAGTCCCCACATAAATGTGCTGCAGGCACATCAAAAATACTATATCGACAAGCTGAAACGAGCCTGAGGACTTTCCCCGGCTCGTTTCTTCTGTGCAGATATTCCGTTTTTACACTGCTGTCAGTCGGCGCCGCCTCCGCCGCAGCTGGAGCAGCTCGAACAGCTGGAGCAACTGGAGCAACTGGAGCAGCCGCTTCCGGAGCTGCTTGACGAGCTGCTGTCCGAAGTGTAATTGCTGTCCACAAAAAATATGAAGTAATAGCTGTCATCTCCTGTGTAGCTGGATGATGCGGGGGTACTCAGAATTGCCTGCATCATCTGCATCACTGTATATGCATTGACCCTGCCGCTGCGCTCCAGAAGCGACAGGCAGCTCATGACGTCGATTTTCAGATTCAGATACGGAGCGTATTTCCGCCACAGTTCAAAATCCATTCTGCATTCCTCCAGTCCGCCGTTCTGTGAAAGCTGTTTGTACAGCGGACTGCTCCGCACCGCCTTTTCGTATGCACTGTTCCATTCCACCAGATCGGAATAGAACTTTTTGTCCCGCTGATTCGTCTTTCCCTCGATGATCTCCTTCATCGCGCCGTAAAAGAGCATCGTGCCCTGCGGCGTGTCTTCCAACGGGAAATGCTGACAGAGCAGCGTGAGAAACTGATGATCCAGATCGCGCTGCACAGTATCCCAGGCGCTGCTGTCATCAACCGGATTGAAACGGATGCCGTCATTCATCAGGGTCAGATAGCCCTTGTGGCACAGGTCGATGAGTTCGGCATAGAACGCATACAGCGTGGAGTATCTGTTGATGACGCCCTTGTTCACAGCGGAAATGCAGTACCAGACATACGGCATGCCGCTTGCCTCGATTCGCTCAGCCGCGTGCATAAAGCAGGCGGGGTCCTTTTTGAGCAGCTTTTTTGCCTTGGATTTTTTGCAGACTGATGCGATCCTGGCGAGGACAGGGATCGAGAACACAGCAGCGAAAAACACGAGAAAGAAATTGCCCGTCCTCCTGGAAAAGCCTTCGTTCTGTCCGGAACTGCGCGAACCGGATTCGTTTTCGCTGTATCCCGACGGCACCGAAATGTCGGCAATGCGCTGCAGGGTGCCGAAGCATTCCGGCTTCATATACAGGCGGAGCTTGAAGACGCCGTTGACATTGTTGGCCGTTCCGTAAAGCGTGCTGCCGTCCGTCCTCGCCGAGCCGCCTGAAAGGGTCCATTTTCTGAACGCACTGGCATCCGGCAGATGCACGCTTGTGCGGACCTCGCCGACGGTTTTCGGGAAATTCGCGCCGATCAGGCGGTAGCAGTATTCCGCTTCGTTGTTTTCATCGAGCCTGACTGCGTTCGGGATCTCATAGGTGATGTCATAATGCACTGTTTCGCCCTGTGCTGCCTTGAACCAGTGCACGGTATACAGCTGCGGATCGCTGTGCTCAAAGTAATAATGATAGTCGACGCGGTCAATGGAATCCGTTGCCGCGGCCTCCGTGCCGTTGATATGGCAGCTGAGCACATTGATGCCCTGAATGTACTCCAGCTGATTGCCGGGATTGAAAATATCCTTATAGAACCGGGTGAAGCTGCCCGCTGTATAGGTGACGGTCCAGCTTTCGGTCACGGTCGCGGTGCCCGAGGCGCTGATGCTGATGTCAAACTCAGCAACGTCAACGCTGTAGCTTTTTGTTTCCGCAGAAGCGTGCAGCGGCATGACGCTCGCCGCACTGCATGCCGCGGCACAGCACAGCGCAGAAAAACGTCTGAAAAATGAAGTGATGCTGTGATTCATGTGAAGCTCCGTTCTGCTGTGGATACAGCGATTTGATATGGATTCCGGAAACGCTCCGGTCTGCGTCAGAAGAGATAATCGCAGTTGACATCCTTCCCGCTGAGCTTTCCGGTGACAGCATAGGTCAGGCATTTTGCGCCGCCCCTGCAAAGATGCGCCTTCGGGCACGCCGTGCACGCTTCCGGGATTTCCTCTTTCCGCAGCTGAGCGATCAGCGGGCTGTTCCGGTAAAGCGTCAGCATGTCGCCGTCTGTCAGGCAGTTCCCGATCGGGAGCGGCAGCCGCCTGCACGGCAGCAATGTGCCGTCCGCAAGCAGGGTCAGCAGCGTCGTGCCTGCCGCACAGTGATAACAGCAGGTTCCGCCCTCCAGAAACTGCATGGCGCGGTTCAGATGCACATCCGTTCGGGAAAACAGCCGCCGCCGTTCATGCTCCTTCGTCAGTGCTTTCAGCATTTCATGAAACTGTGCGGTCGTGAGAATATCCTCTGCGTTTCCGCCGATCGGCACGAGCCGGTCTGCCCAGAAACGGTCGACCTTCTGCTTTCGCATCAGCCGGATGACAGCCCGGAGCTCGTGATAATTCCGCTGATGACAAGTGAACGCAGACATGGTCTGTATGCCTGCGCGCCGGAGCTGCCGTAAGCCCTCGCAGGCGCGGTCAAAGCTGCCGTCTCCGCGGATGGCGTCATGCGTTGCGCGCGTGCCGTCTATGCTGACCTGCACGAAACGCAGACCGGAATATCTGGCGAGCTTTTCGGCAAGCGCGCCGGTGATGCAGGTGCCGTTTGAGAGAAGTCCGAATGTCATGCGGGACTGCTCAAACAGGTCAAGCAGAGGAAAGAGCTGCGCAGAGAGCAGCGGCTCACCGCCGGTGAGATTGATATGCCCTTTGAAGTGAAGGGCAGAGCAGAAATCCAGGTACTGCTGAAGAAGCGCGGTGTACGCAGAGGAGGTGAGCTCTGCGGCACGGTCTTCCTGATAGCAGTGGGTGCAGTGCAGATTGCAGCGATGTGTGATATGCCATTGGAGGACATGCTTCTGAAATTGCGTGGTCATTTGATACTCCCGTGCTGCTTTGCGCTTTGAGATCAGGACTGCGGGGCAGCTTGTCATTATTATACATGAAAACAAGCATATTGTCAACATGCAAAGCCGCCGACCCGAACAGCGCATGCTGCTGCACATCCGTATTTCCATCCGGATTCAGCACGGAGGGCAAGCGCCGATCAATGCCGGATTCTGCGTGCGCTCTGCCGATCAGCGGCGTGGTCTGTTCGATGAGCTCACCGCAGGCATGCACAGATGACGTCCGGTACGACAGCGGAAAGCGAAAAAACCGATCGTCACTTTGTCACAACAACAGCAGCATACAAGCAAATCAACGGCGGCGGCACCGCCTGTACTCCGAAGCTTTCACAGCAGGCGGCTTCGTGCCGCCTGTCTGTTTTCCGCTTGCATTATCTTCCGAAATCTGCAATAAATGTGTATATCACCGAGCGTATGCCCAGCGGAAAGATTCGGCGAACATCATCACGCTCGACAATGCGGATACGACGATCATGGGCAGCAGCAAGCTGACTCTGACACAGTCCTGCACCGACGGCGGTTATGCCATCCGTGCCAGCCGCAGCAAGCTGAAGTTCCAGAGCATGAACGTCGACATCAACACAGCGGGTGCAAGCTGCTTTGTCGGCGCGACCTACATGCACAAGGATTCGAGCATGGAGATCGACGGTTCCGAGCTCAAGGCGACCGCCCCCGCAAACACGCCGGCTATCACCGGCGACATCACGCTTACCGGCTGCCGCGTGGCATATCCCAACGGCGCAGTCCTGAACAACGGCGAGATCCAGGATGTGACTTACAATACGCTCAGTGCACTGACGATCGACACCAGCATTGCCCTGACTTCGGAAATGGTCTTATTGTCGCAGTCCGCAGTCGGCTACACGGGCAGCCCAGTGAGCATGGACAGCTATCTGACCGTCAAGGACGGCGAGACCGTGCTCGTCAACGGCACCGATTACACAACGCGCTATATGAACCATACCAATATGGGCATGAACAGCGCCTATCTGATCATTGAGGGTAAGGGCAAGTATGCCGGCAACGTAACAACGACCTTCTCGATCCTGCCCGGTCTGGCTGCAGAAACCGTGACCGGCACGATCGGCAGCACCGTCAGTTTTACAGTCACATCGCCCGGCTCCGGCTACACCTATCAGTGGCAGTACAACAACGGCTCCGGCTGGAAGAACTCCAACGGCTCCGGCGCGGCCACCGACACCCTGACGATCAACGCAAAGGCCACCTACAACAACTGGCAGTACCGCTGCGTCATCACCGACGGCAACGGCGCGAAGACCTATTCCGACGCGGCACAGCTGACCGTCAAATAACACAAAACGAATGAGGGAGCCTTCGGGCTCCCTCATTTCAGCTTGTCGATAACGTATTATTGATGTGCCTGCGGCACATTTTGCGGGGACGCTGTCTCCGTACCCCTGCCCTAGCGAAGCGTGCTTGCGCCCCCGATATAATCCGTCGGAAACACCTTTTTCTACAGACTGCGGTTTCTTTTCTATTGATGCCCCGTTGATCCGCCTGTCGGAACGCCGGTCTGCCGGATCATCCTGCCGCCAGCAGCGCGAGATTTGTGTCCTCGGCGAAATTGCTGATATGGTACAGCACGGCGGCACAGCCGATGTCGTTCGCGCGAAGATACCGCAGCATACTCTCGCGGGTATACCGCAGGTCGACCATGTGGATCTCGCTGAAATGCGCACAGAGAAACGGCAGGACCGCGTGTGCATAGCTGTCCTTCACCAGCAGGAGCTTTCCGCCCTCTGCATTCGTGCGGATGACCTCGACCGGCTGATTGCCGTATGCAAAATAGCTGTATGGGTCGGTGCCGGTCAGCGCCTCGTCATTGTAGATGCTCTCATGCTGCGTTCCGGCGGGGAGGATTGTCAGATTTGCTGAGACGCCGGGCAGATTCCATCGCTCGATGCTGTCGGGAGAAGTCCACCACGCACCGGATTTATGATACAATGTACCCCGGAAATCCGTTGTGACAGTCGTTTTCTCATAGTCCGGTTCCGGAGCGGTTTCCAGTCCCATGGTCTCTGCCGTTCCCGCATACACCTGATAGGCGCCGGCTGTTGTCATGTGATGGTCCGTCGCATAATAGAGCTTTGTTCCAGCCGCATCTGCCGCAAGCAGCCGCTGCATGAGATCGACGGTTTTTGCGGACGGGACCGCTGCTGCCATCTCCCTGACGAGTGCGGTCTGATCGCAGTCAGGATAACTGCCGGGTGCTTTGCTGCGCTGAAGTTCACAGGCATCCGGCACCGGAATGAAGTACACTGGTATCTCCGCTTTTTCCGCAAAGCGTTCGACAGAACGGAGATTATTGGCAAGACACTGACTGTCATACTGCCAGAAGGTGCTGACCAGTGCATCACCGAAGTAAACGCCGTTGTTGTCGCGGCGACCGGTGCCGCGGCGCAGGGCAGCCTGCATCACGACAAGCGCATCGCGGGCAGGAAACTGGTCCTGCAGATAATCCTCACAGCGCCGGCTCCACTCGCCAGAAAACAGGGCGGATACCGTGAGGGCAGGGCGCTGCGTGAGATAGCGGTTTTCCTGCGGGGAAAAATCTCTCGCAGGCTTGAGCAGAAAGCCCGCAAGCCCGCCGCCGAGCATGCTGCAGAAGCAGACCGCAGTGATGATTGCCGTTGATCGTTTCATAGTATGCTCCAATCAGAATCGAGGAGTGGCGTCAGCGTTTCGCATTTCAGAATCTGAAATACAAAAACGGATTGTAGCTCGCGTTGATGAGGCATGCGGTGCAGACTGCCAGCGCCGCCGTACAGAGCACGGGCATCAGCCACTCCGCCTTCTGAACGCATTTTTCCCAGAGCTTTTTCGGCAGCGGCGTGCAGCACAGCACACCCGCAGCCAGCACGAATGCACAGCTTCTCAGCTGATAGCACGCCCAGACCTCCGAAAAGCCGTTCGCGCCGACCAGCGCCTTGCAGAACGAGCCGAGCGCAGGCAGCTCTGTGAACGAAAACAGGCACCAGCCGATCACGACCGCGAGCATCACATACAGATGCCGCAGCGCCCGCGGCGCCTTCGCCAATGCCCTGCCCCAGCAGAATTTTTCGCCGGTCAGCAGCAGCCCGTAGAACAGGCCCCACAGGACAAAGTTCCAGCTTGCGCCGTGCCAGAGTCCGGTCAGGAACCAGACGATGAGCAGGTTGCGCAGCTGCTTCATCCTGCCGCAGCGGTTGCCGCCCAGAGGGATGTAGACATATTCGCGGAACCATGTGCCCAGCGTGATATGCCAGCGCCGCCAGAACTCCGTGACACTCTGCGAAATATACGGGTAATTGAAGTTCATCGGGAGCTCAAAGCCGAAAAGCCGCCCGAGTCCGATCGCCATGTCGGAATACCCTGAGAAGTCAAAATAGATCTGCATGGTATAGCAAAGGATGCCCAGCCACGCGGAAAGCGCGGGCGCATCCGTCCGGTTCTGCACCTGCTCCCAGATCGCGCCGAAGCTGTTTGCCAGCAGCACCTTTTTGCAGAGTCCTGCACAGAATCTGCCCGCGCCGGAGGCAAAGCGGTCCAGCGTTTCCCTTCTGCCCGTGAGCTGATCCGCGATCTCCTGATAGCGCACGATGGGACCGGCGATCAGCTGCGGAAACAGCGTAACGTATGCCGCAAAATCGACCGGATTCTTCTGCGCCTTCGCCTGCCTGCGGTAAACATCGATCGTGCAGGACATGGTCTGGAACGTATAGAACGAGATGCCGACCGGAAGCCTGAGATTCAGGCGCGGCACAGCTGCCAGAAACGGGAGACTGTCCAGAATAAAATCCGTGTATTTGAAAAAGCACAGGATGCCGAGATTGCAGACCACAGAAACGGCGAGCGCCGCACGCATGACGCCGCGGCGTTCCCGGTTCTTTTCGATGATGTTTGAGCAGGTGTAATCGAGCATGCTCGAAAACAGCATGATGATGATCCATTTCGGCTCTGACCAGCCGTAAAAGAGCAGGCTGAACAGCAGCAGCGTCAGGTTGCGGAGCTTTCGCGGAAACAGGAAGTATACAAGCAGCACCGCCGGCAGGAAGAAGTACAGAAATACGACCGATGAAAAAACCATAGCGCTTCTTACTCTGCCGCAGAGCCGCCGTCAAAGGCAGCCTGCACCGCGTCTGCGCGGTCGCTGATGATCAGCACGGCGTAATAGCCGCTGACAAATACATTTGCTGCCGCAACGCGCGGCTCCTGCGAAGGATCATAGGTGCGGTACATATTCCTCCGCGTGATGACATGCGTATCGAGGGCAGACTTTGCGGCAAGCACCTCGTTCTTGTCCTTCACGGCAATGACCACGACCTCGTCAGCCTTGCCCTCAGAGGAATACGCGATCAGGTAATGCGCGATCTTGGTGTAGTCCATCTGACTGACAGAGGCAAAGTTTTCCTGTGCGTTTTCGTCAGCATCCGTCACGATGAGCATATCCGGGAAGCCGCTGTCTGCGGCAACCATTTTCTCCGCGAGTGTTTTCATGTCTGCATATTCGATCACTGTTTCGCTGCTTTCCCCTCCGCATGCCGTCAGGCAGCAGAGCAGCGTCAGTGCGGTGCAGAGCAGAGCAATCAGGCGTTTCATCTGTAATCAGTCCTCCCCGTCGCTGCCGTCGTGATCCGTTCCGCTGTCAGAACCGTCGTCGGAATCACTGTCTGCGTCGTCCGTCTCGCTGTCCTTGGGCTGCTCCATCTCCGGAATGCTGAAGTACCCGAGGTCTCTGAACGCATTTCTGAGCGCCTGATTTGCCTGCTTGCGATCCTCCTCGTCCATGTACGAATAGAACTCCTCGCCGCTGTGCGGGTCATAGAACGAAATGACGAGCATGGGATACCCGGTTGCTTCATCTTCGCTCAGCGAATACTCAGACAGCACAGTCATTTCGTGATAGATATCAGTGAACAGATAGGAATTATCCTCGATCGCATACAGCATGTTTTTCAGCGCGGTCTGCTCGGTGTCAGAGGACGCATGGTCAAGGACATAGCACTGAATGGTCTTTTTCTTTTCCATCGCCTTGCGGATCAGAGCCGGCATCTCATAGACATCGCTGACCGTGATGCGGCTGCGGTATACAGGGTTATATTCGAGCGAATCCGCCTTCGGGAAAAACTCCTGATCCCATGTGTGACCGGCTGCGCACATCGCATCGGACATATTGAAATTCCGGTAGGATGCTTCGCCCAGGTCGCTGTAGATATCGGTGTGATACCAGTGACCATCGATCTTTGCAATATCCCACGAATGACCGAGACCGGCGTCATGGACGACCTTGCATTCAATATTCATCATCTGCATGAGCAGGCGGAAGGTCGTTGCAAAGCCGACACAGACGCCCTTCTTTGCTTTCAGGACGCCGTAGGGGGTGTCTGCGTTTGCCGCCGCGGTGCTGATGACCAGCATCATGCCGGAATCCACTTCCAGGTTTTTGACCATCCACTCATAGACAGCCTTTTCCTTTTCGTAGTCGCTCATGCCGTCCTTGATGATGGATTTCAGCAGATCAGACGCCATCGTGAGCGTTTCCTTTTCCTCCGTGCTGAGCGCGGATGTGTCACCGCTCTTATAGGCATCGGAGATCTTGACCGTAGAGCGGATATGGTATTGCCCGCCGATGGTCACATCATCTTCCGATACGGCGTGGATCTCCATGCCGTCCTCGCCGATTTCTCCCATCGGAGACCGGCTGCTCTCATCCTTGCTGCTTTCCTCCGGCTTCACAATGCTCGATTCCGGCGCTGCCGCCTGCACCTTCTGCGCATTCTTCATCATCCAGACCGCGCTGGCTCCTGCAAAGCCCATCACGCCGATATTGGCGCAGAGCAGAACTGCGAGCAGCGCTGTTTTCACCTTGCTGTTCATTTCAGTATCATACCTTTCTTACTGAAATAATCGTTTTTGCTGCTAAATGAAGTATCAGCAATCAGCATATAGTATATCACGTTTGCGCTGAAAAGTCAATGGATAAACATGCAAATGCGCAGCCGCAGAAGCGATTGACAAATGATGCCGCCCGTGCTATAATTATTATAGTATGCCACACGAAACAGATGCAGACCGATACCGGAAAGGAGGATGCTCACCGCAGAAGCCCGGAACAATCCGTCCGTGTCGGCATTTTGCCCGGCAGCATCTTTTTGCACCAAAGAAAGGAAGTTTGACATGCAGAAATCCAAAACACGATCAACTCTGAGCAGACTGCTGAGCAGCGCGGCTGCCCTTGCAGCGGCGATGACGGTGCTCCCGCAGCTTTCGCTTTCCGCTGCTGCGGACACAGTCACGACGTACAGTCTGAAGCTCGGCGGCGTGCAGGTCACCTCGGCGAATGCCGCAGACATTCTTGGAGACGGTCATTTCTCCTATGACGCCTCCGAAAAGAAGCTCACGCTGGCAGGAGACTATCACGGCACGGAATATGTTGATTTCATCACAAACAAGATCCAGAACCTGACGATTTACGTTGCTTCGGATTCCGCGATCTATCCGCGCAACAACGGCTCCTATTCCTCGGACGGCATCTATTCCAACGGCTATGACTTCACCGTCACCGGTCCGGGCAAGCTGACGATCTTGCCGAACAACAACCGTTATGCGATCAATGTGCGTGACACAAACGTGACATTCCGGGACGCATCGCTTGAGCTCGGCGGCTACTACGCCATTGAACCCTCAAGCTATTGCAGCCTGAACATCATCAACTCGACTGTTCATGCGGTCGGCGACTCCAGTGCGATCAGCAGCTTCAAAGAAGGTATCACGCTGACAGGCTGCGCGGTCGTCACCCCGACGGGCGGCACCGTTGCCGACGGAACGATCAAGGATGCAGCCGGCACTGCCGCAAAAGAGGTCCTGATCCTGCCGACAGAAATGCAAATCGGGATGAAGGTCGCAGGCACGCAGGTCACCGTGTCGAATGTGAACGACATTCTGGGAAACGGCGTGTTCTCCTATGACGTTCTGAACAAACAGCTGAATATCTGCGGCAGCTTCAGTTCAACGAACAACAGCAATATCATTGAAAGCACGGTCAACGGTCTGACGGTCAATACCGCCTCAAATGCAACGATCGTGTCACGGTCGTGCTTCCTCTATGCGCCGGGCTATGATGTGACGCTGACCGGCCCTGGCAAGCTGATCGTAAAGGCCGACGCACAAAGCTACGGTTTCCAGACCGGTGATTTCACGATCAGAGATACGGATCTGGATATCCAGTGCGGGAATATTTACGGTTCGACGGCTTCTGCCTGCAGTCTGTCTATCATCAATTCCAATGTGCATGTGAAATCAAATGACATGAGCTGCATCGGAAGGTACACAAACGGGATCGAATTCACCGGCTGCGGCGTTACGAATGAAGATGTCATTGTCAGCGACGGTTATCTCAGATACGAAAGCTCCAACAGCAACCTGAAGGAGGTCACGATCGCGGTGACATCCTACCTGCTTGAGATCGCCGGAACGAAAGTCACGGTGCGCAATGCCGCGGATGTTCTCGGCGACGGCAAAATCAGCTATGACGCTGCCTCCAACACCCTGACGCTGAACGGCGCAGATATCAACGCAGGCAAAGAGGAAGCGATCAACAGCGATATCCCGGATCTGACGATCCGTGTGACAGCGGATTCCAGTCTGACTTCAAACGGCAAACATACGCTCCTGCTCAGTGCCGATACGACGATCACGGGCAGCGGCAAACTGAATGTGAAGCAGAGCGACTCAAACTATGATGCGGTCAATGCGGGCGGCGGAAGCCTGACGCTCCGGGATGCAAATATCAAAGCGGTTGGCGTCTATTTGTTCCGCTCAGCCTCTGTCAGCTATGACCTCACGATCATCAATTCCGATGTGGAAGCGGTCGGCACGACCAATTCCGCGATTTACAGGTTCGGCGCATGCACACTGAAAAACTGCGTTTTCACTTCTCCGACAGACGCTGTCTATATGGAACGTGCATTCTATTCGTACAACGGCCTTGTGGATGCAAACGGCGATCCTGTGTGCAGCTTCCGGATCGAGCCTGCAGAGACCTTCACGATCACCTACAAGGCAAACGGCGCGAGCGGCGATGATATCGTGCTGACGCTTCTGTCCGGCGCGGACACAGCGCTGAAGCCGGCAGATACCTTCACCCGCTCCGGTTACTTCTTCACCGGCTGGAACACCGCGGAGGACGGCAGCGGGACCAATTACGATGCGGGCGAAACGGTCGCATGGAGCACTGATGTGACGCTCTATGCACAGTGGGAGCAGGTCGTCAGATACAATCTGTATATCGCAGATAAGCAGGTCAACAACGGCAATGCCGCAGACTTTTTCGGCGACGGGACGGTCAGCTATGACGCTGCCTCCAACACCCTGACGCTGAACGGCGCAAATATCAACTGTTCCTATCAGTGTATCTCAAACTATATTCCGGATCTGACGATCAATGTCACTGCGGATTCCTGTTTGTGTTCGACAGAGCAATACGGAATCGTTACCCACGCCAGCGGCATGACGATCACAGGCAGCGGCAAGCTGACCGTCACGTCAGAGTCGAATGAAACAGGGTCGAATGCAGGAATCATGTCAGATTATCATAATCTGACAATCAAAAACGCAAATGTGAAAGTGAGCGGATATTACGGTTATTATGAGCCCGGCAACTATCTGCTCACACTGATCAATTCAACATTTGAGGCAACCGGCACATATGCAGCGCTGTTTGTCTGCGGCGCGCTTGACATGAAGGGCTGCATGATCACAACACCGGCCGGCGGAGTATTCTCCGATTCCGAAAGTACTGTTCTGGATGCCGACGGCAGCAAGGCGCTCACTGTCAGAATTGAGCCGGCACCTGCACCGGAGATCACGACCCAGCCCAACGGCGTCCGTGCTGAAATCGGAACCACCGCACAATTTACCGTTGCTGCTGTGGGTGCAGACCTCAGCTATCAGTGGCAGTACAACAAGGGCGACGGCTGGAAAACCTCGAACGGCACCGGCTCCAAAACCGATACCCTGCACATTCCGGTGACGGCTGCCCGCAACGGCTGGAAATACCGCTGCGTCATCACCGACATCAACGGCAGCAAGACCTATTCGGGCGCAGCGACGCTGAAGGTCAAGACCGCGATCACCGCACAGCCCGCAAGCCTCAGCAAGCCGATCGGCGAGCAGGCGAAGTTCACGGTCACCGCGACCGGCGCGGGGCTCACCTATCAGTGGCAGTACAGCAAGGGCGACGGCTGGAAGACCTCCAATGGCACCGGCTCCAAGACCAATACCCTGACGATCAACACCGCGGCTGGCTACAACAATTACCAGTACCGGTGCGTCATCACCGATGCCAACAGCGCGAAGACCTATTCGAACGCGGCGACACTCAAGGTCAAGACGACGATCACAGCGCAGCCCAACGGTGTCAATGCAGCAATCGGTGAAACTGCGAAGTTCACGGTCGCAGCAACGGGCATCGGGCTCAAGTACCAGTGGCAGTACAATTCGGGCGACGGCTGGAAGAATTCCGGTGCATCTGGCGCAACCACCGCAACGCTCTCCATCAACGCAAAAACGACCTACAACGGCTGGAAGTATCGCTGTATCATCACCGACGCAAACGGTGCAACGGCAACCTCTTCTGTTGCAACGCTGAAAATCAGGACCGCAATCACCGCACAGCCTGCAGACATCTCCGCAGTGATCAATGAAGCCGCGAAGTTCACAGTCCAAGCAACCGGTCTGGGTCTCACCTACCAGTGGCAGTACAACTCCGGCGACGGCTGGAAGAATAGCGGCGCATCCGGCAACAAGACTGCGGAACTGACGATCTACGGCAAGACGACGTACAACAACTGGCAGTTCCGCTGCGTCATCACTGATGCAAACGGTAAAACGACAACGTCCTCCGTCGCAAAGTTCACGGTTAAGACGAAGATCACTGCAGAGCCCGCTAGCGTCGAGACAGCGTCCGGCACCGCGGCGAAATTCACGGTCAAGGCGAGCGGTCTAAACCTCACCTATCAGTGGCAGTATAACTCCGGCTCTGGCTGGAAGAATTCCGGTGCATCCGGCGCAACCACCGATACACTGACGATCAACGCAAAGGCCACCTACAACAACTGGCAGTACCGCTGCGTCATCACCGACGGCAACGGCGCGAAGACCTATTCCGACGCGGCACAGCTGACCGTCAAATAACACAACAATGAGGGAGCCTTCGGGCTCCCTCATAACGTTTTATCATGTTAAAGTATTCCGGTACTTGCTCTTACAAAAATGCAGCAATCTGACTGAACGCAGCTTACCAACAACTTACCACCAATTTACCAACATTTCCGCAGAGTTATGCATAGTTCTGTATTTTGAAAGAGGATGAAAAGTGCGTAAAATGAGGCTTTTGACGGGATATGCATACTCTTGTGAAGACCGTGATTGTTTTCCCGGCAGACGGTCGTGATCTCATCCAGCGAAAGACCGATCTTGCGGAGAAACAGGATCCGTCTGAGCTGTTCGATATTGTCGGCATCGAGACGGCGCGGCGCGGAGGGCGTTTCCCGTGTTGAATGAATCAGACCGAGCTGCTCGTAATAGCGGATCGTGCGGGAGGTCGTGCCAAGCAGTTTGCAGACCTCGCTGATGTGTTTGGTTTCCTGCATATCCATCACCGTTCTTATTATACACCTTGACGCCGCGTCAATGTCAAGATGCTGCGGGCTGAAATCATAGCAGAATAATCGGCAGAAACAGAGACGTTTTTTGGCTATTCAGACAGTTTTGTCTCCCGAGAACTGCAATCAGCCTGCCGCAAAAGCAGTATCATCGTTAAAATCATACACAATGGGATTCCAAAGGGCTGCCAGCCCTTTGGTGGGGCTTGGGGCGAAGCCCGATTCTGAACCGTCGGAGATAGCGCAAAGAGGGAGCCCGCGGGCTCCCTCTTTTACGCTGTTGATTCAAACCGTTCCTGTATCAGAACACATTGCTCATCTGGATGTCAGAGAAGGTGAACCAGGATTCCTGCTCGCAGCAGTGTGAATCATGGCTGGTGATCGGACCGTAGTCGTCGCCGTAGAGCCGATTGACCTCGAGATTCTCTACAATGATATCGTAGCCGTCCAGAATGGTGATCGTCTCCATCGAGCCCTTGCGGATGTTGATGGAGATCGAATGCTCTGCCGTGACGTCACCGATATCATAGGAATACTCGCCGAGACGTTCGCCGACATCTGAAATCCTGCCGAGCTTTCCGTCTCTGAACAGCGCAATATCCACATCGCGGAGCTCAAACAGCCTCAGACCGCTGCTCGTCACAAGCACGCAGTGCGCGGTCAGGTAGCCCTCGGTGCCCGCCGCTTCGTCGACCGTTGCGTCGGGATCGGCGGTGTCATCGTTGGGCAACACGGGCGTGTCTCTGATCGTCACATCGAACAGGAATCCGCCGCCCTCCAGCGTGTGCCAGTCCGCTTCGTCACGGTCAATGTTGAAGGACAGGATCTTTCTTGCCCAGTGGACAGAGGAATCGGTGGAATTGTTTTCGTGCGTCAGCAGGAAATCCTTGAACGGGACTTCGGTGTAGCCGCGCATCGTGATGTCGGTTTCGTTCATCTCGATATGCTGTTCCAGCGTCGGCCCGTACACCTGCTCAAAATCATAGTGGTCGTAGCGGTCCCATTCATAATCGGTTTCCGCGGTCAGCAGATCAATGATCCGTATCGACTGTTCGCCTTCCCGCACCATGATCGTTGTATAGATCGGCTCGCGGCCTGCCGGCGTGATCCGAACGCGGTTCGTTCCGATCTGGATGCTGCTGAACTCAGCCGCTCCCTGCGGATTGGTCAGCAACGATCTGTAATTGCCGTAATCGGAGATCTGAACGAGGACGTTTTCCTGACGGACATTGCCCTCCTTGACGATGATCTTGGCGCAGCCCGTGGGTCTCGGCACGCCGACCTCGTTGAACGCGTCGTAGATGTGATAGACCTTCTCGTTGGAGTAGCCGATCGCGCGGGCAGCCGCAACGAGCGCGTTTCTGATGCTGGCATAGCCGGTGAACGAATCGCTCAGTGCCGATGCCGACTCAAAGTACACATCGAACACTTCATCCATCGTATAGTCATACTTGGCATCCAGCAGATATGCCGCATGCGAAATGATCGTCGAATTGAGATGCGGGTCTGAGGTGAATTTCTGATAGAAGCTGTCGCCGATCCGAGCGGGATTTTCCGATGCGTTCGGGTCCTGCAGGTTTCTGAGCGGCTTTGCGTTTGCCGGCCAGCTGTTCACGACCCAGCTCCCGAAAATATCCGCGTATGCTTCATTCGCCGTTTTCAGAAGCATCGTGCTGAATGCGTTCGTCTGGCTTTTTTTATGCCGGACGATCGCGTGACCGAATTCATGTCCGATGATCTGCTGATCGGTTCCGAAGGTGTAGGTCGTGTCATGGTTGTCAGAAAAATGGATCTGATCGTAACCGCCGATGCCGTAGGGATCGACACAGTAACAGGCGTTGGTGTAATCCATCACGCCGTCGCCGTCCTGATCCATTCCGTTATCAATGAACAGCTGATCACTGTGGACAAACACCGGCGAAGCGCCGCCGACGCCGTCCAGACTGCGATACTGCTTGGACGCGTAGCGCTTCAGCACGGTAAGAAAATTGCAGTACGTCGAAACCGCCGGACCGTCCCAGCCGGCGCTGCTCGGGGTAAACGGATGGTTCGGGTCGGTGAGGTCAATGGTTCTGTTGTACGCGGGAATGCCGCCGGAGGTTATGACATCCGGGGAGGTGCCGTTGAAATAGGAGGTCTGCACATTCGTGTCGTCGAACTCGTAAATGCCCGTCTTATAGGTGTCATAGCGCATGAAATAGGTGTCCGTCGTGTTATCGCTCTGTACCTGGACATTGATGAACTGGCTGCCTCCGGTCTCATCCCGCGCCTCGACCGCGTAATGCCCGCTGTAAAGGGACAGATTGCTCTCTTCGTGCACGGTCTTTCCGGTGTGCGCGTCGATCCAGAGCGTTTTGAAGGTATTTGTCACAACGCGGTAGACCAGCACAGCCTCCGGGTCGATCCGGATGCACAGATCAGACGAAAGAATGTCCGCGGACTTGTCAGAACCGCTGTTCACGAGCTCTTTCAGCTGCTGCTTTGAGACTGTCGGCTTCGTGTTCAGCTTTTTGAAATGCGCCTTGTTCAGATAGCCTGAATAGAGCGAAGTGATCTTGCCGTCCTTTTTGCAGGTGACCGTGACGGTTCTTCCCTCTGCCTCAATGCCCTGATATACCTGACAGAATGAATAGGAAAACGACCACGGGCTCATGACCGAATTGGTGAAGGTCAGCTCCGATGCGGGGTCGTCCATCCCGAGCAGGCTCCTGATATGATAGAGTGAATACAGCGCATCGCGGGCGTTCAGGATCTTTTCCGTCGAATAGATGCCGTTGATCCGCTCGATGAATTTGTCGTCGTTATAGAACAGCTCCAGCGGGTATTCCTCATTCTCATTGAGCGCTTCGATATCCGTTTCGGTGTATTCCGTCAGCGCGGCGGCCTTCTCCCAATCGATCACGATCGGGTCCGCGATCGCCGCGTCCATGCCGTTTTCGATCTCGTAGCTGTCCGGGAAGCCGTCCTCATCGGTGTCGCCGGAATACGGATTTGCACGGCTGAGGCTTTCCTTCTGCGTCGGGATGCCGTCGCCGTCATAGTCCTCCGAGCCGTCCGGCGTTCCGTTTTCGTCCGTGTCGGCAGACAGCGGGTCGGTGCTGCCCTGACCGGCCTCGTAGCCGTCCTTCAGTCCGTCTCTGTCGGTATCGGGATTCAGCCGGTCGGTCCCGCGCCGGATCTCCTCCAGATCGTCCAGACCGTCGCGGTCGCTGTCGATGTCGGAGAACGTGTAGCTGCCGTCGCTGTTCCGTCTGACCGTCACATCGTTGGAGAGTGCCTTTTCGCTGCTGCCGATCTCCGCCTCGACAGAGAAGACGATCTTCGCCTTTGTCGCTTCATCAACCGGGAAGACGTATTCGGCCGCGTCCGTGATCTCTGCAAGCGGCGCTTCCGGATTGGCCTTTTCATACACGCGGTAGACGGAGGCGTTTTCCTGTGCCTGCCACCTGACGGTGATCGCGCTGCTGTCCTTGCTGTATTCCGCCCACGCGTAAAACGTGCCGGGCTCTGTTGTTTGCTGAATCGCGTCTGCCGTGACAAGGAGCTTGACCGTATAGCTCGTGCCGTCGAACTTTACGGTCGTTTCCGCTTCGACCGAAATGCCGTCTTCGTCCGCTGCGAAAATGCGGACCGGCGCGGAAAACGCGATCATGCCCGTGCAGACGAGCACGCCCAGAATACCGAACAGCTTTCTGTTCCGTTTCCGTGCGACCCATGCAAGCGCGGCAGCAGCGGCAATGATGCCGAATATGCCGATCACCGACGGCTGCTCACCTGCCTGAACAGCCGGTGCGGTCGTCGTGCCGTCGGCGGGAGCGGCTTCGGCGGTGTCAGTGACGGCAGCGGGCGCATCGGGCAATGCGAGCTCCGCGATGACGCTGCCCTCATAGCTTTCGCCGGCACGGAGCCGGAGATTCTCGCCGGACACGCTGCCGTTTTTTGCTGAGAGACCGTCGGGAAGCTGCAACGCCCAGTTCACGCCGTCCAGATCGGTGTCGTTGGTGTTGCGGATCGAAAAGCTGATCTGCGCGTCCTCTGCCGCGGTGTATGCGTCACGGTCGGATGAGACCGCGATCTCGATGCCGGACTGCGCAGCCATTTCGGCAGCTTCAGCCCGAAGTCCCGTCAGATTGTTTGTCAGAAAAATGCACATGACTGTCAGTAGAATGATGCGGATGAGTTTCTTCATAATGAACCTCCTAACGTATTGCGATGTGTTGGGTGATGATTCTGCGTCTGTTGTTTCGGACTGATATGCACCTCCTGCTTCAAAAATGGATTCTGATCGTCACACTGTAATGCAGTGAAGCAAACAGAACGCATCTATTATATCATAACACCACGCTCTGCGTCTAGCAATATATTGCGGATAAAGCACAGCTTTTTTTAACAAGCAGAACGCTCGGGCAGTGCCCGGGTTGTTCAGTATGTCGAAAAACTGTTTTTGATGTGCCGAAAGGCACATCAAAAATACTTTTACAACAAGATGAAACGGACAGCCGCGCTGTGATTGACAAACACCGGGTTTGCGGGTATAATGAAAATGAACGCTGATATCTATTTTTATTGCAGAACAGGAGGAAACAGCGATGCGCCTGTCATATCTCACAAGAGGAGATTCCTCTCCGAACGGAAAGCCGCGTGTTCTGGTGATCTGTCATCCGGAGGAATACAGCGCGTGCCTTCAGCCGCTTGCCGATGATTTTTTCCTGACGCAGAACTGTGCGGTCTGGTTTCCGGAGGGCCGGCACGTTCCGGACAGCTCGGAACCGGAGCTGACGCAGATGCAGCTTCTCGCATTTGCGGTCACGAAACGGCTGCTCACGGAATATGCCGACGCGGTACGTCAGCTGCTGGTGAAGGCGCTGTCGCACAACATCCCGGTGCTGCCGGTCGTGACGGAGCACGGTGTCGGCCTGCAGTTTTCCGAGGTGTTCGGGAATCTGCAGTATCTCGACAAGGTGACGATCGACCCCACCGCACGCCCCTATCCGGAACGCCTTGCGGCCTATCTGAACAGCGTGCTTCTGAATGACGAGCAGATCAGTCAGATCAGGGCCGCCTTTGACGCGTATATCTTTCTCAGCTACCGCAAAAAGGACAGGGCACACGCGCAGGAGCTGATGCGGCTGATCCACGCGCATCCGTTCTGTGAGCGCGTCGCGATCTGGTACGATGAGTTTCTGACGCCCGGCGAGGATTTCAACGAATCGATCCGGCACGCGCTGCAGAACAGTCAGCTGTTCGCTCTGGTCGTGACGCCCAATGTCGTCCGCGAGCAGAATTACATCATCCGGACCGAATACCCCATGGCGGTGGAGAAGGCCAAAGCGATCCTCCCGATCGAAATGGTCGAAACGGAGCAGAACGAACTGAACGCGCACTTTGCCGCGCTCCCCGAGCCGGTCAACGGGCACAACCCGGAATCCCTGGAGCTTGCGCTGCGGGATTATTTACAGATCGGTCTGCGCACCGATCAGAATGACCCGATCCACGATCTGTTTGTCGGGCTGGCGTATCTTTCCGGCATCGACGTCGAGGTCGACAGAGAGCGCGCATTCCGGCTGATCTCCTCTGCCGCGGAGGCCGGTGTGCCGCGCGCGGTGAAGCAGCTCGCGCTGATGTATCAGAACGGTCAGGGCGTCAAAAGAGATCTCGCCGAGGCGATCCGCCGGCAGAAGGCATACACGGGCATCCTCGCTGACATCGCCGAGGAATCCTGCTCCGAGGAGGACGCGGCCGAATTTCTCCGCGAGAAGATGCTGCTCGGCGACATGGCGGCGGAGGCGGAGGATTACGACACCGCGCAGGAAGCCTTCTCGGTCGCCTATGCGGTCGCGAAGAAGCTTTCCTACGGCGCGTTCGGCAAAAACATCGTTCAGAAGACAAAGGTGTGGTTCAATAAGGTCATTCTGAACCGGTCGCCGTATTTTGAGGAGGCGTTCCGCGCTCTTTCCAGGAGCGCGCTGCGGATGCTGGAACTCGCGCTGGAAACGGACATTGATCAGGATATCCGGAAATGGACGATCAAGGCGATCAACCTGGTCAAGACTGCGGACAAAACGTTCTCCGATGAACAGAGCGCCGCCGATCTGCTGTCTGTCTGCGCCATGCTGACTGCCTACTGCATGAAAAACCAAAGCCCCGACGCCGCGCTGCAGTGGATGCAGACCGCCGTGGCCTGCTGGTCTGAGCATGAGGAAACGGCACAGAGTCCGGAGCTGCGGATTCTCTATGCCAGGTGCATTGCCGCGGGCTGCGAATACTTTGAAGCGGTGCAGGAATACAAATCCGCGACAGACGGCATGGCGGAGATCAGGGGGATCCTGCGGAAGCTTTCCGGGGAATTCCCTGACAGCGCGCAGTTCCGCTTTGAGCTGATCGGCACGCTCATCACGGAGGCGCATTATTGGATCGTGCGCGGAGATCATCCTTCCGCAGAGGAATGCCTTGCCGAAGCGGAGGAGATGCTCGCGCAGGAGGATCCCGGGGACGCGGAGCATCCGGTCCTCACGGCGAGCTGGCATTACCGGAACGGGCAGCTTCTCGCGGCAAAGGGCGATCCGGAGGCCGCGGCAGAGCAGCTCGTGAAGGGGCGCGGGATCCTGGAGCCTGTCTGCAACCGGATGTTTGACGTCCGGCATTCCGATGAGCTGGTCAGTCTGCTCGAAACGCTCACCGACTGCCGCACCGCGCTCGGACAGGACAGGGAGGCACAGGAAAGCTGTCAGCGGGCGATTTCGATCCAGAAGGAGCTGCTGCAGTTCAGCAAATCGATCCACCACACTGCGCGTTCGGCGGTGCTCTACGAAAAAATGATCGACATCTGCATCCGCTGCGGCGATTTCAGCCGCCTGAACGAATGGTATGACAAAGCGGTGCTTGCGCGCGATGCCCTGGCAAACGGCGTTATGACGCGCGGCATCCGGCACAAAAAGGTGGAGCTTCCCGAGGCGGAGGCCGCACATCAGAAGCTGCTCGCGAGAGAAGCGGAGATCCGCGGATATGTGCGCAGCCACCGCGCCGATTCCAAGGACAAGCTGCTTTCCGCGATCCGGAAGGAGCCCGTCACAGCCGCGCAGATGGAAACTGAAATGCTCGCCTTTCTCCGGAAATATATGGAAACGTTCCATCCGATGTATATACTCGACGATCTCTATACGCTGAGAGCGTATCTGGAACAGCGGCAGAAATCCCCCGTGCCGGACCCGAAGACGGATGTCGCCCCCTACATGGCGCTCGACCGCATCCAGACGCGGATGCTCGAGCATTACAGGCCGCTCATGCAGTACGAGGAGGAGAGCGTGATCGTGCTCGCGTTCTGCGGGTATTACTACATCATCCGGACCACCTCCGGCCTGCAGAGAAAGCAGGAGATCATGGAGAGCTATATGCGGTTCTTCCGCGACATCGCGTTCTGGTATTACCGCACGGACTGCATCCGGTATCCGGTGATGTGGCAGCATCTTTTCAACTGGGTGACCGACGGCGATCTGACCGACCCCTACGGCACCGGAAACGCAAAGGCGTGAACGCTTTCCCGGAGCTGTGATGCGGCCGGCGGCTTTTCTCCCGGAGGGTATTGCAGTTTTCGCGGAAGTGTGGTATAATAGGTCGGGCACGGAACGACCCGAAATGAAACCGCTCTGGAGGTAATGATTCCAATGGACATGAGAAAAGCATTCAAAATCTTCAACATTCTGATTCTAATCTACTACGGGATCCTCGGCATCGTCACGATCGTGAAGGCACTCGGCATCGGAAACGAGCTGGGCGACTCCGCACCGGAACTGACCTTCCTGACCGGCGCCGCGACGGTCATCGCGCTGATCCCGATCCTGCTGGTGATCTACATGGCGCGGGAGGGACTGCGCGAGAACTATGAGCTCTGCGCGAAGATCGCGCTTGTCG
>JAEELE010000052.1 GCA_016288755.1 Oscillospiraceae bacterium
AGCGGGAGAAATTGCGTCTGCGGCAAAGTGAAATCCTGTCGGGTGAAATCGCCTCCGGCGGTGAACGGCGGATTTCATTTCACCGGATGACGCAGTCATTCGATTTCACTGCGAAGCAATTTCACCGCGAAGCGATTTCACTTTTTTGCAGCCCCGAAACCGGCGGCTGCTTTTTTCATTGCCCCGATTGCCGAATGCATGCATAATTCTGCGGAGAATTCCCCAAAATAGCATCAGGCGATATGCCGGTGAAAGGAGCAATCACGATGGATTTTGCACAGTCTCAGACCTGTGAGGCGCTGATGCGCGCCTTTGCGGGGGAATGTCAGGCGCACACGCGCTATCTGCTCGCTGCCAAAGCCGCTGCCGCACAGCAGCTGCATGTTCTGCGGCAGGCTTTTGAATTTACCGCAAAGCAGGAGCTGATCCACGCACAGCTGTTCGCACAGCGGCTGCAGCAGCAGGGCATCACGGAGATTCGCGTATCTGCGGGCTATCCGCTCGACCCTGCCGACGATCTGCAGCAGATTCTCTCGCTGGCTGCACAGCACGAGACCCACGAGGCACAGGAGATCTATCTGCAGCTCGCGGACAGCTGTGCCAGGGAAAACAGTGCGGCAGAGGCGGCGCTGTTCCGCCAGATCGCAAAGATCGAGCAGAGCCACGCAGAACGCTTCTCGCTGCTGGCACAGCTCATGCGGGACGGCGCACTCTTCCGCAGCGGCGAACAGACCGTCTGGATGTGCCTCAACTGCGGGCATCTGCACACGGGCACCGAGCCGCCCCAGCGCTGCCCGGTCTGCGGCGAGGCACAGGGCTTTGCGGTCCGCGAACAGCTCGCGCCCTTTACGCTTCGGCAGGGCGAGCCGCTGCAATAAATCAAAAACAGCCCCGGCCGCACCGTTTTCCGATGCACCGGGGCTGTAACTTAATCGCTTGCGGCTGAATCGCTTTCTGAGGATTCCTCCGGGCTTTCGCTGCCGGTCGTTTTGACGCCCTCAAACACGCGCACGCGGGATTCGCTTGCCTTTGCCGAGCCGTCCTCCATGCTCAGATACGGCGAAAATGCCGGACGCTCGCTGCCGTCGTTGACCGTGATCCGCACGTCGGGACCGATATCACTGTAATTGCACTTGAGCAGGAAGGGTGCGCCCGCATAGCTGCGGTACACATCGCCGAGCTCTGCGCCGCTGACCGGATCGACATTTGTGACGTTCACCCTTGCATCGGGGTCTGCCGGGATCACCAGCCAGAGCTCCGTCCCGCGCATCGTACAGGCGTAATTCGTCTCCGGGATCTCCGTCAGATACGGATAGGTCTCCGTCAGACCGGTATCCGCGAGCAGAGCGCGGTAGAATTCATCATCGGGCTCATAGTAATTCTTCGAGACAGGCACGCCGCCCAGATAGACCAGCCCGCAGAAATCGCCTGCGCGCCTGAGCGTCTCCTGCTCCGGGACCTCCGGCTTCCAGCCCGCAGCCGCGGGCTCGTGCAGATTGACCGACCCGCCCAGCGCATCGGTGCCGGAGCCGCTGAACCGGTCGATGTAGTATCGCTCGCAGGTCGCGGTGTGATTCTGCACAAGGTCGTACAGATGCAGCACGACCGTTCCTGCGCCCTCAGAGCTCTCGATGTCCGTAAACTCCGGCACATGATTTGTCCGCGAGGCATAGTATTCCGCAGCCATGGCCACAAGCTCGTCCTCGGAGAACGGGTGAAAATCCTTGACCTCGGCATCGCGAAACCATGTGCAGAGCAACGATTGCCCGCCGTCCTCCGGGGCAGCGATCAGCCGGAGCTGCTGCGAATGGAGCAGATCGAGCGTATACTGCACGCCGTCGAACGAAAAGCTGCCGTCAACCGCCTCGAACTCCTGCTGCAGCTTCTCTCCGGTCTTCACGTCGAAGCGTGCGAGCTGCGTGCCGCTGATGACCCAGTAATACAGAAGCCCGTTGGTCTGCTCGTCGACGCAGTACCATGCGCCTTCCTTGAGCGCGATCTGCTCGCCCGGAACGGTCTCCTGCGGTGCGATCGCCGTTGTCGCCTCGGTCGAAGCAGTCGTGCGCACCTTCGTTGTCGTCGCCGTGACCTCGGTCACGGCTGCGGAGGTCCCGTCCGCGGTGCTGCTCTCGGCTGAGGAATTGCCCCCCGCACAGCCCGTCAGCGCCAGAAGCGCGGCGGCGGCGAGCAATGCTGCTTTCCGTTTCATGCAAAAGGTCTCCTTTTTTCCTGTTTTACGGGTCGTAGTAGGTGCAGCCCTGCACCTTATCCAGATTTCTGACATGCTCGACCGATTTGTGCAGATAGAATTTCTTTGCTTCGTCCGGCTCCGCGCCGCTTTCAAAATCGGCATCGCGGAAATACACTCTGTCGCCGAGCTCCGGCTTGCCGAGATCGCGGGGCGGCACACCGTCCGGCGCATCCTTGACATACGCCCACACGGTCGGCTTATAAACAGCAACGATCAGACTGTGATAGACGCCCAGAACATACTCGACCTTATTCAGCCGATTCATCTTATACGGGTTCTTTGTCTTCCAGCAGCCGCGGACAACGTCGTAGGTCTCCTGCTCGGTCATGCCGAAGTGATACAGCCGATTGACCTTGATGACGAACAGATGATGGGGAATATCCGCCTCGGTCAGCTCCTCCGCGCCAAACATCTGTTCAAACTCCTCAACGGAATATGCCTTCTTGGAGTGATGCCCCGCGACGTCATTGGTCAGCCCGGTGTGCTCAACATAATTGAACGCATTGATCAGCGCCGCCTCTGCCGCATACGCCTCATTCTCGGTCAAATTACAGTTGAGAATGATCTTTCCGACCGCGAGCCCGGCTTCCTTGATCTCCCGGATCGTCGCGAGCTTGAGCTTTTCGCTGGCAGGATTTTTCAGGCTCTCATATTCGTGATCGAACACGCGGTTCCCGGTGCCCTTCCCGATGTAGAACAGCTTTCCCGTGCGCGGGTCCGTCAGACCGTAGACATAATGCTCGCCCAGTGCGCGCAGACATTTTGCCGAAAAACACGGATTCTTCTGCTTCACGCAGCATCCCTCCTGCCGATAGTGATACTGAAATTATAGCACGGCGCGCAAAAACTGTCAAGAACGCAAGACCGCGGCTTCAGATGCCGCTGAGCAGCTCCGAGAGCGTCTCGGGGACGCTCCTCGCCCCGCGCACGCCCGTGACGCCGTGATCTGCAAGCAGCGTCCGCGGCAGCAGCTCCGGGGGATAGGTTTTCACGCGGCGCAGCAGCATTTCGTATTTTGCGCTGTGGTGCGTATAAACCGGCGTCAGGTCGGCTTCGAGCACATCGCAGCGATAGCGGATCGCCGCGACCGGCGCCGTCACATAGATATAGACCGTGTCGCCCGCGATGACGCGCATGTTCTGGTGCCAGCGAATCTCATCGGAGCGCGCAAATTCCGCCTCGATATCAAAGAGCGCGGGGTTCGCCGGGATCAGCCAGTCCTTCGGCTCGGTGCGGCTTGCGGCGCGCTTTGCCGCAGATGCCGTGAGCAGAAAGCTCGTGCGCAGCATCGTCAGCAGCACCTCCCCGGAAACAGTGCCGTCGAGCAGAATGCCGATCCAGCCGGTTTTGTTCATGTGGAATGCCGGCACAAACCCCGGCTGCTTCAGCATCGAGCCGAGCATCATCGGATCGCACTTGACATTCATGAGATCGACTTTGCCCTCGCCCGAAAGCCCGAGCCGCTCCCGCGTCAGGGGCATCACGATCGCGAACCATTTGCGGTTATCCGCATGGCGCAGCACCGCCGTATCGGGAGAGCTTGCCCAGAGGTATTCTGGCTCTGCGTGAAAATGCGCCTTTGCCAGCGCGAAAACCGTCTGTCTCATGAGAAGAAATTGATGATCGCGCTCAGTCCGCCGTAGGAGATCAGGCACATGATGACCGTGGCGAGGATCAGACCGCAGAAGATCGCCGGGATCGATTTTTTGAGCTTGACATGGAGCAGCGCAGCGATCAGACTGCCTGTCCATGCGCCGGTGCCGGGCAGCGGGATGCCGACAAACAGCAGCAGCCCGAGAAATTCGTATTTGCGGATCTTTTCGGCTTTGGGACCCGTGGCGCGCTCCTTGAGCCAGACCGCGAATTTCCGCACGAATCCGATCCGGCTCTTCTCCATCAGCATGAGGAGCTTTTCGATAAAGAGCAGAATGAACGGAATCGGCAGGATATTGCCGACGATGCAGAAGCCGATCGCCTCGAACATCGGGATGCCGAGCAGGCGCGCCGCGATCAGACCGCCGCGCAGCTCGAGAATCGGGATCATCGAGATAATAAAGACCACTGCCTGCGGGGGCAGGCCGCCGAGCATGTCGGTCAGCCTTTTCGCAAGCTCCTCCGTGCCGCCTGCGAGCAGCATCGGCGTAAACAGGTTCATCAGCATGATATCAGTTCCTTTCTTTGGAAATGCTTTTCAGCACAATCGCATTTATTATCCCATAAAACGCGGGTTTCGTCAAGTCATTCGCAGAAAAATGCCGATTTGCACAAATTTCCCGTGTCATTGCAGCGAAACCGTAGATTATTCCCAAAAAAACAATGCCGCTGCGCAGGCGCATTGCCGAGGTTCACAAATCCGGCAGCAGGCACTTTCTTTTTTGGCTCATATATGATAGAATAGGACTATCAATGTGCGATCGTCACCTTCAGCTGCATCATTGTGACATTTCACAACGAAAGGAATGGGAACTCAATGGGATTTTCTGTCAGGGAGCTGTATAAAAAATACGGCGAAAAGGTGGTCGTCGATCACCTGAGCTTTTCAATGGACGGACCGGGCGTCTATGCGCTGCTGGGCACCAACGGCGCGGGCAAGACGACCTCCATCCGCATGATCCTCAACATGCTCGCCAAGGACGGCGGCACGGTCGAGTGGAACGGCGGACCGCTGACGCTCCAGAACTGCAATGTCGGCTATCTCGCCGAGGAGCGCGGGCTCTACCCGAAGAACACACTGATGGACCAGCTGCTCTATTTCGCGTCGCTGCGCGGCGTTTCGCGTGCGGAGGCGAAAAAGCGCATCCAGTATTGGGGCGAACGCCTCGAGGCGACCGAATACCTCTATCCGCCGCAGGGCGCGCGCGGCAATGCGGCAAAGCCGAAAAAGGCAGATCAGCTCTCCAAGGGCAACCAGCAGAAGATCCAGCTGATGCTCGCGCTGCTCTCTGACCCGGAGCTGCTCATCCTCGACGAGCCGCTCTCCGGTCTCGACCCGGTCAACACCGATCTGTTCAAGAGCATCATTCACGAGGAGATCGGCAAGGGCAAATATCTGATCATGTCGAGCCACCAGATGGCGACGATCGAGGAATTCTGCACCGACCTGACCATTCTCAACCGCAGCAAGACCGTGCTGCAGGGCAATCTCGCCGAGATCAAGAAGGGCTACGGCAGAATCAACCTCTTTGTCAAGGCGGAGCAGGACCTCCGCGCGCTGATCGAGGGCGCAGGCGTCACGATCCTCTCGGATGTCGGCTTCTCCTATCAGTGCCGCGTCACCGGCGAGGAGCAGGCAAACGCACTGCTCAAAACGATCGTCGAGAAGGGCATCACGCTGATCGCCTTTGAGCTGCGCGAGCCGAGCCTGCACGAGATTTTCGTCGAAAAGGTGGGCGATGCACATGAAGAACAGTAAATTCCGCGGGGTCGGCACTGTTTTCCGCTACACGCTCCAGCAGCACTACAAAACCGCCTCCGTGCGCATTTTCCTGCTGGTGCTGTTCGTGATCGCAGTCGCCGCCTTCCCCGTGTTCATGACGATCCGCGGCGGGAACGAGGAGGTCGATTCCACGCAGATTCAGACGCTCTATCTGCGCAATGAATCCGGCTTTGCGATTGACGCTGCCGACATTCACAAGGATGAGCGCTACAAGAGTCTCACAGTCACAGAGACCGCTGAGGACAACGACGCACTCGCCAAGAAGCTCAGCGCCGATGAACACGCGGCAGCCGCCGTCATCGCGCTCGATGACGTGAAGGGCTACCAGATCAAGGGCTTTTACGGCGAAGCCAGCGCAGTCTCCGACGACGACATGTACACGCTCAACAACGTGCTCGAGGATGCGCTGCGCGACGCTCAGCTGCGCACGCTCGGCGTCACACAGGGACAGATCGAGCTGCTGCACGGGCGCTCCTTCACGACGGTCATCCGCGCCGACGAGCTGAAAGCCGGCGAGGAGCAGACCGATACCGCGACGCATGCCTTTGTCAACCTCGCGTATTCCTACATGATCCTGCTGCTGATCACGCTTGCCATGTCCTATATTTTCCAGCTCTGCATGGAGGAGAAGGTCTCCAAGCTCGTCGAGTCGCTGCTCGTCAGCGTCGAGCCGATGGCACTGCTCGCGGGCAAGATTCTCGCGGTCACCGTCATTCTGTTCGGCGGCATCGCATTGATCGTGTTCGGGCTCGTGATCTCCTATCAGATCGCAAAGGGCATGGGCGATGTCTCCTTCATCAAGGAGGGCATCGTGGAGATGTTTGAATTTGACCCGTCAAAGCTGCACTTCCATCCCGGCACGCTCTGCCTGCTCATTCTCTGCCTGCTGCTGGCTTATGCGACCGGCGCCTTCTACAGCGGCATCGTCGGCTCCTGCTGCTCAAAGACCGAGGATACCCAGCAGGCGAGCATCGCGGTCGTGATGTTCGTGATGATCGGCTATTTCACCGCGAGCTTCACCCCGATGATCGAGAGCGACGGCGCAAATCTCTTCGTCTCGCTCTTCCCGCTGACCTCGATCTTCGTGGCATTCCCGAATTATATCTGCGGCAAGATCAGCTTTGCCATGCTGCTGCTCGCGATCGCCATTCAGATCGCGACCGTGCTGCTGCTGGCGCGTCTGGCAGGCAGCGTCTACCGCATGATGCTGCTCTACCGCGGCGGCGTGCCGAAGCCCGCACAGCTCTTTGCCATGCTGAAGGAAAACCGCGCTGCGGAAAAGGCAGCTGCGGCGAGAAAGGAGGGCTCTCATGGAAATGAAGCGTAATCCGCTTGCCGGAACCGGCAAGGTCTATTCCTTCACGCTGAAGCAGCTGCTGTGCAAGAAGGCCTGGATCATCACGACCGTGCTGATCGGCGCGCTGTTCCTGATCGGCATTCCGCTGATCTTCTGGGGCATCTCCGCCGCCGCCAACGACGATGACGGTGAGGACACGGATAAGCCGACGGTCAAAACCGTGCTGGTCGCGGATGAGACCGAGGGCACTGCCGACTACAATCTGCTCAAAGCGATCGGCTATGAGGATGTCAGCTACACCTCCTATGACAACGCCGAAGCCGCAGTCGCTGCCGTCTCCGATGCCGACAGCACGCTCGTGCTCCGCATCACCAAATCCGACGGCACCTATCTGATTACCGCAATTCTCCCCGAGGACACGGCACTCTCCCGCAGCGCTGCAAGCGCGTTCGCAGATTTCGTCAGCAGCAATTTCAAGACCGTACTGATGGAAAAGGCACAGCTCTCGCCCGAAGCTGCCGCACTGCT
This sequence comes from Oscillospiraceae bacterium, assembly GCA_016288755.1. Taxonomy (GTDB): domain Bacteria; phylum Bacillota; class Clostridia; order Oscillospirales; family Ruminococcaceae; genus Firm-04. Next base: position 7,513 of record JAEELE010000052.1, read on the forward strand.
CTCCGTCCCGATCAGCAGCGCTGTTTCGGAGCTGAAGGAGGATGCCTCCGACAATCAGGACGATGACGAAAACGGCATGAAGGAAGTGTTCCGTTTTGTGATCCCGTTCATGATGGTCATGCTCATGTATATGATGGTCATTCTGTACGGGCAGAGCATGGCGAATTCGGTCATGCTGGAGAAGACCTCCAAGCTGATGGAGACGATCCTGACCGCGGTGCACCCGGTCGCGCTGATGACCGGCAAGCTCTTCGCGACCGCGACCGCCGCCGTTCTGCAGATACTGATCTGGCTGGGCTGCCTGCTCGGCGGCATCTTCGGCGGCGCACTCTTCGCGCTGAAAATGATTCCCGATACACAGAACTCGACCGTGCAGACAATCGACATGATCGCCGACAACAGCGGCTCGATCTTCTCGGTCCCCGGCATCATCCTCGCGCTGCTGATCATTGCGCTGAGCTTTCTGCTCTATCTGTGCCTCGGTGCCGTTTCCGGCGCGATGGCATCCAAGACCGAGGACCTCGCAAAGACCAACTATGTGTTCATCCTCGTCATTCTCGCGAGCTTCTTCCTCTGCCTGAGCTTCCCCTCCCCCGAGACGGCACCCGAGAGCGGGATGTCGCTCGTCTCAAGCGCGGCATGGCTGCAGTATTTCCCGTTCACGTCGGTGTTCGTCACGCCGGGGCGCCTGATCCTCGGTGATCTCGGGATCGGTCCGGCGCTCGGCGCGGTCGCCTGCATGCTGCTCGGCGTCGCTCTGCTGATCTGGCTCGCCGCCGTGATCTACAAGGCGCTGGTGCTCTACCGCGGCACGCCCCCGACCCCGAAGACTCTGCTCAGCATGATCCGCCAGAGCAAGGAAGCAAAATCCGCAAAATAAACCCATTCCTCCATGTGACAGCCCGAATGCAGTCTTGTCATGATTCTGCAATCGGACTGTCACAAACATTTCACTTGACATTTCGCGCATAAACGGGTATAATAAATGCAGGAAAGCGATTCCTGCACGATCGCGTTCAGACGTTTGGAAAGGAGCCATTGGCTATGAATTACACGAAAAAGATCACTGCACTTCTGCTGGCAGCCGCGATGCTGATTCCGGCGGCAGGCTGCGCAAAGGGCGGCAACAGCGGCAGCGAGGAAAACGGAAAGTCCAGCAGCGCCGACAGCAAGTCCGGCGGCGATACCAAGATTCCGCTTTCGACCGATGAGAACAATCAGATCAAGGTCGAGCTGACCTTTGAGGACGAGCCGGCGAACAACGAATACCCGGTCACGCAGCCGGCGACCACCGCAAAGCGCGGCGAGGACGGCTCGCTCTATGTCCAGAAGACCGATATCAACGGCGGCACCGTCACGGAGGCGGGCGGCGAGGCTGCGACCGTGCTCTACACCGGCACGACCGTCGCGAGCAGCTATGCAGAGCCCGAGTACACCCCGAATTACAAGAGCTTCTTCTCGATGTGGCTCGACACCTCCAAGCAGGCGGACTATGTGTTCGACGGCGAATTCCTCGTCTTTGACGTCAAGATCAAGGACGACGCGAAGGACGGTGTCTATCCGGTCGAGATCTATCACACCGACTTCTCCAACTGGGGCAAAAAGGGCGAGACACCCAAGACGCTGGACGTCACCACGAATGTGGGCTATATCTGCGTCAATGCCGCGGAGCCGACCCCCGATCACCAGACCGGCGGCGACCTCACGCTGACCCCGGGCGTCGTTTCGGGCAAGCCCGGTGACACCGTGAAGCTGGCTGTCAAGGCGGAGAACAACGCAGGCTTTGTCGGCTTCCGCGTGTGGCTGAGCTATGACAGCAACGCCGTGCAGTTCCTCAAGACCACGGCAGGCACCGATTTCGACACCACCACCCGCCCCTCCGGCAAGGATGTCGAGTGAGCAAATGCAATGCGCACAAAGAATCCCGCAGACGCGAGAACGTCTGCGGGATTCTTGTTTTGTGATCAGCCTGTGTTCACATCCAGCAGCTTGACTACATAGGAGCCGTGCGGAACTCCGACGAACGAGACCTCTTTATCCTTGAATGTCTCGCCGTTCGTCAGGCTCGGGGTGTAGAACATATACTCCTTCCAGACATTGCCGGCAGAATCATAGACCTTGATGCCGATCTTGCCGGAACGTGACTGTCCGTCTCCGTTGATGTCGTAGGTTTTCGTGCCGGAGATTTTGATGATCATTTCGCCGGTGTCGCGGTAATTGTTGCCCTTAAATTCGATCGACACCTTGGTGATCTTGATTTCCGATTCGATCTGTCCCTTGTAATTGGTGAACGTGAAGGATTGCGGGATCGACGTGCCGACACTGCCCTTCCAGTTATCGGAGACGGAGAGCTTTTTGCCCTCAGTGGCGCCGCAGCGTGTGCAGGTCTTCGGCGCATCATAGGTTGCCTCTTTCCAGTTGTGACCCTTCGGCTGTCCCTCAGTTGCGCCGCAGTAGCGGCAGGTTTTGGGCTGCGTGCAGGTTGCGAGCTCGAAATAGTGCGCGCGGGGAGAGCCGACAGTCTCGCCGCAGACACGGCAGGTCTTGGGCTGTGAGCAGGTCGCCTCCTCCCAGACGTGGTTGGCTCTGCTGCCCCGGGTCTCTCCGCACTTGCTGCATGTTTCCGGGTTCTGGCAGTCTGCGGGGATCCAGTCATGCTCGCAGGCGGTCGTGGCAGTCGTGGTGGTGGTTTGCTTTGTAGTGGCTTTGGTGGTAGCCTTGGTCGCAGTAGTGGTTTTGGTGGTTTCCTTTGTAGTCTCCTCTGCCTTGGATTCCTCCTGCACGCTGTTTTCTGCTGCGGTCTGTCCGGATGAAGCAGACGGTGTGTCGCTGCCGCAGGAGCAGAGCAGGATGGCTGCGCTCAGCAGTGCCAGCAGACAGGATACGATTCTTTTTGTCATTGCAGTTCCTCCTTATAACACGATATTGTGTTTTGTGAGTACATTATAACACATATTCGTATCAAAGTCAAGCATAAAATGTGTTTTATGGTACGATAATAGTGACCAAAAAGTAGGAGGGCGCATTATGCATGTTTACCAAAGACTGCGGGACCTTCGTGAAGATGCAGACCTGACGCAAAAGCAGGTCGCTGCACTGTTATATATGCACCTGACGCAATATCGCCGCTACGAGTGCGGCGAGAGCGAGCTGCCGATGTATCTTGCGATCCGGCTGGCAGAGCTCTACGACGTGTCGCTGGACTATATTGCAGGCATGACTGACAGCAAGCGCGGTCTGACGCAATCCTCACTCGGGGAAAGCGAGACCCGCCTGATCGAAGGCTTCCGGCAGCTGGACCCTGTGCGGCAGGGCAGACTGCTGGAGCGGCTGGAGATGCTCCGCACAGCGCGCTAGCCCAGAAAAACAAAACGGCAGGTGCTTGACGTACCTGCCGTTTTGTGATGCATGGGAAAGCACTGATTGCTGTGCCTCCGGTGGATTTGATTTTGCTTGCGGGGCGTATTCGAGCTGACATTATCCGATCTGACGGAGCGCGCGCACCTGCCATGCGCCGGAATCGGTCTGCGTCACCGTGAATTCCATGGTTTTGATCAGCTCGCGCTGCTCTGCCTGCCACACCGGCTCCTCTGCATAATAGGCGACCTCTGCGGTCACGCCGGAATCGGTGTCGTGCAGTGCGGTCACCGTCGGAACATAGGTAAACAGCCGCGGGTCTGCGGGTACCAGATAGCTCTGCTGCTCCTTGTCATAATAAAAGCGGATATCGCCGGAAAACCCGATGCTCTGATACTGCGGGCTGCGTGCCGTGCCGAAGAGCTGATTGCCGATTTCGGTCAGCTCCGACGCGGGAATCACGCGCATACCGAGGTTTTCCGGGTAGCTGCCGAGCCGCCCGGACGTGACCGCCGACCAGACCGCAGCCGTCAGAAGCTGATCGTCCGAGAGCGCCCCGGGGTCGTCGAACTCCGGCATGTCCATCACCGCGAGCGGCAGAATACATTCCTGCACCTGCGCGATGCGCGGGTCAGCAGGCTGAGCGGTCATGCGCTGCACCAGAGAGATGCCCGCCCGCACTGCCGTATACAGCCCGAGCCCGGCAAACAGCACCAGAATCACACCGACGACCGCGTCCCGCACCGGATGCGGCTTTTTTTCGGTCTCGGCGGGCGAATCGGACTGCGGCTTCTCCGCCGGCAGATCGGACGGTTCAGGCTGCTGCGTTTCCTCCGGCGATGCCGTCGGCTCCTCCTGTTCGGGCTGCTCCGCTCCGGCGGCGCGCATTGCGTCGTCGAGCACCGCGTCCGGCACATGATTCTCCGCAGCGGTCTCGTGCATCACCTGATCGAGAAACGCCTGCAGCTCCTGCTCATCCATCGGCGCCATCAGCGCACCTGCCCCTCACCGGTGATCAGATATTTCACGGTCGTCAGCTCCATCAGTCCCATCGGACCGCGCGCGTGGAGCTTCTGCGTCGAAATGCCGATCTCGGCGCCGAAGCCGAATTCGCCGCCGTCGGTGAAGCGGGTCGAGGCGTTGACATAGACCGCAGCCGCATCGACGCCGCGCTGGAATTTCTCCGCGTTTTCGAGCGATTTCGTGACGATGCACTCGCTGTGGTTCGTGCCGTAGCGCGCAATATGCGCCATTGCCTCGTCCACGTCCGCGACGATCTTCACCGCGAGCTGATAGTCGAGATATTCGAGCGCCCAGTCGTCCTCGTTCGCGGGGATCACGCAGTCGCCGAGCACCTCGATCGCCGCGTCGTCGCCGTGCAGCGTGACATTGTGGTTGTCGAGCCGCGCCTTGAGCATCGGCAGCAGCTTTGCCGCAATGCCGCGGTGGATCAGCACCGTTTCGACCGCGTTGCAGACGGAGGGACGCTGCGTTTTGCCGTTGTCGATGATATCGACCGCCATGCAGAGGTCGGCGGATTCGTCGACGAACACATGGCAGTTGCCGACACCGGTCTTGATGACGGGCACGGTCGCATTCTGCGCGACCGCGTTGATGAGCCCCGCACCGCCGCGGGGAATCAGCACGTCGAGGTACTCCGAGAGGCGCATGAGCTGGTTGGCGCTCTCGCGGCTGGTGTCGGGCACGAGCTGCACGACGTCCGCGGGCAGCCCGACCGATGCGACCGCGTCGCGCATGATCTCAGTCAGGCAGACATTCGAGTGGAATGCTTCCTTGCCGCCGCGCAGGATGACGCAGTTGCCCGCCTTCATGCAGAGCGTCGCGGCATCGACCGTGACGTTCGGGCGGCTCTCAAAGATGATGCCGATGACGCCGAGCGGCACGCGCGTTTTCTGAATGCGCAGACCGTTCGGGCGCACCCAGCCCGCATCGACACTGCCGACGACCTCCTCGAGCTGGATCAGCTTTCTGACGCCCTCCGCGATGCCTGCGATGCGCGAGGCATTGAGCAGCAGGCGGTCCTGCATTGCCTTCGACATCCCGTTCTGCTCGGCATTGTCGAGGTCCTTTTTGTTCTCCGTGATGATCTCGTCGGTGCGTGCGATCAGCGCGTCCGCGATCGCGGCGAGCGCGTCATTCTTCGCTTTGGGCGATGCCGCCGCAAGCACATTGGCGACTGCCTTTGCGCGCGCGCCGAGCTCCTGCACTGTCAGTTGTTCCATATCGGGTTCTCCTTTTATTGATTTTTCGCACGCGGGATCACAGGGCTGAACTGTTGATCCCGTCAAAAGCAAATTCGTTCAATTCCTCATCATACATGAAGATCAGCTCCAGTCCCAGATAATCGTCCGGGTATCCGAGGTCCGTTCCGAGCAGCGCTGTTTCAATCGAAAGCATATTATCCTCAAAGGTTACCGATCTGATATACCACTCGCCTGTCAGCACGGAACGCCGCGGAAACATATCCTCGTCATCATTGCACAGATCGTCATTGCTGATATAATCCAGTATTTCATCTGCAGCGATCTGCAATAAGGACGCTTTGTTGCTTTCAAATAATGCCCTTGCATCAGAATCAGGGAAAAAACACTGCGGTTCTAACTGATTTGCATAAGATGAATACTTGTTATCCGGATTTGGCTTGGATAAGCGTATCATTTTTAACTGCATTGCAGGCAGCCCCTTTCTGTTTCCTCAGACTGCATCCGTACTGTTCCGAACGAAAGCCCTTTCAGCCGCTGCTCCGCATCATTCCGCATTCGACAGAAACCGCGTGCCGACATGCTCGTCGTTCAGCAGCAGATCATAGAGCCGCTCCGGCTTTTCGCCGTTCATGATGACCATGTCGATGCCGGCTGCGGTCGCGACCTTTGCCGCGTTGATCTTCGTCGCCATGCCGCCGCGGGCATTCGGCGTGCCCGCTCCGCCCGCGATCCCCTCGATCTCCGGCGTGATCTGCGTGACCACCGGAATCAGCTCCGCATTCGCATCCTTGTGCGGGTCGGCGGAATAGAGCCCGTCGATATCGCTCATGAGCACGAGCAGATCGGCGTGCACCAGCCGCGCGACGATCGCCGCCAGCGAGTCGTTCTCGCCGATCTCAAGCTCCAATTCGTCGATCGCGACGGTGTCGTTTTCGTTGACGATCGGCACAACGCCCATTTCGAGCAGCCTTTCCATGCAGTTGCCCGCGTTGACGCCGCCGTTGGAGCTGAGAATCGCCTTTGTCAGCAGCACCTGCGCGACGTTGACGCTGTAATTGCCGAACTGGCGGTCATAGAGGTACATCAGCTCGCACTGCCCGACCGCGGCACACGCCTGCTTCGAGGGCGTGTCGGTCGGACGCTCGCGGAGCCCTAACTGCCCGACGCCGAGCCCGACCGCGCCCGACGACACCAGAATGAGCTGGCGTCCGGCGTTGGAGAGGTCGGCGAGGACGCGCACGAGATTGTGGAACCGGCGCAGATTCATCTTGCCGGTCGGGTGGGTCAGCGTCGAGGTGCCGACCTTGATGACGATGCGCTGACACTCCGACAGCGCACGCATTTGCATTGCTTCTTCCAAAACAGCCTTCCTTTCAGGATTCCAGTTCCTCCAGCAGCGTTTCCTCGATCTCCTCATTGGCGAGGATCAGCCGGATGAACGCCGGGAGATTCTCCGCGACGGAATAGATGCGGATATCGTCCATGTCCTCAACATCCACGCGCACGATGGGCGGCTCGCCGTCCGCACCGATCTCGCGGCAGTCCATATAGTACATATCATGCCCGCCGGACTGCGTCTCGCCGAACGGGATGCCGATATCCGGGTATTCCCACTCGTCGCGCCAGTTGTCGAACATCTCCTCCAGACCGTGCTCCGTGTCCGGCTCCGGTCCGATGCCGTAGATCGCGGTCAGCCAGCTCTCGTCGAGCGCGTCGCTGACCGTGCCGCCGTTCTGGAAGCGCAGCAGCGCTCTGTAGGACGCGGGAATGCGGTACCCGAGCTTTTCCTCTGCGCGGCGGATCAGCGCGTCCGTCACCGGCGGGAAGATATATCGTTTGCCGTAATTGCTGTCAGTATCGAACAGCTTCGTCAGGTCGATGCCTTCAAACATCGTGGTTTCTCCTTTTCTGCAATTTGGGTTTTCAGTCGGTCGGGGCTTCGGGGATCACATTGACAACATGCTGCGGCGCGCCCTGCAGCCAGCCGCGCAGATTGTTCACCGTGATCTCCGCCAGCCGCTGACGGGTCTCTGAGGGCGTCCAGCCGATATGCGGCGTGATGAAGCAGTTTTTCGCAGATTTGAGCGGGGTGTCGGGAGACATCGGCTCACAGTTCAGCACATCGACATAGGCTGCGGCGAGCATATCCTGATTGAGCGCCGCCGCCAGCGCAGGCTCATAGACCGTGCCGCCGCGCGAGGTGTTGATCAGCACCGCCGTCTCCTTCATCATCGCGAGGGTGTTGCTGTTGATCAGCTCGTTCGTCTGCTCGGTCAGCGGGCAGTGCAGCGTCACAAAATCCGACTGCCGCAGCAGCTCCTCAAGGCTGACGACCGGAAACGGGCAGCTCTGCGGCTTGGTGCGCGTGTGAATCAGCACCTGCATGCCCAAGACCTCCGCGATCTCCGCGACACGCCTGCCGATATGCCCGTAGCCGATGATGCCGAGGACCTTGCCGCGCAGCTCGGTCGTCGGGTGCGGAAAATAGCTGAACGTCGGCGACTGCTCCCACTCGCCGAGCCGCGTGCCCATCGTGTAGAGCGCGACACGCTCGCAGTAATCGAGGATATAGGCAAAGACGAGCTGTGCGACCGCGTCGGTCGAATAGCTGCCCGCATTGCAGACCGGAATCCCGCGCGCGGATGCCGCCTCCAGATCGACATTGTTGAAGCCGGTCGCCAGAATGCCGATATATTTCACATTCGGGCAGGCGTCGAGCACCTCGCGGGTGATCAGCACCTTGTTGCAGATGACGCCGTCCGCGTCCCCGATGCGGGAGACGGTCTCCTCCGGCGTTGTCAGCGGGTAGACCTCGATCTCATCGGCGAGCGGGCGGAAAGCGTCCCAGCTCAGCTCGCCGGGGGTCGCGTCCATCGTTGCCCAATCGAGAATCACGAGCTTTTTCAGCTTCATGCCTGCACCTCCGTTTCCTGTGCAGCCTTCTTCGCCGCCTCTTTGGCAGCCTTCTCCGCCTTTTCCTTCACTGCCTCCTTGTGCCCCTGCACGATACTGACGATCAGCGCGGCAAACAGCAGCACCGCCTCCACGATGCCGACGGCATGAAACAGCGTCTTGTTTTCGGTGTCAATGTAGACAAGCAGCGTGAGCGGAATCGCCGCTGCGAGAATGAGCTGGTTCCAGTGCTTAGTGCGGAAAAACTGCAGCAGGAAGAAAATGCAGGCAATCACGCAGAAAATTATGTGCTTGGTCTCGCCGATCGGGAAAATACTGATTTCCATATTTGGTACTCCTTTGTCACTGATCTGTTTCCGCGTCATAGAACACGCGGTATTTGCGGGTTTTGTGGGTATAGGCGCTCATCGCGAGCCCGATGCAGAGATACATCGAGACCATCGCCGTGCCGCCTGCGCTGAAAAACGGCAGCGGGATGCCGATGACCGGCATCACCTTGAGCACCATGCCGAGGTTCATCACGTCATGCGTGAACAGGATCGCGAACACGCCCATGCAGATCGCTCTGCCCATCGTGTCCTTCGCCTTGCGGCTGTCGGCGAGCAAGCGCAGAATGATGAACGCGAGCACAACGATCACCGCGGCGGCGCCGACAAAGCCGAACGCCTCCCCGATGAACGCGAAGATGAAGTCATTGTGCAGCTCCGGCACGGAGACATAGGCGTCGCTGTGCAGCCCGAGCCCGAGCATATCGCCCGCACGGATCGCCCGGATGCCGAGGTCCTGCTGGTATTCCAGACCGAGCGGGTCGGTGCCGGGGTGAAAGAGCACGAGGATGCGCCCGCGGTGCACGTCGCCGAACACATGGGTCCAGAGAAACCACACGGCGAACGGCATCAGTGCGAGCCCCCCGAGCAGATACCAGAACGAGAGCCCCGCCGCAAAGAGCATGAACACGGTCATCGCGGCAAAGATGATCGCGGTGCCGTAGTCGCCCTGCAGCACGACCGCGCCCATCGGGATGCCCGCGTGCAGCAGCAGCAGCAGGTGCAGCGGGTGGTTCATTTTCTTGTAAACCTTGGAGATGTGATACGAGAAGGTCAGCAGAAAGACGAGCTTCAGAATCTCCGAGGGCTGCAGCTGGACAAACCCGAGGTCGATCCAGTTGCGGTCGTCCGCGCCCTCGCGCCCGTAGCCGAGGCTGGTGAAGGTCAGACCGACCAGCCCGAGCGCGGCAGGCGCATAGAGAAACCAGAGCCGTCCGAGCTTATGATAATCCATCGACGCGATGACGATGCAGCCGATGAGCCCCATTCCCATCGAAATGAGCTGCACGAGCCAGTCATTTGCGTCGACCTGATCGGTGATCTGCCGTTCCCACATCGTATACAGCATCACCACGCTCAGCACCGCGCATCCCGTGATCGGGAGCAGCAGCCAGTGATCCAGCCGCGAAAACGCGCGTCCGAGCGCTTCAAACAACCGTTTCAATCTGTGTTTCCTTTCCGGTTCATCCGCCGAAGGTGAACGAGCCGTGGTAGAAATAGCGGAACCAGTTCAGGAAGGAGACGACCTCGCTGTCGCCGCACCAGACGCTGGTGTCGTCATAGCGCGCGAGCAGCAGGGGCTCCCCTGCCGGGTCGATCAGATAGAGCCACTTGATGCCGAGGACCTCGCCGGCGTTTTTCGTCTGCAGCTCCGCGCCGCGGTAGCGGTCGGCGTTGGCGGCGAGATACCAGAGCGTCTGCTTCTCCGCCTCGCCCATGATGTTGACGACCGTTGCGCCCCTGTCGTAATCGGCATAGAGCGTTTTGATCCAGTCGCCCTCGATCTGGAGCGGGTGGCGGTAGCGGTAGACATTGCCGTCGCGGTCGTAATAGTTGATCGCCTGCGTGTGCGTGCCCTGCTGGTCGGTGTTGTCGTAGATCATCACCAGCACGAGCTCCTGCTTTGGCTGCGAAGCAGGCGTAAAGCTGAAGGGGTAATCCGATTTGGCATTTTCGTCGACCGTCACATTCGTGAACTGCTTTTCGAGCTCCCCGACTCTGGAATCCTCGGCAACGGGCACGGTCTCTGCGGGATAGACCTCCGTGCCGTCGCCCTTGTGGCAGCCCGCGAGCATGACCGCTGCGAGCAGCAGCGCCGTTCCGCGGGCAAGATTTGCAAATTTCATATTATGGTAAACTCCAATTTCTATATTTCTGTTTGATTCAGCCGCCTGTGGTCTGCCAGTATTTGCGGTCGAGTGTGCGATACTGCACCGCCTCCATGATCTGTGCCTCGTCGATGACCTCGACACCGCGCAGATCGGCTGCCGTGCGCGCGACCTTCAGCAGACGGTCATAGGCACGCGCGGAGAGCCCGAGCTTCTCGAAGACCGCCTTGAGTCTTGCGCGTGCCTTATCGGTCATCGGGCAGAACTGCGCGAGCTTATCCGGCGTGATGCGGGCATTGCAGGTGATCGCGGTGCCCTGAAAGCGTTCGTTCTGGATTGCTCTGGCGGCGACCACGCGCCTGCGAATCTCGGCGCTGGTCTCCTCCTTCACGGTCGAGCCCAGATCGTCGAAGGTCACGGGCGCTGCCTCGATGTGCAGGTCAAAGCGGTCGAGCAGCGGACCGGAGACGCGGTTGAGATACTGCGCCGCGGCGCGCTTGCCGCAGGTGCACGGGCGCGTCGGGTGCCCGAGATAGCCGCAGGGACAGGGATTCATCGCGGCGATCAGCATGAGCGAGCACGGATAGCGCACGGTGCCCGCCGCGCGGGAGATCGTCACCTCGCGGTCCTCGAGCGGCTGCCGCAGAATCTCCAGTGTGCGGCGGTCGAATTCCGCGAGCTCGTCGAGAAAGAGCAGCCCGTTGTGCGCGAGCGAGATCTCGCCCGGATGCGGCACGGTGCCGCCGCCCGCAAGCCCCGCCGAGGAGATCGTGTGGTGCGGCGAGCGGAACGGACGCACGGTCACGAGCGGATGCTCTGCATCGAGCAGCCCCGCGACCGAGTGGATTTTCGTCGTTTCGATGGATTCTGCGAAGGTCAGCTCCGGCAGGATGCCCGGCATCCGCTTGGCAAGCATGCTTTTGCCCGAGCCCGGCGGACCGATCAGCAGCGCGTTGTGACCGCCGGCTGCCGCGAGCTCCAGTGCATGCTTGGCAGCGGTCTGCCCGTGGACATCGGAAAAATCGGGGACCTGCGGCACAGCTGTCTGCGACAGCGTGATATGCCCCATCGGGCTGAGCTGCGCGCCGCCCTCGAGATGGTCGAGCAGCTGCTTTGCATTTTCCACGCCGTAGACCGTCATGCCCTCGACGACCGCTGCCTCGCGCGCATTTTCCATCGGCACGAACATCGTGCGGATGCCCTGCTCCTTCGCGGTCAGCGTCATCGGCAGAACGCCGTTGACCCGCCGGATATCGCCGTTCAGCGACACCTCACCGATCAGCGCGGCATCCTCCGGCACCTCCACGCGCCCGAGCGCGGCGAGGATCGCCATGAAGATCGCGAGATCGTGCATGCTGCCGTTTTTCCGGCGGTCGGCGGGTGCAAGATTGACAATGCAGGAATTGGTCGGGAAGAGGATGCCGCAGGCATAGAGCGCGGATTTGATGCGCTCGCGGCTCTCCTGCACGGCGGTGTCGGCAAGCCCGACGATCTCAAAGCGCGGGAGACCCTTGTTCAGCGAAATCTCAACATCGACCGGAAAGGCGTTCAGCCCGAACAGCCCGAGGCTGCGAATCCGTGCAAACAAACCATGCTCCCCCTTTGTATTCAGTGCTCGCTGCTCTTTCCGCGGAAATGCCCGATCAGCAGGTCTGCTGCACCGAACAGCAACGGAAAGAGCACCGTAAACCAGACAAAGCTGTCAAGAATTGCCGGCTCGGAGCGCGCAAACAGTTCACGCATTCCAAGCAGCATCCCAAACAGCGATGCAGCTAACTGTGCTGTCAGACCGATCGCAGCCTCCAGCAGCCAGAGAAGCATCCATCCCGGATGCCTGCCGCGACAGAAATCAAAGGTCGGGCGCAGGAGCTTTTTCCAGATGATGACACAGGCTGCAATCCAGAGCAGCAGCCCGGAAAAATAGCACAGCAAATTCGGCTTGAGCAGTGTGACCGGCAGAAAGCTGCTCCCGTCTGAGCCAACATTCTCGCCGAAGCTGTACATCAGCAGCGAAGCTAGCAGGCTGATGCCGGCAAACAGTGTCCACCACAGCAGCGTCAGCAGAGCATTGATGATCGGCTTTCGCTCATTCATTGCGTCCCCCCCTGCTGCTGCAAACCGGCTTCCCGCTCTGCACGCATGCGGGCAAGCCTTGCGCGGACCTCGTCGGGGTCGGGCAGTGCTTCGGGATCGCCGCCCTGATACGAATGCCCGCCTTCGTTCATATCTGCTAGAATGCCCTCGGCAGACTGCAGCTGCGGCTCCGCGGGCATCTGTGCTTTGCCGCTCGCCTGCATCGAATCGAGTGCAATGTCAGTCGGCTGCGAAAGCGTCGCCTCCGAGCTCCCGTGCGGCGCGGAGACAGCGGAGGCGTCGAGTGCCTCCGTCTGCAGAGCGGGATCGACCGCCGGGACCGTCATCGGCGCAGCGGTCGATCCGTCAGCCTGCGCCGATGTACCGATGCTGTCCATCTGCTTGCTGCCGGGGTGCTGCATGATCAGCGGGGACGGCTCATATTCCGCATGCTGCTCCGCACGCGCGACGAAGAGCGGATAGCCCGGCTGCCCGCGCAGGATCTCGTCTGCCGCAAGACCCATATAGAGCTTGACGTTCAGCGCGAGACCCGCCCCTGCGAGCAGCAGATTGCCGTATCCGAACGCCATCCGATTGCCCACCAGCACCCAGATGATAATGCCAATGTGAAGCAGCGCAAGCAGAATGCTCGCGATGCGGCTGCGCACGGCTGCGATCAGCCCGAGCACGAGCGTACCTATCGCAAAGATGATGTTCCATGCGGCGGCATTCACGCCGTAATACCACTTCATCGGACCGTGAATATCCGGGTCGCTGCTCTGCGATGCCGTCGCAAACATGGAAAACACAAAAAAGGCAGCAGCAATCAGCACAAACCCCAGCCCGCACAGGCGGATGCTGCGGTCGATCTGATTCTTTTTGAGGCGGTTCACCTCATATTGCCGTTCCTGCTCCGGTGTCAGCTTCATTTGCTGTGTTGCCTCACTTTCTCAATGACGCTTCTTTTTCTTCTTTTTGCCGCCGCTCTGAGCGTTCTGCGGGCGCTGCCCGGAAGGTGCGGGCTTCTTTTGCTGTTCCGCGGGCTTATCCTCCGGCTCAGCGGGCTTCTCCTCGGGCTCAGCGGGCTTCTCCTCGGGCTCAGCGGACTTTTCCTCGGGCTCAGCGGACTTTCCCTCCGGCTCGGCGGGCTTTTCGTCAGCTTCGGCAGATGCCGCATCATCCTCAAGCGGTTTCATTTCCGCCTCGGCGGACGCATCCTGCTTCTGCTTCTTTTTCTGCTGTTCCGCCTCGGCATCACGCTCGCGCGCAGCGGTCACGGCATCGAGCGTCGCGATCGCCGTGCGCGCCTGCTTGGCATCACGCACATCGCTCAGATGCTTCTGCAGCTCCTCGGCAAGCGCCTCACCGGCGTCACCGTCAGTGTCCAGCTCGGTGCCGGAGAGCATACTGCGCCTCTTCTTCTTGCGGCGCAGTGAGTAATCGGTCGTGAAAAGCGTCGACTTGGTGCGGTGCTCGCCCTTGTGTGCCATCAGCGTCGCAATGACGATATCCGACTGCGAAATATCGAATTTCTCGTGAAACTCCGGATAGCCGTCCATTTCGGCGAGCTCTGCTTCGCGCGACATCGCACGGAGCGAGAAGAAATAGACCACCACGCCGACCGCGCCGACCACCGCGGTCATGTAATCCAGACGGATCACACCGATCACGGTCACGACCACATACCAGCCGATCATAAAGATATTCAGCGTGCGGAAATTCGCCCATGCGAGATAGCCCAGCACCATCATCACCATGCTGATAAGAATCTGAAAAATGCCGTTCGTCAGCACCGCCTGCGCCGAATTCATATCGAGAAATGGCGCCTTGAGCACGTCAAAGCCGCCGATATAGACATGGAACACGGCGAGCAGGCAAACCAGAATACAGATGCCGAGATTGAAAAAGAATGTGCGCTTGTGGATATTGTCGATCTCATGCATCTGCATGCGGCAATATTCATAATGGGACTGATCCTTCTCAAGGTGCACGATCCGCGGCTTATCATCCTCGAAGGGATTGCGGACGGGCTGCTGATTATCTGCCATAGTGAACGCCTTCCTTTCTCATGACTGCGGTGGAATGCCGCTGTTCATCGCGGCAAGCAGACCGTTGATTTCGTCGTCTGCGCTGCTGTCGTATTCGGGCTCTGCGCCGATCGCACCGAGTGCCGTTTCCTGGTCAGGCACAGGCTGGGGAGCCGCGGGCTGCGGTGCTGCAGCAGGTGCGTCCATCAGCTCCAGCGTCGGCAGCGATTCGGGCGAGACCTGAATCTCCGGGACATTGGGGTCCTGCTGCGGCACATGCGGGCTCTCCTGCCGGACCGCGTCGCTGCCGATCGCCTCGAGCGTATCCATCACGCCCGGCGCAAACTGCCGCGGCGTCTCGGCTGCACGGCTCGAATCGCGGGAGCGGTCGTGATAGCCGCGCAGAGTCGGCGCAATGACCATCGTATCGTGTCCGGCGTCGAGCAGATCGCCCATGTCAGAGCTCTGCTCGGTCGCTGCGACGCGCGCGCCCGCCTGAATCGCGCGGTTGCGTGCGCGCTCCTCGGCGGTGCGCTGGCGCTCCTCGCGCTCGGCATAGGTGATATCGAAATGCGGGAAGCCCTCCTCCTTCTCGAGCTTGCCCCACTGCACGTCGACATAAAGCAGAAGCAGCAGCGGGATCATGCCCACCAGCGAGAGCGGGCTGCCTGTCAGCACGGCACCCAGAAGGACCACAGCAACCGCAATGCCCGTGAGCTTCGCACTTTTGCGGTAGATCGCGTAGATCGCGAAGCCGTAAACCGCCACATCGACAAGCAGTTCAAAGAGCGCGTGCAGATCGCCGAGAAAGACACCGTTGAGAAATGCCGACGCAAAATCCGGGATGATCGTCAGCGCTGCTGCCGCGAGCACGATCCACATCATCCAGTCGAGAATCCGTTCGAGGCGCTTTTTCTTCGCACGCAGCTTGAAATAACGCTCCTCTCGCGCCTCATCTGTATAAAGACTTGCCATAATACCTCCTGCATGTTCCCTCTCATGTTATCTGTTTGCGAGCACTTATTGATACTCCATTCTATTATACCACAGTTTCTTCGGATTGTAAAGCGTTTTGTGCAAAGAAAACCGACCGGGCTCCCGCGGTATGCAGGAGCCCGGTCGGCTTTGGGTGATATCCGTTTATACGGAGGAAAGAAAGGCTTCGGATCAGTTGTCTCTGATGCTGTTGTAGACGTGACCCGCCCACATGTCCTTGTTGTTGACCTTGAACATCTCGGAGACGGTGACAACTGCATAGCCGTTCTGCTCGAGCCACGGGCAGAGCTGCTCGACTGCTGCGACCGTAGCACCTTCGGTCTCGTGCATCAGCACGACCTGACCGTTCAGCGAGCCGTTCTGTGCCGCCTGCTGGATCTTGCTGACGATCTGCGCGGTCGAATCGCCGCCCCAGTCGTGGGAATCAATGCCGCAGTTCGGGCACGGGACCGGCAGCGTGTTGCGGATCGTGTCGCTGACCTTCAGGTAAGGCAGACGCACAAGATAGTCGCGGTTGACGCCGAGAACCTGATTCAGCGCATCCTTGCACTTGTTGTACTCGTTCATGACACCATTGGCATCCTGCTTGTCGAGGTTATCCGGGTGCGACCAGGTGTGGTTCGCGACCTCGAAGCCTGCTGCCTCTGCCGCCTTGATCTCGTTGGGGTTGTTCTGGATGCGCTGACCCCAGTAGAAGAAGGTCGCATGGAAGCCGGATTTCGTCAGCGCCGCGTGAATGCGGGTCGCGTTGTCACCCTGCACCGGACCGTCATCGAAGCTCAGTGCAACGGTCTTTCTGCCGTTGATCCAAGAAACATCGGCGGTGTTGAGCCACTGACCGGGCTTCAGCGTGGAGGGATCCGGCGTCGTGGTCGTGGTGGTCGTTGTGGTTGTCGTGGTCGTGGTGGTCGTGCGGGTGTATTCGCCGGTGGTGAAGAGCCGCTTCAGAAGCGTCAGATCGACTGCGTTGATCTTGCCGTCCTCGTTGAGATCGGCGGTGTCCATGTAAATGCCCGTTCCTGCATCCTTGCCCATCAGGAAATCGACCATCAGTCTGACATCCTTCATATCGATCGTCTCGTCATGATTGATATCTCCCTTGCGGTAAGAGGTCGGCGTGCCCGACTGCACCGCATCGACATAGAAATCGCAGAGGCTCTTCAGGGTTTCGACGTAGAGCAGACAGCCCGTCGCACCCGCGGGAATCTGATACGCGCTGTTCTCCAGCACCGTCCATTCGCCGCTCGGCGAGGAGGCGGAGGCGATGTGCGCATATTTCGTTTCGCCGCCGTCGGAATACTGCAGGGAAAGCTGCAGCGTGACCGCTTCGCCGGAATCCTGCCGGACCGCGCACGAGAACTCATAGGTCTCGCCTGCCGACCAGCCGGTCCCCATCGTGTAGACCGCACCGTTCCAATCGTCCGTGCGGTTGCTGACCATCAGCGAATAGTCGCCCTCATAGGACACCGTGCTCACACGGCTGACCGTCTCGTTCTGACGGGCGGTGAACCCGTCCGTGCCGCTTTCAAAGGTCGCGTTGAGCAGATTGCTGCCCGCACTCGCGGCGGATGTCATTGCGGTGAACGCCATGCCGAACACTGCGGCGACAGCAGTTCTTGCGATGATGTGCTTCATTTTCATTGTACTCATTTTTGAAAACCCCTCTTCCCATGTTTCGGGTTGATTTCGTATTTATCTGTCAGAACCGGTGATGCCGGTGAATCGTAAAAAGAAAAGCGGAGCGCCGAGTCGGGGGGGTGACCCTGCCCGACGCTTCCGCCTAGGGGGAACTGGTTACAGTGCGGACACGATGCCTGCGAGATACTCCATGATCTTCGTCAGGTCGTCCGCGGTGACGCCGCTCTTGCCGTCGACATTGGCATTGAGCTTGCCCTGCGCGCTGAC
>JAEELE010000053.1 GCA_016288755.1 Oscillospiraceae bacterium
ATCCTCAAGGGCAAGACCGTGCACCCGGATGTTTCGCTCTCGATCGCACCGGGCTCCAAGCAGGTGCTCAACATGCTCGCGGCAAACGGCTGCCTTGCCGACATGATCGACGCGGGCGCGAGAATCCTCGAATCCGCGTGCGGCCCGTGCATCGGCATGGGGCAGTCGCCGAATTCCGGCGGCATCTCGCTCCGCACCTTCAACCGCAATTTTGAGGGGCGCTCCGGCACGAAGGACGGTCAGATCTACCTCGTTTCGCCGGAGACCGCCGCGGCCTCCGCGCTGACGGGCTATCTCACCGACCCGCGCACGCTCGGCGATATGCCGCAGTTCAAGCTGCCCGAGGTCTTCACGGTCAATGACAACATGGTCACCGCACCGGCTTCCGAGGCGGACATGGAGAGCGTTGAAATTCTGCGCGGACCGAACATCAAGCCTTATCCCGAGACCCACCCGCTGCTCGAAACGATCGACGCGCCGGTCTCCCTGAAGGTCGGCGACAACATCACGACCGACCACATCATGCCCGCGGGCGCGAAGATTTTGCCGCTGCGCTCCAATATCCCGAAGATCTCCGAGCACTGCTTTGCCGTGTGCGACGAGGAATTCCCGAAGCGCGCAAAGGCACTGGGACAGAGCATCATCGTCGGCGGCGCAAACTACGGGCAGGGCTCCTCGCGTGAGCATGCCGCACTCGCCCCGCTGTACCTGGGCGTCAAGGCGGTGCTGGTCAAGTCGTTCGCGCGTATTCACAGAGCAAATCTCATCAACGCCGGCATTCTGCCGCTGACCTTTGTCAACGAGGCAGACTACGACAGGATCGCGCAGGGCGACGAGCTCGTGCTGGAGGGCGTGAGATCGGCTGTTGAGGCGGGTAGAACTGAGCTGACCGTGCTGGACAAAACAAACGGCGCGGAGATCCCGGTGCTCTGCGAGCTGACCGGCAGAACGAAGGATATCATGCTGGCGGGCGGTCTGCTCGACTACA
The DNA here is from genome assembly GCA_016288755.1 of Oscillospiraceae bacterium. GTDB lineage: Bacteria > Bacillota > Clostridia > Oscillospirales > Ruminococcaceae > Firm-04. The sequence goes on from JAEELE010000053.1 coordinate 989, forward strand.
CCCGCGAGGCGCTCAAGGGCTGATTTCCTGACCGCGCAGGCTCTGCCTTTGTCGGAGGGAGGCGCTTTGCCGTGAAGCTGAACCGTTCCGGCGCAGGATTATTCTTCCTTCTCTTTGCGGTCATGCTTGCTGTGTTTTACGGCATTGCCTGTGCCGCCTCTGACGGCAGCCCCGAACCGGAAGCCGTATTGGCAGCGGTCGTCGGCGCAGCGGTGCTTGCGGGCGTGACCGACCTGCTCCTGATCCTATGGATCTGGAATACATACGGACCGGAGCGGCTGAAAAAGATCGAGCGTATTGCCGATATCATCTTTCTTGCCGCAGTGTTCGTTCCGCTGCTGATCTGGTCGGTCTGGATGTGGCTACACAGCATATTCTTCTGAGGCGGTATCAATGAACGGTAAAAGAGGTGAGCGAATGCCTGATTACATGCAGCAGCAGGCACCGGAGGCTGCGGCACAGGCAGATGTCTGCCCGCAGTGCGGTGCACCGATGCTTCCGGGCTCGGAGCTCTGCGAATGCTGCGGCGCGTATTCCGGAGCGGCTCCGTTCGATCCGATGACCGCGCAGTATCCGACGGTGCAGTGCAGGCTCGCGAAATTCACCTTTTTCGGCACGCTGTTCCCGCTGATCTTTGCGCTGGCGTTCGGTCTTCCCGCCGCGATTCTGGCGCTGACGGGGCTGACCTTCCGCGAGGAAATCCCGCTTGCGGTCAGGCTGATGCCGCTGCCGTTTCTGCTGATCTCGCTCGGTGCGGCGGGCTTTCTGCTCCGCAATGTGATCGCGGTGCTGCAGAACGAGAGCAAGGGCAGAGTTCTGCCGGGGCTGGTGTGCGGCTATGAGGACGACAGTGTCTCCTACAACGGCAGGAGGGGTCAGAAGGTGCGGCTGCTTGTGGAATCGCAGGAGGGTCCGCGTTATGTGCTGCTGCCGCTCGGCTCGCCGCAGCAGCCCTATCCGGTCGGCAGCACCGTGCATGTGCGGCTCTGGCAGGACACCGCCTGCATCATGGAGCCCACTGTGAACTGGTAGCTGAGAAACGCACTGCAGGATCTCATGCAGGCACTCGGCTCCTGATATTTCGTTTATATCCCGGCAAAACGGCTGCCGATCATCATTATAATAAACGGAGGCAAATCCAATGGACAAGATCAAAATGACGACCCCGCTGGTCGAAATGGACGGCGACGAGATGACGAGAGTCCTCTGGCAGTGGATCAAGGATATCCTCATCACGCCGTTTGTCGAGCTCAAAACCGAATACTACGACCTCGGGCTGAAAAAGCGCGAGGAGACGAAGGACAGAATCACGGTCGAGAGCGCCGAGGCGACGAAGAAATACGGCGTCGCGGTCAAGTGCGCAACGATCACCCCGAACGCCGCGCGCGTCGAGGAATACGGGCTCTCCGAAATGTGGAAGTCCCCGAACGGCACGATCCGTGCGATCCTCGACGGCACCGTGTTCCGCACCCCGATCCTTGTCAAGGGCATCACACCCTATATCCCGACATGGACAAAGCCCATCACGATCGCGCGTCATGCCTACGGCGATGTCTACAAGAACACCGAAATGCGCGTGCAGGGCGGCGGGAAGGCGGAGCTTGTCTGGACCGACAAAAACGGCAATGAGACCCGCCAGCTCATCCACGAATTCACCGGCGACGGCGTCATTCAGGGCATGCACAACCGCGACGATTCGATCACGGGCTTTGCACACGCCTGCTTCAAGTATGCGCTGGACAGGAAGCAGGACCTGTGGTTTGCCACGAAGGACACGATTTCCAAGAAATACGATCACCGCTTCAAGGATATCTTTGCGGAGCTCTACGAGAACGAATACAAGGCGAAATTTGAGGCGGCAGGCATCGAATATTTCTACACGCTGATCGACGATGCGGTCGCGCGCGTCATCCGCTCGAACGGCGGCTATATCTGGGCGTGCAAGAATTACGACGGCGACGTCATGTCCGACATGGTCTCGACTGCCTACGGCTCGCTCGCAATGATGACCTCCGTGCTCGTCTCCCCGACCGGCGTTTACGAATTTGAGGCGGCGCACGGAACCGTGCAGCGGCACTATTATAAGCACCTGAAGGGCGAGGAGACCTCGACCAACTCCGTCGCAACGATCTTTGCGTGGTCGGGCGCCCTGCGCAAGCGCGGCGAGCTCGACGGCATTCCGGCACTCTGCGATTACGCGGACAAGCTCGAGGCTGCAACGATCGGCACCATCGAGGACGGCATCATGACCGGCGACCTGTATCTGCTTTCCTCGCTGGAGAACAAGCAGAAGGTCAGCTCGAAGGTCTTTCTTGAGGAGATCGGCAAGCGTCTTTCCGCTGCGATGCAGTAAGGAGGCGCTGCCGCATGGCAAAACAGGAGATCTCTCCCTCCGTGATCCGGCGGCTGCCGCGCTATCACCGCTTTCTCGGTGAGCTCGCGGCAAAGGGCATCGTCCGGATCTCGTCGATGGAGCTTTCCAGACAGATGGGGCTCACCGCCTCGCAGATCCGGCAGGATCTCAACTGCTTCGGCGGCTTCGGGCAGCAGGGCTACGGCTACAATGTCCGGGCGCTGCGCGATGAGATCGGGCAGATTCTCGGTGTGTCGCTGCACCGCCGCACGATTCTGGTCGGGCTGGGAAACCTCGGGCGCGCGATCGCGAGCCATGTCAGCTTTCCCGCATGCGGCTGCGAGCTGATCGGGCTGTTCGATTCCAACCCCTTTGTCGCAGGCAGAGACCTTGACGGAATGCCGATCCACCACACCGATACGCTCTCGGGCTTCTGCCGGCAGGAGCATCCGGAGCTGGCGATCCTCTGCGTGCCGGAGCAGGCTGCGCCGCGGATCGCAAAGCAGCTCTCCGGGCTCGGTGTGCGTGCCTTCTGGAATTTCAGCCACGGTGATCTCCAGCTCGACGAGCCCGGCATTCTCGTCGAAAATGTCCACCTTGCCGACAGCCTGCTGACGCTCACCTACGGGCTGCGCCAGCAATCCGATCCCGAATCTGACGGCGAATAAGCCGCAGAAAATAACAACAGCAAACAGAAAGGAAGAACTACTATGCGAACTTCAAAGCTCCTTGCAGCGGCGCTCGCCTGCTGCACCGCACTCACATCGTTTGCGGGAACTGCATTTGCAGCGGATGAAGCAGCTCCGGTACTGACCTTTGATATTCAGTGCGCCGGCAGCAACAGGCTCACCCTCACCCCGGACGCGCTTGACGAGGGCAATGTGCAGCTCGACGTCAGCATCTATGTCCCCTCGAACCCCGGTGTCGCGGGCATTAACCTCAAGCTGCAGGTCAATGACGGACAGGTCGGCGAGGGCGGCGATTTTGGCAACTACGGCTTCTATCTGGAGTCGGGCGAGTTCGCCAGCCCCTACTGCTTCGACAGCGAGAACAACGGTGACGCATCCAAGAGCTTTCAGGCACTGGCGAACCCCGAGCAGATGAACTTCAGCTGGGTGCTCTCGCAGACGCTGGACACCAATGCGGACGCCGCAGCCGAGAAGGGCACGACCTCTTGGAACTCCGATGTGAGCTGGGCGTATGACAATGCGCTGCTGAACCTGAAGCTCGTCGTGCCGCAGGGTATCGAGCCGGGCGAGTATAAGCTCGATATCCGCCGCGAGAAGTATCTCAATGCACGCAGCATCGGCTCCGAGAAGGAGGTCTACGGTCAGACCGCGTGCATCAGCGCAGACAGCGACACGGCGCTCGACTATGTCAGCATTCCGTTCACGATCGAGGTGCAGGCGGCGACCACGACCACCGAGACCACCACGACTTCGGAGACCACCACGACGCAGCTCACGACCACGACCCTCTCCGAGACCACGACCCTGAGCGAGCCGGAGACCACCACGCTCTCTGAGACGACCACGCTGGGCGACGTTGAGACCACGACGCTCTCCGAGACCACCACGCTGGGCGATGTTGAGACCACCACGCTCTCTGAGACCACCACTGTGAGCGAGCCCGAGACCACGGATACCGTTCCCACCACTGTGAGCGAGCCCGAGACCACGGATACCGTTCCCACCGAGACCACGACCTCTGTGTCTCAGCCCGAGGGCGATCCGTGGGTCGACAGCTACGACGGCATGTCCGAGGGCTACTACCTCGTGTTCGGCGATGTCGCCGGCAAGCCGGGCGAGCAGGTCAATGTTCCGCTCTATGTCTACAACGACAGCGGCACCGCAGGCATGCAGCTCTATTTCGTGACGACCGACGGTCTGACATTCACCCGCTATAAGGCAGCTCCTGCCAACAATCAGGCGTATGTTGTCTCCGCGACGACGAACAAGAAGACCGACTACCCGCTCTCCTATGTGTTCACCACCGCAGACGGCAAGAACGCACCTACCCCGAACAACGGCGCGATCCTGACCTACATCGTCTTCACGATCCCGGAGGATGCAGAGGACGGCAAGGTCTATCATGTCGACTTCTACACCCCGGACAACGCAGGCGCACTGGACAAGGCAAATCCGTTCAGCCAGATCTCTGACGAGAACAGCAAGATCCTGACGGATATCAGCTTCTTCGGCGGCACGGTCACGGTCAACGCCAACGCTGAGACCCGCCTGAACTACACGAGCTACTCCTTCACCGGTGCAGATCAGCACCTCAACCTGACGCTGTTCAATGCAGTCGGCGACGTGACCTGGAAGAGCTCCAATGAGGAGGCTGCAACGGTCGATCAGAACGGCTATGTCACCTCGACCGGCATGGGTTCTGCGGTGATCACCGCGACCGCAGGCGGCAAGGACTACACCTGCGCGATCAATGTCGGTCTCTACGGCGATATCAACCGCAGCGGCAGAGTTGACTCCGCAGACGCGAACCTCATTCTGGTCTACTTCAACATGACGCTGCTCGATGTGGACCCGGAGGACCGCAATCTGAGCGAGGAGGAGGCAAAGATCGCTGACGTCAACCTCGACGGCTATGTCGACGCAGGCGACGGCAACTTTGTTCTGGCATACTTCAACCTCTGGTCGATCCTTGCCGAGGATATCTCCTGGTATGATCTGACCAAGGCGGAGGGCACCCCGACCGATCTTGCGCCGGAAAGCTCGAGATAATTCCGCGCTGCACACAACAAAAACCCCGGCTGCTGCGAATCACATCGCGGCAGCCGGGTTTTTTTAGGGAACCACCGGAGCAAAGTGCGAAATCGGGAGACGCCGCAGAAACGTGCCCGAAGGGGGCGTCAGCCCGGGCTCCGGGAAAATGCGGACTTCTCCGAATTTTAGCCCCGCAAAATTCCGATTTCGCTGAGCAATACAATTCCGAAAAGGGACTTCTGAAATGGGCGCAGAATATGAAAACAGGGGTGTCTGCTGCTGACACCCCTGTCTGTTTCGACGGTCACGCCTGCCTGATGTTATTTCATCAGAGAGGAGAAGAACCATTTTCCGTTTTCCGTTTCCAGAATCGAACGGTCGAGCTGAATCGAGTCCAGAGAGGTCAGCGAATTGATCTCCAGCAGCTTCACCTGCTCCCTGTCTGTGACCACAAAATCAAAGCCCATATATTTCATCTGCGGCATCAGCCGTTCAAATCCGGCAACCGTCTCCAGAAGCTGATCCCAGCACGGGATTCTGCCCTCGATCTTCAGACCGGTATCCGGATGCGTATCCACGACGACCGCGCTGGCTTTTCCGTTCTGTCTGCTGATCATATAGCCGTTCTTGAAATATCCGTCCTCATCGACATAGCACAGAACACCGCCGGAGTTGAAATTCTCGACCGCGCCCGATTTCTTTGTGCCGAACCGGACAAAGCATTTGATCATCCGCCACTCGCCGTTCACCTTGCCGACCAGATAGCGGAGCGTATTGGCAGTGCTCGGCCAGAATTTCGCGAGCTCCGGATGCGGCGCCAGATATTCGGTGACAATGCAGTCCCTGCAGGTGCGGAGAAAAGCCATGAATTCGGACTCTGTCATTTTCTTGTCGTTGACAAGGATTTCGCCGTTCTCGTATGCCGCCTTATAGAAGCCGATTCCGAGAGAGCCGGTGATCAGCTTGAAGGCGAGCTTCTGCTTGCTTTTCAGCAGCCCGAGAACATCGGCACCGGCGGCGTTTCCCTGAGAGGGCGCTTCCATCATCGGGAAGAGACTGCCGTCCTCATCAAATAAATAATAGTAGTCCGGCATATTCTTTGCAAGGTCGGTGCCGTTCAGGATATACTTGATGACCATTTTATCATCGATCATTTTGGAATAAAACCCGTTGATCGGGTGGATATCCAGATATTGCTTCGATGAAAGGAACGATTTCCAGTTGCTGTTGGTCACACCCAGAATGCCCCAGTCTGCGAGCGTGAATCCCTTCCGGTGAATCGAAAAGGTCCGGAACGGGTGCAGCGGGTTTCTTTTGTAGTCCTTGAAAAAGATCTTGTGGATCCGGTATTTTCTCAGCTTATAAAACTCGCCGCTTGAGATGATCTTAAAGATGCCCATAACTGATGATTCCTTTCAGGTTCCTATTCCGTATCGTCAAAAAGGCTGCTGTAAATCATACTTCCATGCAATGAAACGGTCTGATGTGACATGTGCTTCTGAAAACCAGTGTTTATTATATCACGCACCCGGTGATTTGTCAAGATACCGGCAGAAATTGCGGCGGTCAGCCCGAGAGAAGAAGGGGCTGACCGCCGCTTATGCGATCGGATGTCAGAAGACCTCAGAATGTCACAGTGCGGGGCGGCTCGGTGAAGGAGCTGAATACAGCGGTCGCACTGCGGAAGAACAGCACCTCGGTGTTGTCATCCTCTGCGGAATACATCGCCTGCAGCTCCGGGTAGCTGTCCAGCATGTGCTTCTTTGCCTCCACGCGGTCATCGCGGATGAGCTCGCCGGAGACACGCAGCCAAACACCGTCCTTGAAGGCGCAGATTTCTGCCTTTGGGTTTGCCTGCAGCTGCTTCGACACATCCTTCGATTTTCCCGTCTGGATGTAGAGCTTCTCCTCGAACAGGTCGACCGTGCCGAACGGACGCACGCGCGGCTGGTCGCCCTCGACCGTCGCGAGATAGTAGGTGCCGCAAGCCTTCAGAAAATCATAGACCTCCTGCATGATGGTTCCTCCCTTTGTGAATGAATTGCGCAGAGCCGCTGCGGGCTCCGTTATAGATAGTATAGCATAAAACCGCCGGATATGCAAGCGCTTTTGTGAATCCTTCAAGGGGAATCACTTCATTTTTGTGCAGACCGCCGGAAACTTTTTTGATTCGGAATCGACAATTTTGCGCTTTTTTTGTTGACATTGCGGCAAAAGTATGATAAAATGAGAATAGCGGACTGTATAGAACGGATCGCTCACATTCCATGATCTTTGGGGATATTTACAGGAGGTACTATAAAATGAGAAAGACAAGATATGCGATTGCTGCGCTGCTGTTGGCAGTGATGACCGGCGGCGCGCTGAGCGGCTGCGGCGAATCCTCTTCCAGCATGCGCTCGCTCGATTCCGCGACGGCAGCTGAGGTCGCGGAGATCGCTTCCGCCGACGAGCGCCTCACGGGCGATCTCGAGAACAAGACCATCAAGTGGATGGCAAACTGGGACATCAACCCGGATTCGACCGGCAAGAACGTGCCGATCGAGCTGGCAATCTTCCAGTCCCGCTACGGCGGCAAGATCGAGTGGACGAATGTCGCATGGGATAGCCGCTATGACACCATCGCGACCTCGATCAACGGCGCAGAGGGCATCGACTTCTTCCCGGCATCCGACCTCGACGCATTCCCGCGCGGCGCCATCAAGGAGATGTTCGCACCGATCGACGATTACATCGACTTCACCGACCCGCTCTTCGAGCCGATGAAGGCGACGATGGATAAGTTCCAGTGGAACGGCAAGCACTATGTCATCGCAAACTCCGTTTCCGGCGACAACTGCTGCATCATCTACAACAAGGACACCATCGAAGAGAACGGTCTGAAGGACCCGAAGAAGCTCTTTGAGGAGGGCAACTGGACATGGGATACCTTCACCGAGCAGCTCAAGCAGTTCTGCGATCCGGAGGAGGGCAGATTCGGTCTGGACGGCTGGTGGTTCGAGGCAGGTCTTTCCGCAACCTGCGGCGTGCCTTACATCGGCGTTGAGAACGGCAAGCTCGTCAACAACCTGAAGGATCCCGCGATCGCGCGTATGCAGGACTGGATGTTCCAGCTCGGCTCGCAGAATCTGGTTGCAATCGGCGTCGGCGACTTCGGCTGGTCCGAGATGCCGAATTACATCGGCGAGGGCAAGGAGCTCTACTTCCCGGCAGGTCTCTGGAAGATCTACGGCGCAAAGGCAGACTGGTCCAAGGTCTTCGGTGAGAACATCATGTTCGTGCCGATGCCGAAGGATCCGAACGCGAGCGAATACTATATGCCGTGCGGTCTGGACGGCTATGTGCTGCTCAAGGGCGGTCAGAACCCGCAGGGCGTTGCGAAGTTCGCAGCCTGCAAGCGCGTCACGATCACCAATCAGCGCGCAAATGAAATCGCGACCCAGCAGCTGATCGACGACTACGGCTGGACGCAGGAAATGGTCGACATGCGCAAGAAGCTGGACGAGATGGCACAGGCGAATCCGTACTTCGACTTCTTCAACGCGGTTTCGTCCGATGTGTCCACGCTGCTCGACTCCAACGAGAACGGCATCCGCGCCGCCTCGAAGGGTCAGACCCCGTGGAGCGAATCCGTCAGCGCGATCTACTCCGCGATCGACGCATTCCTCAATCAGTACAACGGCTGATCAAACGAAAACCCGGGCTTCCGACAGGGAGCCCGGGCGTTTGTTGTACAGTGAGAAATGAGAAGTGAGGAGTTGTTCCGTCAACCGAGTTTTCACTTCTTCTGCCGATTGAGAGAAACACTGGGAGAATTGCCACATAAGAAGGCGCTTTCGCGCCGTGTGCTGAACGAAGCCGGGAGGCTCCGCGAACAAGCACCCGGAGGAAAATGCCGGCGGGGGCTGCTCCGCGCAAAAACAGCGCTGTCTGCACGGGATGACAGCGCTGTTATTCGGATGGTCTGTAGTTTCATCGGTGAACCGAACTATGCGGAATCACCGGTTCGGACTGTCTGCATTGGAAACACACCCTTTTCAGTATGTTACGGCGGGACGAATTCTCTTGCATACATGGGAATCACATCCTTTTTGCAGATCATGCTGCACGCGCCCGCAGATTGCCCGGCGCGCACGGCGAAATCAGATTTTTCATTCAGTGCCCGGGAAATTCACCCGGAAATGAGCTTCTGCATGGGAAGCACACCCTTTCATAGATTGTGGCACCGAGCGCCGCATCAGAATCGTGCGGCTGAAAGACCTGTCAGCCCATTGGTCTGTACCTCCGTTCTGCCGCCTTCCGTGCGGCTTCTCCTGTGGTTTGATATTATTATATCACAAGTGTGCCGGTTTGTCAAGAGGTTTTGTGAATTTTACATATATTTCATATCTCAACCACAAAATGGTCACAATTCCGGAAAAACAGGGCGGAAAAATGCCGAAAACAGCCGTTGATTGGCAAAATTCGGCATTGCCGTGTGAAAATTATATAAACGCCGGGAGCCTCTGCAACGGGTTTTATGGAATAGTTACAATTTGGTGAAAAGGGCTTGCATTTTGGAAAAAAGAATGCTATAATGTCAGTATGTATATGTGCCGTGTGTGCATTTTAGGCGATTACCTCAGAAACATGACCTGCCGCGCTGCACACCGGACGCATCCTGTACATAATTCAACAAAAGAGGAGAGGTTTGAATGAAATCACTTTTCAAGCGCGTGCTCGCATCCGCGACAGGTACTGTCCTTGTGCTGAGCCAGCTCGCAGCTGTCAACATCAACGCTGCTGACAGTGCAGACGATCTGGTTCTTGACCGTGCATGGCTGACCGATGTTCCGGTTGATGAGCTCCCCACCTATGACCAGCTGCCGATCGTCATTGAGGGCGAAACGGAAGAGGTCGAACCGCTGACATGGGGCGAGTCCATCTGGAATGACAAGCTCGAGACTGCTGTCCTCAGCATCACCGGCGACGCATCCGTGACCAAGTCCACGGCTGTGACCAAGATCAAGGACGCGATCAAGAGACGCCTGAAGTCCACCCGTTATTTCAACGAGGATCAGGCTTCCCGTGCAGTTGATCTGATCACCGATGCAGAGGTCACCCTCACCAAGGACGGCAAGGCACAGGTCGTTGTCAACCTGAACGAGGCTTCCGCACTGTTCGGCGAGGTCGCAGAGAAAAACTGGGAAGAGGACGGCTTCAACGCAGCAGGCGATGTCGTTATCGACTGGAGCGGCTTCAGCATCTCCGGCACCGCGATCATTGATGTCGATTTCAGCGACTATGACAAGACCGCTACATACAATGTCACCATCAATGACGGTGCGAAGACCTATGACGGTCTGACCGCGTTTGCGGAGTATGCCACCAACAAGTTCCTTGAGGCTGAGCAGTATGTCATCGCACAGGCGAAGGCACAGGGCTCCGCAAGCGACAGACTTGAGGAACAGGCTGCAAAGTACGCAAAGCGTCTGCAGGATGCGCTCAACGCCGCAAAGAGACTGGGCGCTGCAGTCAATGCGATCTCCCTGACCGGCACCGATCTCGACGAGACCTATGCCAACTACCTCGCAGCTGTTGACGCAGCGATCACCGCTTCCGGCGTGTCCGACCGCGTTGCCAACAGAGCAAGAACCGAGCTCGCGAAGGCTCCTGAGACCTTCACCGGCGCAATCACCTCCGGCAGAGCAGCAAACTGGATCGACACCGCAGTCGAGGCAGCACAGAAGTTCGCAGCGGACAAGGCTACCATCAACCTGTCCTCCGCAGACGTTGCAGCGATCGTCGACGAGGGTTATGATTACAACATCACCATCCCGAACGGCTATTCGTTCGATGTCGAGTTCAGCCTCACCGATGATCAGAACGATAAGCTGGCTGACGCGATCGTCGCAGCATACGCTGATCAGTGGGCAGCAGACGGCTACGAGTTTGTCGAGGTCATTTCCCACAAGGAAGTCACCGCAAAGGCTGACACCGTCTTCGCTGTTGACGGCGAGGAGCTCTACTACAACGTCGTCCGTGTGATCGACGAGGTCGTTCTGAGAAAGGTCGAGGAGACCACGACCACTGAGGAGACCACGACCTCGACTGAGGAGACCACGACCTCGACCGAGGAGACCACGACCTCGACTGAGGAGACCACGACCTCGACTGAGGAGACCACGACCTCGACTGAGGAGACCACGACCTCGACTGAGGAGA
>JAEELE010000054.1 GCA_016288755.1 Oscillospiraceae bacterium
CGATTCGCTGATTTGCGGCGGCGGGCGAATCCTTTGCAGAGCAATTCCGGTCTGTGCTTTTGAAGGGCAAAACCGCCCGGAAACTGAAACCAACGGAGAGGAGAATGATTATGAAAAAGCTAATTTCTGTGCTGCTTGCCGCAGCGATGACCGTCTCTGCAATGAGCGTGAGCGCGTTTGCGGAGGTTATCAACACGAGTGACTACAATGAGCCGGTGTATGCTTTGGGCTCCGATCTGTCTCTGTACGATAACGGCGACGTGACTCTCGACGGAGTGATCGACAGTAAGGACGCTAACCTGATTATCGAAGATTTCTGCATGTATGAGCTTCTGGAATTAGGGCACAGGTTAAATGAAGATCAGCTTGCTTTTGCTGACGTCTGGAAGGATGAGCGCAACCGCATTGATTCTAAGGATGCGATTGTCGTCATTTATTATTGGAACTGTCAGCTTCTCGAAATGGACGGCACTGTCGGAATCGGTATGGATGAATTTGTAAATCTCTACACAGAGACCTCCGGTTTCAAGGAAGTTCTCGAACCCTGACGAACAAATACATATATCATCATCGCAGTTGCAGCATTTCCTCCACACAAGCCGCTCCTGCTCTTATCTTCATCCGGCAGGGGCGGCAATTCTTTTGCAAAAGGGCTTCGGGCATCTCCCGGGGCTTTCCGCGTGAATCCGCAGCAAAAACCGTTCAAACGCAACAAAGCACCCGGCGGCAAACCGGGTGCTTTCTGTTATCACTCCACCGTGACGGATTTTGCGAGATTGCGGGGCTTGTCAACATCATAGCCCTTGCCGATCGAGACATAATAGCTCAGCAGCTGCAGCGGGATGACCGACAGGCTGCCTGCAAAGAGATTGTCGATCTTCGGCACATAGCAGGTGAACTCTGCCGTGTCCTCGAGATAGTAGTTGCCCATCGTGGTGACCGCCATGACCTTCGCGCCGCGGCTCTTGACCTCGACCATGTTGCTGATGGTCTTCTCGACGAGATTGCTCTGCGTCACGACGCTGATGACGATCGTGCCGTCCTCGATCAGGCTGATCGGACCGTGCTTCAGTTCGCCGGCTGCGTATGCCTCGGAGTGGATATAGCTGATCTCCTTGAGCTTGAGGCTGCCCTCCATGCCGATCGCGTAGTCGATGCCGCGCCCGATGAAGAATGAGTCGGTGACGTTCACGAGCTTGTTGGAGTACCACTGGATGCGCTCCTTATCCTCGAGAATGCGCTCGATCTTATCCGGGATCGTGAAGATTTCCTCGATCAGCTCCTGATAGCGCGCCTCCTCGATCTCGCCGCGCGCCTTTGCAAACTGCAGCGCGAGCAGATAGCCTGCGACCAGCTGGCAGCTGTACGCCTTCGTCGTCGCGACGGAAATCTCGGGACCCGCGAGCGTATAGAACACATTCTCCGCCTCGCGCGCGATGGTCGAGCCGACCACGTTGACGATGCCGAGCGTCTTGATGCCGTTGTCTCTTGCCTCGCGCAGCGCTGCGAGCGTATCGGCAGTCTCGCCGGACTGGCTGATGACGATGACAAGGCTCTTCTTGTGCAGCTGCATCTTGCGGTAGCGGAACTCGGAGGCGAGCTCGACGCGCACTTGCAGGGAGGTCAGCTCCTCGATCACATACTGCAGCGCGACGCCGACGTGATAGGCGGAGCCGCACGCGACAATGTAGATCTGCTCGATCTCCTTCATCTCGTCGTCGGTCAGGTTGACGCTGTCGAAGTGCACAACGCCCTCGTGCACGACCGAATTGATCGTGTCGCGGACGACCTTCGGCTGCTCGTGAATCTCCTTGAGCATGAAGTGCTCGTAGCCGCCCTTTTCGGCAGCCTCGGCATCCCAGCGGATCTCGGTCAGCGGCTTCTCGATGACCTCGCTGTCGATGTTGAAGAAGGTCACATTGCCCTGCTCGAGCTTTGCGATCTCCATGTTGCCGATGTAGTAGACATTGCGGGTGTATTTCAGGATGGCAGGCACGTCGGAGGCAACATAGGATTCTCCGTTCGCGATGCCGATGATCATCGGGCTGTCCTTGCGTGCGCAGTAGACCTCGCCCGGATAATCCTTGAACATGATGCACAGCGCATAGGAGCCGCGGATGCGGACCATCGAGCGGGCGATCGCCTCGACCGGCAGCGGTGCATATTTCTTGTAGTAGTAGTCGATCAGCTTGACCGCGACCTCGGTGTCAGTCTGCGACTTGAAGACATAGCCGTGCTTCTCGAGCTTCTCGCGCAGCTCCTGATAGTTCTCGATGATGCCGTTGTGCACGGCGATGACGTTGAGGTCGTCGCTGGCATGGGGGTGCGCATTGACCGCGGAGGGCTCGCCGTGGGTCGCCCAGCGGGTGTGCCCGATGCCGCAGCAGCCGACGACTGCCTTGCCGTTGTTGGTCATCTCGGCGAGCACCTTGAGCTTGCCCTTCTCCTTGATGATTTCCGGCTCGTTTTCGCCGTCGCGCACCGCGATGCCGGCGGAGTCATATCCGCGGTACTCGAGCTTGGACAGACCGTCGATCAAAATCGGCGCAGCCTGCTGTGTTCCGACATAGCCTACGATTCCACACATAACAGTTCTCCTTTGGTTTCAGTTTTTGCGCTGCTTGCGCAGCTTCTTCATTGCCTTGGAATACATGCCCCTGATGATCTCCATGTTCAGCCCGAAGAGCATTGCAAAGCCGATCACGGTATTTGCAAGATATGCCGGAAGCGAGGCGAAGTTGAAGAGCACGCACTGGAGCGTGAGCACGGCGGTGATCCAGCCCATTTCTGCCCATGCGTATTTCAGCTTGACAAATTTCCGGATATCGAACATGCGGAAGAACGTCAGGAAAATATAGCTCACCAGCGTCGAGACCGACGCTGCGTAGAGACCGATAAACCAGATCGTCCCGACATTGACGACCAGATTGATGACCGCGGAGACCACGGTCGTGACGCCGACGCTCCTGGTCTTCATCAGCGCGACGTAGATGCCGCCCATGTATGCGGCGAGGCTGGCGAAGAACATCGCCATGATCAGAATGGGGATCTGCGGGATCGCGTCGGAATAGTCGCCGAGCACCAGCAGCTTATAGAGCAGCGGAGTGACTGCGAGCAGCGCGCCCATGCAGCCAGCCATGAAGCGGAAGATCCTCCGGTACATGACGCTGTAATATTCAGTTGAATCCTTGTCGGAGACGACAATGGAGGCGTTCTCCTGCCACGCCATCGTGAAGGTGGTCTGCGCGAGCGTGAGCAGGTGGGGTATCTTGTTTGCGACGACATAGACCGCGTTCCACTCGACGCCCATGACCAGTGTGACAACGATGCGGTCCGAGAGGCGCATGACCCACATCGACATGCTGTTGGGGACCATCGGCCACGAATAGCCGAGCATTTCGCGCAGGAGGTCCTTGTTCAGTGCGCCGAAGTCGACATAGCGGAAGAGCTTTGCAAAGAACAGCAGATAGAGCGAGGCGAAGCACGCGGCGATCACCATCGCGATCAGAATGCCGTTCAGCCCCATGCGCAGGAAGTAGACAAATGTGACCACGCCGATCATCAGCCCGCCGGAGTTGAGCACGGCGCTGACGGAATAGTGGTGGTTCATGCCGAGCCCGCGGACGATCTGCCGCAGGATGTTCGCGAGGATATCAAAGAGCAGATAGGCGCAGATCAGGAGCTTGGAGAAGACCGAGAGCTGCAGCACAAAGAACAGCACGATCAGTGCGGCGACCGAGATCGGCAGCGCAAAGAGCATGATGCTGCTGACGATCTGCCGGACCTCGTCCTCCTTTTGGCGGCGGTCGATCAGAAAGCGGAATGCCGCGGTCTGGATCTGCAGCGTGACGACCGGCAGCAGCAGCGATTCGAGCACGGTGATGAGGTCGTAGCTGCCGAGCTCTGCCTTCGTCAGATAGCCCGTGACGATCGGGAAGATGATGAACGATGCAAACCGCGGCAGAAAGGTCCCGAAGGCGAGGATGATGGTATTCTTGACAAATTTCCCTTCGCGGCTCATGAATGTGCCCTCCTGTAAGGCTCCGCGGGCAGGGATTCATCCCAGAGATCGTAGGGGAAGGCATCTGCGATCTGCTGCTGCATCCCGGAGAGGTCCGGGAGCGGCATCGCAGCCGCGTCCATTGCTTCGGGGAGAGTTCTGACGCTCTGGAGCGTTCTGCCGGTCGATTCGTACCAGTCGTGGAATTTGATCTCCTGATCCTGCACGCCGAAGTGCAGGAACACAGCCGGAATGCCGTAGCTCTCCGCCAAGATGATGCCGTGCAGCGACGCGGAAATGACCCGCCCGGACTGCACGATCTGATCGAGGAAATCGCGGTAATCGGTCGTGTTGGGGTCGATGACATGGATCTGCCCGCGGTACTGCTCCGGCGCACAGAAGCGGAACTGCGCCTCGTCCGGGGCGTCATCGCACCAGCAGAGCGTTGTGCGGTGGTGCAGGATCAGCGAGACGGGATATTGCTTGCCCGCTGCCTTCGCATCCGCTGCCGGATAGATCTGCGGCATGAGGATCGCCGGGTCGCCGTAGCGCGCGGGGCAGTCATAGCCCGCATCGAGCAGCATCTGTCTGGTGCGGGGACCCCTGACCGCGCGGATATCGTATCTGCGGTAGAGACGCTGCTTTCTGATCACGTCCGCGATGTTGTCGCGCAGGACACCCGTGCCCCAGAGCGTGACGTCGAAGCGCCCTCTGCCGATGATCGACCCGACCGCCATCAGGTGCTTGGTGCGGCTGACCGTTTGGTCGGCACGGAGCCCCTTCTTCTCCAGCATCGCGTTCACGATCAGCGGGGACAGCGAATCGCCGAGGTTGACGGTCTTGCTGTATTCCAGCGTGACGCGGTTTTTTTCTGCGGGACCGTATTTCATATTGTACCGGTTGCGGAGCAGCCGGCGTTTGATTTGCTCTGTCAGCACCTTGGCTGATTCCTCCTCTCACTTCGTTATCCTGCAAACAGCTGCATGATCCACTTGCGCAGCGTGCCGGCGCTCAGCTCCTCGCTCTTGGTGTTGTAGCAGACCGGTGCATAGATCAGCGTCAGCAGGAACGGGCTGAATGCCATGACCGCGGAGATGAGACCCAGCCACAGGACAACATACAGATAAAACACAAACACGAGGTTTGCGCGGTTTGTCTCGGCGGAGCGCACCGTGAAATACATGAACCACGCGAGCAGCACCATGCCGGTCAGACCGCCGACGAGCCAATACACAAAGACCGTGTTGTGCGGATTGTAGAAGCCTCTTGTGATCTTCGCGTAATCCTGCGCGAGCAGAAAGCCGTGCCCGAACAGAAGCTGCTCCTTCGCCGCCTTCATCGTGCGGATCCAGATCGGCACTCTGCCGCTGAAATCGGCGGACTTGTGCAGATAATCGACCAGCAGATGCTGGATGAAGCTCGTGGTCGGCAAAATGACGACGACGAAAAACATCGCGATATAGCTGCCCAGAAAGATCGGAAAGCGGGTGATCATCACGAGCAGCGAGCGCCTGTTCTGCTTCCGCGTCTGCTTGTAGCCCGCCGCGACCGTCACGATCATCGCGATATAGAGCAGCACCATGACCGTGCCGCCCGTCGCCAGTGCACGGGCGATATCGAGCGTGACAAGCACCGCGACGATCCATGTCTTCCGGGTGATGCGCCCGACCTTTTCGAGATCGAGAAAGAAGCGCATCGAGAGCAGCGGGAGCGTGTATTCCAGCCGGACGGTCTTGTAGCCGAGGAACCAGTTGGTCGTGTATTCGATCGTGCGGTAGAGCCCGCGCGGGAAGGCGAGCATGGTCAGCATGTCGATGCACATGAGCGCGAAGAGCCCGGCGCACCAGATCTCCATGACGCGGTGGAATTCCTGCCTGTCCTTGGTCAGCGTCAGCGTCAGGCAGAGCACGGTCGGCGCAAGGATCATGCGGAAGGCGGCGTTGAGCGAGCCTCCGCCGCGCAGCGTCGCGAGCAGCACATAGCCCGCAGCGCCGAGCAGAATCAGCGACTGCGGCGCAATTTTCAGATTGCGCATGATGAACAGCAGCAGCACCAGCCCCAGACATCCGGCGAGCACCAGCTTATAGAGCACATTGTGATGCGGGATGATGAGCTGCAGATAGGTCGCGTCCATGCAGACCAGCACCAGCGAGGCGATGCTGAGCAGGTCGATCACCCGGAAATGATACCGGAGCTTGATTGGAATGGCGGATCACTCCCTTCGGTGCGCGGTGTTATTGTTCAAAGGACGACGGCTCGGGGAGCAGCGCCTGCAGTGCGGCGTTGATCTTCTGCTTGGCGTCGTCGAAGAGCGCCTGCGATTCGTAGGCGTCGTTGATGCAGATCATGTTGCAGCGCTGCTGCGTGATGTCCGTGCAGACCTCGTTGGCCTTCTCCGTGCAGCCGTCGTTGAGGTGCAGGCATTTGCCCGTCTGCCCGAACTTTCCGGGCACAAAGCTGCCCTGCGCCAGCTCCCAGTAGCGGAAGATGTACTGACTGACGTCGTCGCCCGTGCGGAAGCGGTTTTTCGAGGTCGTCTCCATGAGCGCGGGCTCTGCTGCCCAGACGCGCTCCATCGTGCTCTTGCGGATCGGCACGGGCATGTGCTCGCGCTCAAAGCCGATAAAGCCGGAATATTTGGAATAGAACCAGTTTGTCAGCACGGTTTTCAGCCCGTTGTATTTCGGAGAGAGCCACTTTTTGCGGTTCTGACGGAAGGATTCGCGGAAGCTGAAATTGCGGTTGACCGCCGCGAACATGTTGAAATACACATGCCCCAGCAGCGTGCTGGTGCCCTTGAACGGGCAGATCGGGTGCAGCGCTGCGGGCAGCACGGGCAGACCGTCCCGGAAAAAGAGCTCCGGGCTGATCTCCCGCAGCAGGAAGGTGTCGTCGTTGAAGTAGACATAGTGCTCTGCCAGATCGGGGATGCGGTGGAGATTGGTCTCGATCACATGCGAGCTGAACGTCGGCAGATATTCTGCGGGGATATAGTCCGCGTGGGTGACGAACCGGAGCTTTTCGCATCCGGTGTTCAGCCAGTCGGGCTTCTGTCCGTTCGTGATGAAGTACACATGCCGCACCCACGGGGCGAATTTCTCGACGCCGCGGAACCAGTACCGCAGATTGTCCCAGTCGCGGTAGCGCATGCTGCTGTTGTCGATCTGCGCATCATCCGCGACGGACGATTCCCATTTGCGCTTTTCCTGCAGCCACTGCGGATCGCCGCCGTCCACCCACGGGATGACAAAGTCGATCGGATCCATGCTCAGATCACCTCTTTTCGCGGTTATTCAGCAGGCTTCATAGATGCTGCAAAGCCTGCGCACGACCTCCTCTGCGGAGAACAGCGCCGCAGCCCAGTCGGAAATCTGCTTTCTGTCATATTGAGCCCGGTTCTGACAGACCTGCTGCATCGCGGCAGCAAGGCTCCTGACCTGCTCCTTTTCAAAGAGCAGACCGTTTTCGGGCTTGAAATAGCAGTCGACCGGACCGCCGCTTGCGCCGATGCACGGGATGCCCGTGATCCAAGCCTCAATGAAGGGCACGCCGAAGGTCTCCAGAATGCTCGCGGAGACATAGCAGTCCGATTCGGCGTAGAGCTTTGCGACCTCGGGGCGCTTGCAGAAGCCGAGCATCTCGGTCTGACTGCCGATGCCGCATTTGTCGATCAGCGCCTCGATCTCCCTGCGCTGAATGCCGTCGCCGGCGATTTTCAGGCGGATGTTCTCCTGCCCGCGGAATGCCTCCGCAAACGCCTCGACGACGAGCTGGAAGCGCTTGACCGGCACCAGTCTGCCGACCGCGGCAAAGGTGAACGAATCGGGGCCGTCCTTCTCCGGTGCCGGGGCATAGCCAAAGGGCGCCTGCACCATGTTCGGTACGACCTCGACCGGTTTTTCTGTGTGTGTCAGCTCGATGACGCTGTCGCGCAGCAGACCGCTGACGCAGATGAACGCATCTGCGTGCGCGGTGCAGCACTTGAGCCGCTCGACGCGCCATGCGGGAATCTGCTTGCTCTGGATCTTTGTCCAGTGCTCCGTGCAGACCAGCTTGCAGCCGAGCGTGCCGATATATTCGATCAGCGCCTCGTTGAGCGTGAGCACGGGGAAGTGGACATGGATCACATCGGGCATGCCCTGCTCGTCGATGATCTCCTTGAGCAGCTTTTTGACCTCTGCGGTGCGGATCGGGTCAAAGACCTGATGCGGCAGTCCGCCGATGGGGAGCTGTCTGCCGTAGACCTCGACACCCTGCTCGGTGCGGCGGATCTTCGAGAGGCTGTGGATGACCTTGACTGAGCGGTCGTCCGAAAAGGCGTAGACGACCTTGTTGCCCGCCTTCGCGAGCGCGACCGCCTGCTCGAATTCAAAAATGCCGATCATGCCGGTCTTCTTCTCGGGGAAGGAACGCCCGAACGTGAGAATATACATATTAAGCCCGTCCCTTCAGATTTTCATAGACCGCGCGGAGCGTATCTGCGAGTGCATACCGCGGCTGCCAGTGAAAGCGCTCCGAGAGCCTTGTGCAGTCGAGGGTGCTGTTCTGCCATTCGCCCTCGCCCGCGATGAACGGCTCGGGCGCGGAAAAGCCGGATTCTGCGCCGACCGCATGTGCCGCCTGCGCGATCTGAAGCAGCGTATACTGCTGTGCGCCGCCGAGATTGTAGGTCTCGTCCCAGCCGCCCGTATCCGCCGCAACGGTCAGGATGCCGTTCGCAGCGTCGCGCACGTCGAGGAAGCCAAAGCGCTGGTCACCGCCGGTCAGCGTGATCTGCGCGCCTTCCATGATCATTTTTGCGAATTTGTTGGTGATGCGCTGGTCAAAGCCCGCACCGATCAGGCTCGCCATCCGCAGATTCGTGTGGCGGATGCCCTTGCAGACGGTGTTGACAAAGAGCTCGGACCAGTATTTCCCGACCGCGTACTTCGATTCGAGCACGGCGGGGGTCTGCTCGTCTGCGGCGTCCTGCCGCTTCTGGCTGTAGACGCTCTGCGAGGAGATATTGATGACGGCACCGACGCGGTCCGCGGCTGCCTTTGCGAGCACGTCCCGGATGAAATCGAGCCCCTGTGCAAAGCTAGCGTCGCAGACATTGCGCGGAAATGCGCAGTTGATCAGCACGTCGACGCCGGAATAGTCAAACTGCGCTGCCTGACTGTTGTCGGCCGCGGTGATATTGGCGGCACGGACAAATGTCTCCCGGCTGCGCTCAAAGTCAAACGTAAAGGCAATGACCTCATGCGTGCCCTGCGCCGCGAGCTGACGCAGCAGCTCCGTGCCGAGGAAGCCGCCGGCGCCTGTAACAGCGATTCTCAAAGACATTCCCTCCCTGCCGTCCGTTTTTCAGAGCTCATTCCAGATGCGCTCCGGATCAAATTTTTCGACCATGCATTCGCCGTCGGTGTTGAAGACGCTGACCCGCGCGTTGACCTGCCGGATGCAGTCCGCCATCTGCGCGCGGCTCTCCGTCAGCATGACAAAGCGGATGTTGAGCTGCCGCAGCGTATCGGTGTCGGGCACCTCTCTGCCGACCGGATAGCGGTTTTCCACACTCAGCACGCCGAGCGAAGCGAAATCGGTGCAGTCAAGCCCGGTGATGCTGCCGACCGTGCCGTGATGCGCCGCGAAGGAGACAATGCCGCAGCATTTGCCGTCCAGCAGCGGCTTTTCGCAGGAGAGGTCGTAGTCGGTCTGACCGAGCAGCGCGTGGTCGACGATGATGCGGATGAAGCTGTCTCCGGTGATCTGCTGCAGAAAGCGGTAGGGCGCCTCGCCCGCGCAGCGCAGACCGGCTTCAAAGATGCGGAAATCGCCCGTTTCGGGGTCGTGGATGCCCTGCACGAACAGGATGCCGTCCTGCATGCCGATGCTTTCGCACATGCGGAGGACGCTTTCGTTCACGCGGTCGATATAGTCCTGCGCGAACACGGAGGGGTAGATGCGCGCGATCGGTACGGTCGTGACACTGCCCTCATGCAGCGCGACGGGGTAGCGGTTGTCGATGCAGGCGAGTGCGGCTTTTCCGCCGCTGAGCGTGTAATGCGCGGTGAATTCATTGCCGCGCACGAATTCCTCGATGATGATGACGCCCTTTGCGGAGAATGCCGCTGCCTCGGGGATCCGGCGGCGCAGCTCCTCCTCGCTGTGACAGATAAAGACGCCCGAGGAGGCAGACGCATCGACGGGCTTGAGCACGAGCGGATAGCAAAGGGACTCCCAGACAGAATCCGGGAGCTCTGTGCCGGAGAAATAGGTTTTGGGGCAGGGGACGCCGCTGCGCTCGCACAGTTCGCGGAAGAGCTCCTTGCTCTCGACCGTGTCCCACTGTGCCTTGCTGCAGTAGAACGGCAGACCGTTCATTTCGCAGAGCGCCATTGCCTTGAGCAGGTTGAATTCGCTGATGCCTGCGATGATGCCGCTGATGCCCTCCTGCTTCACAATGGCGTCGAGTGCATCGAGGTCTGCGGTGCTCGTCAGATAATGCCGGTCAGCGAAGCGCTTTGCCTCGGAGCGCTCGGGCGGGTAGTAATCGGCGACGATGACCTCTGCGCCCTGTGCCTTTGCATAGCGCACAATGTCAGCCGCCCCGACGTTGGAGCCTAAAACCAGCAGCTTTTTGCCGTCATATTTTCCCATGATTCTTTCCGTTTCTCTGTGAATTTATGCGCGTCAGCCGAAGAGCTGATCGACGATCTCCTGCGGCACGCTGTCCAGATTGATCGCTCTGCCGTTTTCGTCGTAGCCGAAGAAGGTGCCGCGGTGATTGACATTGGCACGCGCCTCGGCGCTCTTTCTGTCCAGTGCGAAGCGCACCAGATTGATGACCATTTTGCAGTCGGTGAGGAAGCTGACATGCTCGACATACCAGACATCGTTGTCGAACTGCTCCTGCCAAGTCCAGACATGCCCGAGGTTTTCGCGCGGCGGACATTCCAGACCGGGGCGCACCGCCAGCCGCTGCCGGTGATAATCACTGTAGCGGTGGGTATATTCGGGCACGAGGGGACGCGGACCGATCAGGCTCATGTCGCCCTTCAGGATGCTCCAGAAATTCAGCAGCTCGTCGAGCGAGGTCTTGCGCAGGAATCTGCCGCAGGACGTGACACGCTCGGCAGGCGGCAGGAGCTCGCCGTTTTCGTCGGTCTCGTTGGTCATGTTGCGGAATTTGATGATATCAAAGGGCTTGCCGTCCTTGCCGATGCGCTGCTGCTTAAAGAAGATCGGTCTGCCGAGCGTGACCGCCGTGATAATGAAGATCACGAGGTTCAGCGGCGAGGTGACGATCAGCACAAGGGCAGCGACGAGAATGTCGATCAGGCGCTTGAAGAAGTCCGCATAGAGATTGTGCGCGGGATGCACCTCACGGCAGCTCTTGTTGACCTCCCCGAGGCGCTGGTCTGCCAGATAATCGGCGAGCTCCCAGCGCTGCGCCTTTGTCAGTTTCTGTTTATCCACAGCCACAGTATCCTTTTTTCTTATTTTCGCTGCACCGCAGCGGGCAGCTCACGAATCTGCGAGCTCGACGCGGATCCAGTCGTCCGGGTGATCCATCATATCGAGCATCTGCTCCATCGAATCAAAGCGCATCAGGTAGATGCCGAGCGTGGTGTTGGCGCCGACGAACGCGTGCACCGCGTCGCCGGGGCTGACGAGAATGTGATCCTCGACAATGTGCTTTTCCCGGATGCCGGGCTTGAGCACGATCTCCTTCAGGACGCCGTCGCGGTAGCTGTGCACCGCAAAGTACGACCAGAAGCCCTCCGTCTGCGGCATTTCGGGCACGGCGATCGCCTCGCCCATCGCGCCTCTGACCGCGTATTCGACCAGATCGATGCCGGTCGCATAGCGGATGACGTCGGGGATATAGTTGCCGCCGTCGCGCGGGGCGACCTCCATCAGATAGACGTTGTAATCCTTGTCGATGCGCATGTCGAAATTGTAGGTGCAGGTCTTCATATCCAGCGCGGTCAGCAGCGCCTGAATGGTGTCGTGCACCTTCTGCTGCACCTGAGGCGGCATATTGTAGGGGAACGACGCGGAGACCGGCACGAACGGATTTGTGCATTTCGGATTGAAGTGGTCGTTTGCAAAGCAGCGGAACACGAGTTTTCCGTCCACGGAGAGCCCGTCGCCCGCAATCTGATAGCCGAATTTCTCGACCCATTCCTCGACGATGATGCGCTTGCCGCGGCTCAGCGACATGGCTGCCTCCAGCAGAGCGGGCGCCTCTGCCGCAGTGTCGATCCGGCTGACGCCCTTCGAGCCGCTGGAATCGACCGGCTTGACGATGATCGGGAACCGGAAAAAGCCGCTCTCGATATCCTTCTGTGCCTGTGTCAGATCGCTGTATCCGCGGGCGGCAGGCGTGCAGAAGCCGTGCTCTGCCAGATAGGCGCGGAACAGATCCTTGTTGCAGAGGATCTCGACGGAACGGTAGGGGCTGCCGGGCAGACCGAGCTGCTCCGCGACATAGGCGGCAGTCGGTGCGGCGGGGTCGGAGGCATAGGCGAGCACGCCGTCGATCTGCTCCTCCCTCGCGACCTTCAGCACAGCCTCCTTGTCGGTCGTGCTGACCTGATAGAAGCGGTCCGCGTGATACTGTCCGGGATTGTCGGGCAGGTAATCGCACAGCACCGTGAACAGCCCGAGCGACTTTGCCTTTTCGATCGCAACGATCTGCTGTGCAGAGCCGCCGAGCAACATGATCTTTTTCAATGGATTCGCTCCCTTACTTTCTGAGGATGACATCGCAGATGGTATCGACCGTTTCCGGCGTCAGCTCCGCATACATCGGCAGCGTGAGGATATTGCGGGAAATGCGCGCTGCGATCGGTGTTTCGCCGCGGAACTGCCCCTGATAGCATGCCATCTCGTTGATCGCGGGATAGAAATACTTTCTGGCGTAGATATCCTGCGCCTTGAGGCGGTCGAACACGCTGTCGCGGTCCTCGCCGAAGGTCTCCGGGTCGATCAGCACGGGGTAGTAGGCGTAATTCGGGGTGACATCCTGCTGCTCCTTGATGAGCGTGAGCCCCGGCACGCCGGAGAGCCGCTCGTGATAGCGCGCAAACGCCTGCCCTCTGGCGGCGATGCACTGTTCGATATTGCGCAGGTTGCAGATGCCCATTGCCGCGCGGAATTCGTCCATTTTCGCGTTCCCGCCGTAGGCGGTGACGTCCTCGCCGTGCAGACCGAAGTTCTTGAGCTCGTGCAGCGGCTCGCGGAGGCTTTCGTCGTGGAAGGCGATCGCGCCGCCCTCGATCGTATTGAACACCTTGGTCGCGTGGAAGGAGAACATGGACGCATCGCCGAAGCTGCCGATGCCCTTGCCCCTGTACTTCACACCGAACGCATGTGCGGCGTCATAAACGAGCTTGAGCCCGTGCTTCTGCGCAACGGCGCCGATCGCATCGACGTCACAGATCGAGCCGTAGACATGCACGGGGACGATCGCGGCGGTCTTTTCGGTGATCAGCGCCTCGATCTTTTCGGGGTCCATCGTGTAGTCATCCGGCTTGATATCGCAGAAAACGGGCTTCAGACCGTTCCGCACGATGGCATGAACGGTCGAAACAAATGTGAACGGCGTGGTGATGACCTCCGCGCCGGTGTCGCGCAGTCCCATCGCCTGAAGCACGAGCTCCAGTGCCAGATGTCCGTTGACAAACATCGCAAGCTGCGGAACGTCGAGGTATTCGATCAGGCTGTGCTGCAGTTTTTTGTAGACCGGACCCATGTTCGTCAGGTGATGACTCTCGAAGATCGGCTTGATCTCGCGGATATAGTCCTCATAGTCGGGCATGGACGATCTTGTTACCAGTATACTCATTGCATTGCTGTATTCCTTACTTCAAGGCGCCCAGCACATCCTGCCGGATGGCGTCAACGTCTCTCATTTTTCCGTCGCTGATGCACTCGACTGCACGCCAGCCCAGCTTCTGTGCACAGTAATCCGCGGCAGCGCGGCAGCTTCTCAGATAGGGGACATTGCTCTCGTGAATGTCCTTTTTCTTCTCGTCGCCGTCATATCTGCCGCTCATCAGCTTCTGACTGACCTCCGGGTCGACGCGCAGATAGATCACAGCGTCGGGTCTGGGCAGTCCGAGCTGCTGATATTCGTAGGTGAAGAGCCAGTCCAGAAAGGCGTCCCACTGCTCCTTCGGCAGCTTTGCGCACTGGTGGACGGCATTGGAGGTGGTGTAGCGGTCCGCGATGACCGTGCCGCCCTCCAGATAGAACTGCTTCCAGCTCAGATGATAGCTTGCATAGCGGTCGATCGCGAAAAAGGTCGATGCCGCGTAGGGGTTCACATCGTTCGGGTCATTGCCGAATTTGCCGTGAAGGTAGTCGTCCAGCAGCTTGGCGGCGTCGCTCCCGTAATTCGGGAAGGAGACCTGCATCACGCGCTCGCCGCGCGCCTCCAGCACCTTGCGGAGCTCTGCGGTCTGGGTCGCCTTGCCGCTGCCGTCCAGCCCTTCGATCACAATCAGTTTTCCGTTCATGTTTATCCGACCGGGAGCGGGTCCCTTTCTCCATACATTTTTTCGTAGTAGCTCTGATATTCGCCGGAGATGATCTCCTCCCACCAGTCGCGGTTGGCAAGATACCAGTCGATCGTCTTCTGGATGCCGTCCGCGAATTTCGTTTCGGGCAGCCAGCCGAGCTCATTGTGGATCTTGGTCGGGTCGATCGCATAGCGCATGTCGTGCCCCTTGCGGTCGGCGACATGGGTGATCAGCGATTCGGGCTTGCCGAGCTTTTCGCAGATCAGCTTCACGATGTCGATATTGCGCATCTCATTGTGCCCGCCGACATTGTAGACCTCGCCGACTCTGCCCTCATGAATGATGAGGTCGATCGCGCGGCAGTGATCCTCGACATAGAGCCAGTCGCGGACGTTGAGACCCTCGCCGTAGACGGGCAGGGGCTTATCCGCCAGTGCGTTGATGATCATCAGCGGGATGAGCTTCTCGGGGAAGTGGTAGGGACCGTAGTTGTTGGAGCAGCGCGAGATCGTCACGGGCAGCCCGTATGTACGGTGATATGCGAGCACGAGCAGATCGGCGCCCGCCTTCGAGCTCGAATAGGGGCTCGAGGTGTGGATCGGGGTCTCCTCAGTGAAGAACAGATCGGGGCGGTCCAGCGGCAGATCGCCGTAGACCTCGTCGGTCGAGACCTGATGGTAGCGCGTGATGCCGTATTTACGGCAGGCGTCCATCAGCACCTGCGTGCCGAGAATATTGGTCGTGAGGAAGATCCCGGGGTCCTCGATCGAGCGGTCGACATGCGACTCCGCCGCGAAGTTGACGACGATATCGGGCTTTTCCTCCTCAAAGAGCCTGCAGATCGCTGTTCTGTCGCAGATATCTGCGCGCACGAAGCGGAACGCCGGGTTCTCCATGACGCTCCTGAGCGTGGAGAGATTGCCCGCATAGGTCAGCTTGTCCACACAGACGATTTTGTCGGACGGGTGGTGCTCCAGCATGTGAAACACGAAATTCGAGCCGATGAAGCCGGCACCGCCCGTAACGAGAATGGTCAATTTACTTCCTCCTCACTTTTATTCAGCAGCGAGAGCAGATACTGACCGTAGTCGGTCTGCTTCAATTCCTCGCCGCATTTTCTGAGCTGGGCATCGTCGATGAATTTTTTGCGCCACGCGATCTCCTCGATGCAGGAGATATAGAAGCCCTGCATCTCCTGAATGGTCTTGACAAAGCCGCTCGCCTTGTGCATGCCCTTCGGGGAGCCGGTGTCAAACCATGTCACGCCGCGTCCCATCACGGTCGCATGCAGCATGTTGCGCCGCAGATATGCGTCGTTGACGGTCGAAATCTCGACCTCGCCGCGTGCGGAGGGGCGCACCAGCTTTGCGATCTCGATGACGTTGTTGTCGTAGAAATAGAGCCCCGGAACTGCGTAATTGGACTTGGGGTGCTTGGGCTTCTCCTCGATGGAGATGACCTTGCCGGTCGCAGGGTCGAACTCGACCACGCCGAATTCACGCGGGTCCTTCATGGCACAGCCGAAAATGGCAGCGCCGCCGTTCGCGATGGAATTCATCGCCTTCTGGAGGATCGTGGACATTGCGGCGCCGTAGAACACATTGTCGCCGAGCACGAGACAGACACTGTCGTCACCGATGAACTCTTCACCGATGACAAAGGCATCGGCGAGCCCGCGGGGCTGATCCTGTACGGCATACTGAAAGCGGACGCCGATGCGGGAGCCGTCGCCGAGGAGCTTGCGGTAGTTGTCGATATCGTGCGGTGTGGAAATGATCAGAATATCGCGGATTTTCGCGAGCAGCAGCATGGAGAGCGGGTAATAGATCAGCGGCTTGTCATAGATCGGCAGAAGCTGCTTGCTGACACAGATGGTCGACGGATAAAGGCGGGAGCCTTTGCCGCCAGCAAGAATGATCCCCTTCATCTTAACCTCCCTGACCGGCAATCACCGGTAACTGTATTATTTTCTCTCTGTATGCGCATTTTCTGTCGCTCCGGTCCGGTCAGGCGCTCTGTTTCTGACGCATGACAAGGACATCCGGCGGAAACGGACACAGCCGGGGGCGGCAGTCTGCGGGGCTGTCAGGTGCCCGTATGCAGGCTGAAATGCCGAAAAGGCTGTGCAGTTGTCGGAGCATGTAGGTTTGAAACCCCAGTCTTATTGTATCACACCTAGGCTGAATTGTCAAGCGTCATACGGAAAAATGAACCTTGAAAATACAGGAAGTGCGCATTCACACGCGGTTTTTGTGATATTTCACAAAGAGAAAGCGCACGCGTCGACCGGTAAAAATCAGCAAATCCGGGCGGGTTGCTTTGTGCAAACTGCCGGATTCCGGCAGCGATGTGCAGGCTTTGCGGTATTTTGCCCGTTTTTTGTGCAAATTATCCACAGAGGATTCCGTACATCTGAGACGGCAGGATCATGCAGATGACGGTACAACTTCGCGTGCCTCATTTGTCCGCCGGATGCATCTGATTCAGCGCGTCGATCCGCCCGTGCAGCATCGCCAGACCCATGAAAAACAGCGTTCCCGCAAATACCTGCACCGGATACAGCAGCAGCGTCTGTTCCGGGACCAGAAAGCTCAGCAGCGACAGTGCCGCGGCAGGCGGAAGCCAGAGCCCGGTCCGCCGCATGAGCAGCAGCACCAGCAAAACGGTCACCCCGGCAGCCGGAAACTGCCGGATTCCGAAATGCAGCGCCGGATACCGCAGCAGCGCACCGAGCGCGGCGCATCCGGTCAGCATCAGGCAGAAGGGGAGCGGCTTTCGCTGTGCCGCCGCGCCCGGTCTCCAGAATTCCGTATACGCGACCAGCAGCGGGGGCGCCGCGATCAGCCGCTGCCCGCTCTTCACCGCGAACAGAATGACCAGACAACCCAGCCCCCAACGCAGCAGCAGATCGGTCAGTGCGCGGCGGTCGGGCTTCGGCTCAGGCGTAAAGGGCTCAGGGCTTCGCAGACCGTGTGTTTCGGTCAGCAGGCGGCAGCCGATGACCGCGGCAGTCAGCAGGACCGCGGAGACCGGATAGACCGCCGAGCGCGTGCCGAGCATGACCGGCAGCACGACCGACGAGATCATCGGGGCGAAGGTCGTGCGCGAAAATGCCAGCATCAGCGAGGAAATCAGAAATGCGATGCAGAGCTGCACCGCGAGCGGCAGAGGGATCAGCAGCACAGTCGCCGTGCCGATGACAGACCCGGCGGCGAGTGAAAGGAACAGCCGCAGCGGGTCGGTATTCCACGGGTGCTTCGGTGCCGCGAGGGTTCCCGCCGCGACCGCCGCGATCTCCGGGAAGAGAATCTCGCGCTCGCCCGAAAGCTCTGCGGCAGCGGTCATGGCGGTCACGAGCAGCACGGCGAGGGCGGGCGCAAACATGTGTTTTCCCTGATTCAGAACAATCACCACCGATCTGGGAATGAGAAATGAGAAGGGCGGAGGGAGGAGGGAGGAGGTAGGAGGGAGGAGGTGAATGCGGAATGCGGAATGACGGGTGCACAACGGGTTTTGTGATGCCCCTTCTAAATCATCGCGATACCGCAGTCTTCACTCCTCATTGCTCATCCCGGAATGCGGAATGAGCATGTGTCGCTCCCTCATTATACCCCGAATCGGGGCATCTGTCAACCGGAGCGGGTGATGCGATTGGACAATAGTTCATGTTATTTGGAGAAAAGATCATTGCAATCCAGCCGCCGGAATGCTACAATAATATCACGGGTGCCGGAACGCCCGTGCGTTTGCAATGCTGCTGCGGGACGGTGCTGCTGTCCCGCAATGCAGCAGTTTTTATATACCGGTAAATTCGTTCCGGCAATTCTGACAGATACCGAGGTGATCTCTCATGCGCGCTGAAATCTCCATTGACCTACAAAGCCGCGTCGGACGGGTCGACAAGCGGCTCTTCGGCTCGTTCATCGAGCATCTTGGCAGAGCCGTCTACGGCGGCATCTACGAGCCCGGGCATCCCTCAGCCGATGACATGGGCTTCCGGCAGGACGTACTCGCGCTCGTCAGACAGCTGCATGTGCCCCTCGTGCGCTATCCCGGCGGCAATTTCGTCTCGGGGTATCACTGGGAGGACGGCACCGGCGACCGCACAAAGCGTCCGCGGAAAATGGAGCTCGCGTGGGGCTGCATCGAGACGAACGAGATCGGCATCGACGAATTTCAGGCGTGGGCAAAGCGTGCCGGCGCGGAGATCATGATGGCGGTCAATCTCGGCACGCGCGGCATGGAGGACGCCCGCAATTTGGTAGAATATTGCAACGGCACGACCGACACCGACTACGCGAATATGCGGCGGAAAAACGGCTTCGCGGAGCCCTTCGGCATCCGGCTGTGGTGCCTCGGCAACGAGATGGACGGCGACTGGCAGATCGGGCACAAGACTGCGCAGGAATATGCGCGCCTTGCCTGCGAGACCGCAAAGCTCATGAAGTGGACCGACCCGACGATCGAGCTGGTCGCGTGCGGGAGCTCGCACCCGGGCATGGCGACCTTCGGCGAATGGGAGCGCACGGTGCTGCGCGAATGCTACGACCACATCGACTATCTCTCGATGCACAGCTATTACGGCAACCGCTCGGGCAACTCCGCGGAGTATCTCGGCTGCTCACTGGAAATGGACTGGTTCATCGGCAGGGTCACGGGGCTCTGCGATGAGATCAAGGCGGAAAAGCACGCAGATAAGACGATTTACATTTCCTTTGACGAGTGGAATGTCTGGTTTCACAGCAATGCGCAGGACGCGCAGAATGCCCCGTGGCAGATCGCGCCGCCGCTGCTTGAGGACGTCTACAACCTCGAGGACGCATTGGTCGTCGGCTGCCTGATCATCACGCTGCTGAAGCACTGCGACCGCGTGAAGATCGCCTGTCTGGCGCAGCTGGTCAACGTCATCGCGCCGATCATGACCGAGAACGGCGGCAGGGCTTGGGCACAGACGATCTTCTACCCGTTCTGCGATGCGTCGCTGCACGGGCGGGGCATCGTGCTGAAAACGGGCGTGCACTGCGAAAGCTACGAGGTCGAAAACCGCGGCTCCGTGCCCTATGTCGAGCCGGTCGCGGTTTATGACGATCTTGCGGAGACCGTGACGGTCTTTGCGGTCAACCGCTCGCTTGCGGAGACGTGCAGTCTGTCGCTGGCGGGCTTCGGCGGATTTGTGCTCGAACAGCATTCGGTGCTGACGGGCGACGACTTAAAGCGGTGCAATACTGCGGAGGAGCCGTTTGCGGTGTGCCCGACCTCCGGAAGCGGCAGAGCGCTCCCGCCGCGCTCGTGGAATATGCTGATTTATCGGAGAACTGAGACGGAATAAGGCTTCTCAGACGGATCGTGTACACAAACAGCAGGCTCCCGCGCCATGCAGCATGGGAGCCGGAAATCTAAAGAATAAAGAATAATACAACAGCGCCCGCTGTAACATTTATTCACTATTCTTTCTTATTTATTATTTTAGCCCCCGCTCGAAAGAGTGGGGGCGCCGTTTGTCTGTGATACCGACAAGATCAATGGGGAGCACAAAACGAAAACTCCCACGCATCGCTGCATGGGAGTTATCATGGAGGCGGGCACTGCCGTTTTGTTTCAGATCATCCGCACGGTCAGATGGATGCGAAAAACGAAAACTCCCACGCATCGCTGCATGGGAGTTATCATGGAGGCGGGCACTGCCGTTTTGTCTCAGATCATCCGCACGGTCAGATGGGCGCGAAAAACGAAAACTCCCACGCATCGCCGCATGGGAGTTATCATGGAGGCGGGCACTGCCCGCTGGTCTGAGTGACCCGACTTGAACGGGCGGCCTCTACCACCCCAAGGTAGCGCGCTACCAACTGCGCCACACCCAGACAACAGATATATTATAGCACAAACGCGCAGATTTGTCAAGGGCGAATTTGCAAAAAACGAAAAAAGCGCGCGGTCAGCCGTCTGCTGCCGCGCGCCTTGGTTCATCAATAGCCGTAGTTGGACTCGGGATCGGAGCCGTACTGGTTGTCGCCTGCCTGACCCTGCTGTGCCCACCAGATGATCAGCACGATGCTGCCGATACCGGTGATGCCGATCAGCCACCACAGACCGCTCTTGCCGGTGTCATGCAGTCTGCGCACGCCCATCGAGAGCTGCGGCACAAACAGCACGATACGCACAAGCCAGGAGATCAGATCGCCGATCGTGCCCAGAAATGCACAGATAAAGCCGACCACAAATGCGATGATGATGACTGCCAGCGTTGCCCACCAGAAATCCGAACGCTTGGTGCGTCCCTTGAAATCCAGCGTGTTGGCGATCATCAGCAGAAATGCCTTCACAAAGGGGAGTTTCATCAATTCTTCCATTGTTTTTGCCTCCGTTTCAGTTTATCGGATGAACCGGCGATTCCTTTTCGCCGCCTGACACAATTATACCGCAACCGGACGCAAATGTCAAGCAGAATCCCTGCAGTTGCCAAAAAAATTGCGTATTCCGTGAAATTGACAGGCTGTTCTCCCTGCAAATTTGAGCAAACTGCACAGGGGCACGGAATTAAACCTGTGCAATATGCCAGCACTCCTCGGCATACTGCCGGATCGTGCGGTCGGAGCTGAAGGGACCCGCGGCGCAGGCATTGTGCCACTGCTTTGCCGCGAAGCCGAGCGCGTCGGTGCCGTAATCCGTCAGCGCGCGCAGCTTGGTCTCGACATAATCCGGCAGGTCGAGCAGCAGATAGTAGTGGTCGGGCTGATGCCAGCTCGCGCCGTCGAGCAGCGCAAAATAGAGCTCGCGGAATTCGCCGGTGCCGCCGTCGGAGACCGTGCCGTCGATCAGCGTCTTCACGACTCTTGCGATCATCGGGTTCTTCGCCATGACGGTGCGGCTCGAATAATGCTCAAGGGCAGCGAGCTCCTCGACCGTCGCGCCGAAGATATAGTTGTTCTCCTCGCCCGCAGCCTGCACGATCTCGATGTTCGCGCCGTCGAGGGTGCCGAGGGTCACGGCGCCGTTGAGCATCATCTTCATGTTGCCCGTGCCCGATGCCCCTGTGCCGGCGGTCGAGATCTGCTCGGAGATATCGCATGCCGCGACGAGCTTTTCCGCGTAGGACACGTTGTAATTGCGGACGAACACGACCTTGATCAGCCCTCTGACCGCCGGGTCGCTGTCGATCAGCTTGGCGATCTCGTTGATGAACTTGATGATCGCCTTGGCGCGGCGGTAGCCCGGTGCGGATTTCGCGCCGAAGAGGAAGGTCGTCGGCTGGAAATTCCGGATGCTGCCGTCCTTGATGCCGAAATAGAGCCAGAGGATCGAGAAGGCGTTGAGGAGCTGGCGCTTGTATTCGTGCAGGCGCTTGATCTGGATATCAAAGCAGGTGTCCGGGTCGATCTCGACGCCGTCGTGCCGGAGCACAAACGCTGCGAGCTGCTGCTTCTTCGCCTGCTTGACCGCGCGGAAGCGCTCCATCACGTCCTTGTCGTCGGCAAACTGCCCCAGCGGCGAGAGCACGGTCAGGTCGGTGAGGAACTCCTCGGAGCCTGCCAGCTCTGCGAAGAGGGCGGTCAGCTCCGGGTTGCAGAGCCCGAGCCAGCGGCGCTGCGTGATGCCGTTGGTCTTGTTCTGGAATTTCTCCGGCGCGAGCGCATACCACTCCTTCAGGACGGTCGATTTCAGCAGCTCGGTGTGGATCTCCGCGACGCCGTTGACATAGCGCCCCGCGTACATCGCGAGGTCTGCCATGTGCACCTGCCCGTTCTTGACGATGCGCATCGCGGCGATCTGCTCCTCGGGGATGTCCTTTGCGTAGAGCTCCTCAAGATGTGCCTCGGAGATCTGCAGGATGATCGCGAAGATCTCCGGCAGCAGCTCCTCGATCAGACCGCAGTCCCACTTCTCGAGCGCCTCCTGCATGATCGTGTGGTTCGTGTAGGAGAAGACCTTCTTCGTGACCGCGAGTGCATCGGCGAAGGAATAGCCCTCGGCTTCGAGCAGGCGGATCAGCTCGGGGATGGAGATGACCGGGTGCGTGTCGTTGAGCTGCACCGCGAGCATCTCCTCGATGCCCTCGACCGTGCCGTGCAGCGCCTTGTACTTTTTCAGGCAGTCGGCGAGCGACGCGGCGCAGAAGAAATACTGCTGCTTCAGGCGCAGCGCCTTGCCCGCGCGGGTGTCGTCGTTGGGATAGAGGCAGCGGGAGATATCCTCCGCCGCGACCGTCTCGGCAGAGGCGTCGAGATAGTGCTGGTCGTTGAAGGTGCGGAAGTCAAAGCGGGAGACCGGCTCTGCCTGCCACAGCCTGAGCGTGCCGATGTGCGGCT
The DNA here is from genome assembly GCA_016288755.1 of Oscillospiraceae bacterium. Classification (GTDB taxonomy): domain Bacteria; phylum Bacillota; class Clostridia; order Oscillospirales; family Ruminococcaceae; genus Firm-04. The sequence goes on from JAEELE010000054.1 coordinate 22,815, forward strand.
CCCTGCCGTCTGCCGCATAGCCGATGACGGGCATGTCGTAGGGGACAGCTCTGACCTGCTGCCCGCGGAAGCTGACGGTCACGGCGTCGGCGTCGCAGCGGATGCTCCACGGGTCGCCGAATGCGGTCCAGTCGTCGCCGGTCTCGGTCTGGCGTCCGTCCTCGAAGCCCTGCTTGAAGAGCCCGTAGCGGTAGCGGATGCCGTAGCCGTCGACCGGGAGCGAGAGGGTCGCTGCACTGTCGAGGAAGCATGCGGCCAGGCGTCCGAGACCGCCGTTTCCGAGTGCTGCGTCCTCGATCTCCTCGAAGGCGGAGAGCGATGTGCCCGCGGCGGCGAACGCCTGCTCCATATCCCTGAGGAGTCCGAGGCAGTAGAGGTTGTTATAGACCGCTCTGCCGACAAGGAACTCCATCGAGAAATAGCAGACGCGGCGGTGTTCGAGGTGGGCTTGGCGGCAGGCATTCCAGCGGGGCAGCATCTCGCTGAGCACGGCGCCGGAGACGGCGTTATGCAGGGCGTGGACCTCTGCGCGGCTCGCAGGAATCCCGAGCGACTGCTCCGCCTGCTTCAAAATTGTTTCTGCACGAGTCATAGTGATATATCCTCCGTAATTGGTTCGCGTTGCCATGCAACTGTTACATTATACCATAATTCCGAGAATAATGCAAGAGATTTTTATAAGTTTTTAGGAGATTTTGTTTTTTCTTGACTTTCCGCGCATTTCACGATAAAATAGTAGATAGAAATGAGAAGTGAGAAATCCCTCACCGGCGCATGAAAGGTAGGAGGGAGCAGGTAGGAAGTCGGGTTCGGGAACCACTGATTAGGGTGTGGCAAAATCAGCCAAAAAGACGTGCGTTCGGCTTCGTGTCAACACACCCTAAATCCCGTCTGACGGCTTGGCACGCAATCTGCTTGCATATTTTCCGTCATCTCCGCGGAACCTCCCGGTTTCGTGTCACACACGGCGCTGACCGCACCTTCTGACGGCGCAATCAGCGGCAGGGATGAAAGTAACGGAACAACTCCTCACTTCTAACTTCTCACTCCTCACTTCTCATTTCTCAATTATATATCAAAAAGAAGGTATTGACCCCAATGCACAGTTATCAGAAACGCATCCTCGCCGCGCTCGGTGCGGCAATGCTGCTCACAGGCTGCACGGCGTCCGTGTCCGCGCCTGAGAGCTCCGTCGCGCTGCACCTTGTCACGCTCAGCGAAAAGCCCGAGAAAAGCGGCGAATTCTCCGTGAAACAATTCACGCGCCTGCTGTTTGCCCCGGACGCGACCGCAGAATCGCTCGCCGCCGATATCGACGGGCTTGTCATCTATCCTGCCGGCAACGGCTACCAAGCCGTCGTGCCGGTCGACTGGAAAAACCCCGACAGCTATGTCTACGAAAAGTTTGAGATCACGCTCGATTTCGACCAAAGCCGCGCGCTGACCGCGTGGAGCGTCGATTCGACCGGGATCCGCTATGACTGGCTTGTGCGCGAGCTCGGCGACATGGCTGCATGGGACGGCACACACGCCGACTACACGGTCGAATGGGCGACCGAAGCGGGCATGTATCTGCTGATGCACACCGCGGCCGGCTCGCTCCGGTACAGCGCCGCACAGTCGATCGCGAAGAGCAAGGTGCTGCAGACCGACAGGGGCAATCTGTTCCAGCTGAGGATCGGCATGGACAAGGCGCAGGTCTGCACGCTGATCGGCGACCCCCTGCGCGAGGAGGAATCGGGCGGCAGGACCGTCTGCACATGGGAATTCGGCTCGGTGTTCAGTGTCGAGAAGCAGGGCGTGACATGGTCGCGCACCGATGAGCTGCTGCCGGTGATCTTCACCTGCGCCTTCGAGGGCGGGCAGCTTTGCGCGGTCGATTATCACATCTACGGCTTGCTGGAGAGCGCCGCCGAGGAGCTCACGAAGGTGCTCGGGCGGACGTTCCGCTCCGAAAACCCCGACGGCTACACCGAGACGACCGACGGCTGGAGCGTCAGAGCGGTGCGCTCGCTGAACGGCGACCTCTCCGTGACCGCCGCCGACAAGGATTATCTGCTCTCGTGGCGCCCCGGCGAAATGCCCGCGGAAACCGATACGACCGCCGGACAGACCGGAACGGATACGACAGCCGCACAGACGGATACAACGACCGAAACGGCAGCCGCAGAATAAAGCCGAGTCAGCAGTTAGGAGTGAGGAGTGAGGAGTTGTTCCGGCACATCTCACTTCTCACTCCTCACTTCTAACTTCTAACCTCTAAACAAACAGCGGTGTCCTCCGGACCTGGAGAACACCGCTGTTCTGATTGCATGACGCTGCGTTAATTCAGCACGCCTGCGTTGTAGATATCTTCCCAGTAGACCGAGCCGAAGCACGCCTTGACCAGCTTCGCCATTTCGCCGAGCTTTGCCTTGAGGTGCGGGAACTGCTGCAGGAATTCGTAGCCGCAGACCTCCTGCTCCGTTTCCTCGTCATAGAGCCGCTCGAACACGCGCTCCATGATCGTCGCACGGTCCTCCATCTCGTTGGACATGCCGTAGTTGCGGGCGAAATAGACATTCTCCTTCACGCCGCTGGAATTGTACATGCACATATCCTCTGCGGCTGAGCCGTAATTCATCAGCGACAGATAGGTGTAGTTCTTGGGGTTGAGCTTTGCCCAATCTGAATCCGAATAACAGTAGTCCAGATCCTGCATCCGGTGCTCGACCTGATGGAACAGCTCGTGATGGATGGACTTGTCGTATTCGTAGCACATGGAGAGGTTGAAGGCGATATCATAGAATGCGCCGGTGCGGAAGGAAAGCCCACCCGCGCTGCCGAAGTTCTGCATCGAGGCATCAGGCGGAAGGTCGAGCGTCAGTTCAATGCGCAGCCCGCCGATGCCGTTTGTCTTGAAGATCTCAAAGAAGCCCGCCGGATAGCGCCCGAGCTCGCGCTCCAGATAGGTCAGTGCGCGGTCGAGATCATCCGTGTTGGTGCTGTCCATATACTCCCAGTAGCTTGTGTCCTCGGTGGAGACCATGTAGAAGGAGGTCAGCCCCTTCACGCGCAGCACCTCATTGCCGATCAGGATGCGGATGCCGAAGCGCTTTTCGAGCTCATCGGCACGGGCACGTCTTGCGCGCACTGCATCGCCGATCGGTTTTTCCGCCTCTGCCAGCCCGACCTGCGCCGCACGCTGCTTTGCAGTGCTGTAGGGAACCTGTTCGGGGTCGATCCGCATGACAGCGGTCGACAGCTTGCCGTTCTGCTTCGTCGTCAGTGCGTAGACCCACACGCCGGCGTCAGGCAGATAGCATGCCTGCTGCGCCTCCGCATTCTTGAAGGACATGCCGAGATTCTCACGCTTGCCGGTCTCGGCGTCGAGCATATATGCGCCGAGCGGACCCCACGAATCCTTCCCCTTGCTGCCCGAGCTCAGCACCATGCAGACGGCGCTCTGCGGGTCCGCAATCAGATCGCTGCCGTTGTTGCCGATCAGATAGCGTGCAGTCTCCTTGCCGGTCGCCAGATTGAAGACAAACGCATTTTTATAGGTCTCGTCGTCCTGCGAGCCGTCGCTGTCGACGCGGATGAGGCTGCGGTCTGTCAGCTTGAAGTCGGAGAATTCGCCGAGGACGCTGAACACGTTCTCCCCCGAAACGGTCGAAGTGAGCGTATAGTCAACACCGGTATAGTCGTTTGAGGAGAGCTCGCGCTTGAGCACCAGCCCCCGCGAATGGAAATACTCTGCGACATATTCTCTTTCATCCGAAGACGAGCCGGGCATCGCGTACGCGGTGGAATCATATCCCGTGCGCGAGATCTCGTAAGCCCGCCTGTCGCGGTAGCCGTAGAGCTGGTCGCGGTCGCGGTCATAGCGGATACTGTAGGCACTGCCGGAATATGCAGCGCTGGAGGCGAGCTTGCCGCTTGCGCTGTCGTAGAAATAGAAATTGTCGTGATCTGAATAGCCGTCGGTGATGATCTCGCCCGCCTTGGAGACGCCGAGCAGCCATTCATATCTGCCGATCTGCACCTTCGCGGTGACGGCGTCCTTTTCGACGTCGATCAGGTAGACATAATCGCGCGAGCCGCTGTGCATCTGCATCGCGACGGTGCTGCCGCCTGCGGGCATCAGGGAATAGACCTCGCCGCTGTCGGTGAGCGACTGCATCGTTCTGAGGTATGCGGGCTCCGTGCTCTTCGGCGGCTGCGCGGTCGTGGAGGTCGTGGTCTTGGAGGTCTGCTGCTGCGCGCCGGTCGTGCCGGTGGTCTGTGTCTTTGACGTTGTGCTCCCGGTTTCGCTTGTTGTCGAGCCGGAGGTCGTCGTGGTCTTCGTCGTTTCCTCGGTGGTGCGTTTCGTCGTGGTACGCTCCGTTTCCGGCGCCTCGGTGGTCTCAGGTGCCTGCGTCGTTTCGGTGACCGTTGTGGTCGTCGTGACCGCGCTGCTCTCGGGTGATGAGGAGCCCTTGTCGGCGCAGCCGGTGACGCCCGCAAGCATGACGAGCGCGAGGAGCATTGCTGTGATCTTGTGCTGTTTCATATGTACCGTCCTTTCGCAATCAGAAATCATCTCTCTGTAACTATAGACAACAAATTCGCCGATCTGATTACATCGGAAATGAAAAAATCTGCAGAAATGAAAAACGGCAGGTGCCCCATGCTTATTCTGCTTCGATTCACTTCTCATTTCTAAGTTAAATCGCATTGCGCAGCGTTGGGGCACATGGCCCTTGAGAATCCCGTTATGATAAAAATGACGCATTTTCTTTATTTTCACTATATCGGGAGCCCAGAGGGATACTGTCCCTCTGGCAGGGGTTTTGGGGGAGTTTGCTTGCAAACTCATAGCGAAGCACGCGAGAACTCCCCAATATCAATCCGCCGGAGGCACGTTAATCAGTGTTTCCCTAACTTCTAACTGCTGACCGCTAACTCGACTTCCTCACTGCGAACTGCGAACTTCTGTCTTGCTCATTTGCAGTTTTTCGCAATGAAGCGTTCCATGCGGACGGCGGCTTCGGTCAGGTGCTTGAGCGAATACGCATACGAGATACGCAGATTATCCTTGCCGCAAGCGCCGAATGCCGAGCCCGGAACGACTGCCACATGCTCCTCCTGCAGCAGACGCTCGCAGAATTCCTCTGAGCTCATGCCCGTGCCCGCAATGCTCGGGAACAGGTAAAACGCGCCCTGTGCCTCAAAGCACGGCAGCCCCATCTCCGCAAAGCGCGACAGCAGAAAGCGTCTGCGGCGGTCGTATTCCTCGATCATGCGGTCGACCTCGGCGTCGCAGCTGCGCAGTGCCTCGACCGCAGCCCGCTGGGAGATCATCGGTGCACACATGATGCCGTACTGGTGAATCTTGCGCGCCTGCTCAATGATCGGCGCCGGCGCTGCCATCCAGCCGAGACGCCAGCCTGTCATCGCAAAGGTCTTGGAGAAGCCGTTGACAACGATCGTGCGCTCGCGCATCCCGGGGAATTCCGCGATCGAGCAGTGCTTCGTGCCGTAGGTCATCGCGCAGTAGATTTCGTCGGAGAGCACGAAAATGTCTGTATCCTTGAGCAGCTCGACGATCTCGGGGTAATCCTCCCTGCGCATGATCGCGCCCGTGGGATTATTCGGATAGGACAGCACAAGAATTTTAGTTTTCGGGGTGATCGCAGCCTTCAGCTCGGCGGCGGTCAGGCGGAATTCGTTTTCCTCCTTCGTCGCGAGCGGCACGGGCACGCCGTCTGCCATGCTGACCAGCGGACCGTAGCAGACAAAGCTCGGCTCACAGATCAGGACCTCGTCGCCCGGGTCGATCAGCGTGCGGAAGGCGAGATCGACCGCCTCGGAGCCGCCGACTGTGACGAGCAGCTCATTCTCGGGACAGTAGGGCAGATTGAAGCGGCGCTCCATGTAGGACGCGATCTCCTGCCGCAGCTGCAGCATGCCGGAATTGGGACCGTAGAAGATCGACTGGCGCTCCAGCGTGCTGATCGCCGCCTGCCGGATGGGCCACGGGGTGCGGAAATCCGGCTCGCCGACACCGAGGGAGATCACGTTGTCCATGGTCTCCGCCAGATCGAAGAAGCGTCTGATCGGGGAGGGCGCGATCTGCTGGGCACGCTTGGACATCAGCTCAGGATAGTTCACAGATAGACACCTCTTTCGTCGCCGGGCTCCTCCTGAATGAGGATGCCCTTTTCCTTGTAGCGCTTGAGCACGAAATGCGTGCGCGTGGAGAGAACGCCGTCGAGCGTGGCGAGCCGCTGTGCGACAAAGCCCGCGATCGCGCGCAGACCCGAGCCCGTGATCGTGATGCCGAGGTCATAGCCGCCGGACATCAGCGTGACCGACTCGACCTCCTCGAAGCCGGAGATGATGCGTGCGAGCTCGTCAAAGCCGCAGTCGGGCTGGGGCGTGATCTTCAGCTCGATATATGCCGAGACGGCGTCGCGGTCGGCGCGCTCCTCGTCGACGATGACGCTGTAGCCGCGGATGACGCCGCTCTGCTCGAGCTCGGCGATCTGTGCGGCGACCTCCGCTTCGGTGCGCCCGAGCATGTTTGCCAGCTCGGCGTTGGAAAGTCGTGCGTTCTGCTTGAGTAATGCGATGAGTTTCTTCATGAAATGATCTCCTTCCAGAAAATGAGAAATGAGCCCGGAGCTCCGTTTGCTTGCAGGCATGGGGCTGCCCGTTATTTCTTCGGCTTATCGAAGTGATCGAGCGCACCGAGCAGCACATCTGCGACCTTGCGCTCGACCTTTTTTCTGCGCCCGGCGGCGGTCGTCGGGATGCCGGTGATCTTCGCGATCTTGCGCTTGACCTTCGTCATCGGGGACTGTGTCTTCTTGCGGCGTCTGGGCTTTGCGGTGCCGTCGGTCGTCACGACCACGACGGTCGTGCTCTTGTCGGCGGCGGGGGCAGGCTTTTTCGCTGCGGTTCTGCGCGCAGTGGTCTTCGTGACCGTCTTTTCTGCGGTCTGCTCCGGGGCTTCGGCTGTTTTCTTCGTCGGCATTGTGAATATCCTCCTTTAGTTTGATTCGTTTTTGAATGCAATCGTTTATGTGAGGGAGAAGTGAATCGGGATTCCCCGCTGCTGCTCACTTCTCATTCGATCACCATGATGCTGTACTCCGTGATGCGGTTATTCTTCTGCGGGAATACCATCAGGGTGGAATACTTCTCCCCGATCTCGTCATTGTTTTGCAGCACAATGACGTCAGTGCCGAGCAGCCAGTCTCCGCCGCGGATCCCGAGCGTGAATGTTCCGCCGATATGCCGCTCTGCCATGTGCCCGACCAGATAGGGCGACACCGGGAACTGCACGCCGTTGATCGACAGAAACAACGCGAATGATTTGCCGATGTCCGTGCAGAGGGTCGCATCGTCGACCTTGCCCGCAAACCAGACATAGGGAAAGCTCTGCCTTTTGAAATAGCGTGTCCAGACGAACCGGATGATATAGAGCACGACTGCGAGCGCCGCTCCGGCTGCGAGATCGCGCGGCAGGCGTTCGGCGTCCTCGAAGTCTGCCAGCATAAAATATACGCCGCCGAGCGCAGCCCCGAGCAGTGCCGCCAGAAAGACGATCTGCCACGCAAATGCAGTGACATGTCCGATCACGCGTCCCTGCAGCCCCCGCGGGAGCTCCGAAAACGGCTGCATCTCGATCGGGCGGGCGACAGACACCGGCTCCTCATTGCCTGAGAGCGTCACCGTGTGCTGATATGATGTGTAGTTCATTCTGATTGCTCACTTTCTCCGCGCCGTGCAGCGAGATCACGAGATATCCGTGACGCTGAATTCAACGACACGGTTATCCATCTGCGGGAAGACCATCAGTGTGGAACAGTTCTCCCCGATCGCGTCCTGCTTTTGAAGGACAAAGACGTCTGTGCCGAGCAGCCAGTCTGCGCCGGTGATTTCGAGCGAGACATCCCCGCTGAAGCTTCGCTCTGCTATATGCCCGACCAGATCGGGCGGCGCCGGAAACTCAATGCCGTTGATCGAGAGCAGCACCGTGAAGAACCTGCCCATATTCGTACAGAGGATGCAGTCATCGACCTGACCGTAAAACCAGACATACCGGAACGTGCGCGGGCGGAAATAGCGTGTGAAAAGAAACCACGGGATGTATGCAAGAGCGCCGCAGAGCGATCCCCAGCTCAGACAGCGGAGCAAAAGCTGCCCGTTCTGCTTGCCGTTCGCCGTGTAGAGAAGCGCGCCGATGATCATCCCTGCCAGCGCGAGGATCGGGATGGCGGCAACGGAAAACCGTGTCTTGCGGCGCATGACAGCCTCCTGCTGCACCGGCGGAAGCTCACTGAACGCGCGGAGCTCCGTCGGGCGCGGGATGAACACCGGCTCCGGCTGTCCTGAAAGCGCAGCAAAATGCCGGTAACTGCGGTAGGACGGTTTCATGCATGCCGCCTCAATCCTCTGCCTCAAAACAGATTCTGCCGCCGACCAGCACCGTGCGCACGCGCCCTCTGAACGTCATGCCCTTGAAAACGGTGTTATGCGACTTGGAATGCAGCTTTTCCGGGTCGACCGTCCACTGCTCGTTCAGGTCGACGAGGATCAGGTCGGCGGGCTGTCCGGGCGCAATGGTGCGTGCGGGCAGATGCAGGATTTTGCGCGGGTTGGCGCTCATCAGCCGCACGATCTGCGGCAGTGTGCATTTGCCCGTGTGATAGAGCGCGGTCAGGGTCGCGGCGAGCGAGGTCTCGAGCCCGACAACGCCGTTGGGCGCCTTCTCAAAATCCGCCTTCTCTTCGGCGGTGTGCGGCGCGTGATCGGTGATGATGCAGTCGACCGTGCCGTCCAGAATGCCCTCGATCACCGCCTGACGGTCGTCCTCGGTGCGCAGCGGGGGATTCATGCGGTAATCGGCGTCGCGCTTCAGGAGCAGCTCCTCGGTCAGCAGGAAATAGTGCGGGGCTGTCTCGCAGGTGACGTCGCCGCCTGCTGCCTTCGCCCTGCGCACCGCGTCGATCGCGCCGCGTGTGCTCACATGGCAGATATGCAGCTGCGCACCGGTTTTCAGCGCCAGCGAAAGGTCGCGTTCGGTGACCGAATCCTCGGAGCGGCGGTCCATGCCCTTAACGCCGAGCGCCTCGGAGACTTTGCCCTTGTTGATGATGCCGCCGTCGATGATCTTCAGGTCCTCGCAGTGCGACACGACCGGCAGCCCGACGGCTTTTGCCCCAATCAGTGCAGCCTCCATGAGCGCCGCGGTCGGGACGGGTCTGCCGTCGTCGGAGAGCGCGGTGACGCCCGCTGCCTTCATCGCGGCGTAATCGGCAAGACGCTCGCCCTGCAGCCCGACGGTCAGGCAGCCGGTCTGATGCACGTCGACGGGCTCCGCCTTTGCGCGCGAGAGTAATTCGGCGATCTGTTCCGGGTTATCCATCGGCGGGGTGGTGTTCGGCATACAGAGCACACCGGTCACGCCGCCTGCGATCGCTGCTGCACAGCCCGTGTGCAGGTCCTCCTTGCGGGTCTGCCCCGGGTCGCGGAAGTGCACGTGCATATCGAACAGACCGGGGAGTGCGGCAAGCCCGGAGCCGTCGACCGTGCGGTCGGCGTGTACTTTCAGCCCGGGACCGACGGACAGGATGCTGCCGCCGTCGATCAGAATATCGCAGAGCTGCTCGCCGGTGCTGTCTGCCGCGAGCACATTGCGGATAAGCGTGGACACAGTAGATCAACTCCTTTTGGAAAATGAGAAATGAGAAGGTCGAGTTAGGAGGTAGGAGGGAGGAGGGAGGAGGTAGGAGGTAGGAGGTAGCAGGTCAAGTTAGGAGTTAGTAGTGAGGAGTGAGGAGTGGTTCCGTAACTTTCACTGACCTTCGCCCACCGTGACATAATCCCAAACTCGGCACACTTGGGGCGCGGAGCCCGCGCTGGCGATTCCCTCCGGTGACCTTTTGCGGAGCCTCCCAATTTTACATATTGCACGGCGCTGGCGCGCCTTCTTATAGCGCGATACTCCCAAAATTGTTCTCAATTAGCGGCAGAAATGAAAGTGATGGAACAACTCCTCACTCCTCACTCCTCACTCCTCACTCCTCACTGCTAACTTTCAAAATCCCAAACTTGGCACACTTGGGGCGGGGCAGCCCCATGTTTGCAAGCAAACGGGGCGAATCCCTCCGGTGACCTTTTGCGGAGCCTCCCAATTTTACATATTGCACGGCGCTGGCGCGCCTTCTTATGGCGTAACGGCTCCCAATGTCAGACTTCCCGGCACAGTGCCTGACTGGTATGTGCTGCCGTAGTCAGAGATTGACTGAATAAAGGCGAAGCAAATCGCCCCGTTTGCTTGCAAACATGGGGCTCCGGGCTCACTTCTTCTTCTTCTTCCGTTTCTTCTTCATCACGCGGATGACGGCGATCGCGGTGAGGAGCTTCCACCAGCGCTCGATGCCCTCAGCGGCGACAAGGCGCAGTCCCTCACCGATCGGCACCTCGGACGCCGGATGCTCCGTCCCGACGGCGCTCTGCCGCCCGAAGCCGATATTGAAAAACGATTTGCCGGATTTACTCCGCCAGTGAAATTCCCTGTTCATGCTGTACCTCGTTTCGCTTCCGGGCGCGCTGCGCCTTCACGACCGCGTCATAATCGGGCACGGGCTGACCGAAGGCGTCTGCGGGCGGGCGCGCGATCAGAAAATGGATCGGCAGCCCCATTTCGGTGAACATATTCTCATGCTCGGTGCGGATATTGTCGGCGGGCTCGTCCGCGTGCAGATCGTCTGTCGCGGTGAGGATCTCCCAGCCGCATTCGGCGAAATACTCCTTCGACTCGCTGAAGAGGTCGGCGTCGTCGGTCTTGAAATGCAGCTCGCCGCGCAGGAACGAGGCGTATTGCCCGAGCTGGCGCGGGTGCGTGAGACGCCGCTTCTTGTGAGACATCTTGGGCCACGGGTTGCAGAAGTTGATGTAGATGCGGTCGGGGGCGTCGGCAGGGGAGAGCACCTCGGAGATGCGCTCGATATTGAGGATAGAGAGCAGCACATTGTCGGTCGCTCTGCCCGCGGCTGCGAATGCGGCGTCGGTTTTCCGGCGCGCCATCGCGAGCATTTCGGATTTGATGTCGAGTGCGAGGAAGTTGATGCCGGGGCGGGAGACTGCTGCCTGCGAGACCCAGCCGCCCTTGCCGCAGCCGAGCTCGATATAGAGCGGCTGTTCGGGGCGTGCGAACTGCGAGCGCCACTTGCCCTGCCATGCGAAGGCGTTGTCCTTGCAGATATCGGAGGCAGCGATCTCGGGGCGCGCCCATGCCTTGTGTCGGATTCTCATGCGATAACCGTCCTCTTTTCCTGGGATATTCCTTTTCACTCTATTATAACACATTCTACGCAAAAGTGCAAGGAGAAGATGAAAATCAGGGAGGAGGTAGGAGGGAGGAGGTAGGAGGGAGGAGGGAGGAGGGAGGAGGGAGGAGGGAGGAGGGAGGAGGGAGGAGGGAGGAGGGAGGA
>JAEELE010000005.1 GCA_016288755.1 Oscillospiraceae bacterium
GCACTGCCCCTTAAGAATCCCATTATGACAGAAATAACGCATCAGCGTGGAATTCGCACAAAACGGGATTCCAAAGGGATAGTATCCCTTTGGCAGGGGTGCGGGGACAGCGTCCCCGCAAAAATGTGCCGCAGGCACATGAAATATACTTTTTCGACAAGCTGAGGGAGCCCCGAATCGGGGCTCCCTCTCAGTTTGTGGATAGTACATTTTTGCGGGGGCGGAGCCCTCAATTTAATCCGTCGGGGCAGCTGCCGCAGTGGGCAGTTACAGCTCCTTCACAATGCCCGCGAGATATTCCATCAGGCGCGTGAGGTCGTCGCTGTCGATGTTTTCGTCGCCGGTGAGCTGTGCATTGCGCTTGCCCTGTGCCGAGACTGTGACCTCACTGTCCTCCGCGAGAAAGCGTGCGAGCATCACCGCATCTGCAATATTGACATCGCCGCTGACGTCGACGTCGCCGCGCAGATCGGCAGCGGGCACATCTGTCACGACCTCATAGGGCATGCCGTCTGCAAAGCGGATGATGATGTAATTGAGGTTGATTGCCTTGTCCTCGCTGCGGAAATTGAGCTCCAGATGCCCGTCGGTGACGGTGACCGCCGCAGTGACCGGCGTGCCGTCGGTCGGGCAGCTCTCAGCGAGTGTCTCCTGATCTGCCTTGCCGTAATTTGCATAGACCGTCGGATTCTTCGAGCAGCTCCACGGGTCGGAAAACGCCATTTCGATCGTGTAGTCACCGTTCGGGAGCGTGAAGCCGTAGTCGAGATGCCGTGCAATATTGTTCTCGTACTGATTCTTCGTGTAGCGGAAGCTCGACGACTTCTCCGCGCCGTCCGCGGTCGCGCGCTCATTGCACCATGTGTTCGCGGTGTAGAGTCCGCCGCCGTTTTTCGAGCCGCCGTACTGGTCGTTCGCATCGTCGATCAGACCCCAAGCCATGCCGGAGACCTCGTCCGCGCCGAAGAGCTGCTCGGTCACGGAATTGAACCAGCCGAATTTGTCCGAGCCGGTCGCGGTGGTGACATCCTGATCGCCGCAGTCGACGAAATAGGCAATGCTCTCGTCAAAATCGTAATACGGCTTGACCGCGTTCATGTAGATAAAATCGCAGACCTTTGCCGAATCCGCATCATCGTTGGAGGAGAATTTCACGTCGAGGATCTCGACATCCTTGCCGTCCGCGGTGACCGTGCGGACGCAGCGCGCCATGACCTCCGGCGGGATCTGGAGCCTGACGTCATAGGTGTCGGTGCTGCCGTCATAGTCGAGCGTATCTGCAAAGAGCACAGTGTCGCCGACCTGCACGCGCAGGGTCTTGCCGTTGTCCGCTTTGCGCAGGCGAACGGTCACAAGGCTCATCGGCGCGGAGCTGTCCACCGCCATCTGATAGGTGAAGCTGCCGTCTGCCTTTGCGTAGCGATAGGTCGAATCGTCGGTCACGCCGACGGTGTTCTTCTCCTGCATGTTGTGCTGCTCGTCGTTCTCGTACTGCCCGTAGCCCGGCTGCACGGTGTCGGTGACGGTGATCTTGGCGCGCGGCGGCGTTTCCTCGATGACCGTGCCGTTTGAGAGGAAGGTCCAGTAGATGCCGTAGCGCTGGGTGTACTGCAGATAGTGCGGGGTGAAGGTCAGCTTCTGATTCGTGTCGTTCAACGTGAATTTCATCGAATCTGTGTCCTTTTTCATGTGCTCATTGATCTCAGCCATGAATGCCGCGACCGACTGCCCCTCCTTTGCGAGCGTGATGTTCTGCGAGCCGACGACCGCGTCCTTCGGGATCGTGACCCACATGCCGGTCGAGGATTTCTCCATATTCGCGGTGCCGAGCTCCGCACTCAGCACGAGCGGACCGTATTTGAAGCCGTAGACTGCCTTGTTGTCCGGCAGATTGTATGCCTGCACCTCTGCGGGAATCGTGACCGCGATCACGTCGCCGGACTTGAAATCGCCGGTGACCTGCGCATAGTCGCTGACGGTCTTGTAGGCGTATTTCTCGCCGTTGACCGTGATCGTCATATTGCCCGCCTTCCACGACGGGATGCGGAACCGGAAATCGAGCGTGCCGCTGCCCTCGACTGTGAATTTCGCGGTGTCCTCCGCAGGAATATTGCTCTCCTGCGTGATCTTGACGTTCTGCTCTTTCCAGTTCAGCACGGAGCTCTGATAGAAATTCACATAGAGCGCGTTGCCGCTGTGCATGTACATCGTGTCGCCGAGCTTCGTGAAGCTCTCCATGCCCGAACCCGTGCAGCACCAGAAGCTGTCGTACTGGCTGCTGTAGACCTTGAAATAGCCGGTCGCCATCGGCTGGAAATAGGTCGTCATGCCGGTCTCGGGATTCTGCGAGGAGAGGATGGAATTGTAGTAGGTGCCCTCGTAGAAGTCCATGTACTTGCGGTCGCCGGTGATCTTGAAGAGCTCACGGCTGAGCTTCAGCATATTATAGGAATTGCAGGTCTCGCAGTTGCAGTTCGTGCGCTCCTTGTCGAGGATGTCATCCGCGCCGAAATGCTCCCATTCGCTGTTGCCGCCGGTGATATAGGTATGGTGCGTCGTGACCATATCCCAGAACGCCTCGGCATACTGCAGATAGCGCGAGGCGTCGACCTTCTCGCCGTTCACGGTCTTGCCGTCGAGCACGATATAGCGCTTGAGTGCGCCGACGAATTTCGGAATGGTCGTATTTGCGTGCTTGTTGTTGAGCACATTCGTGCCGCCCTTGAGCACGGTCTCATGCAGGCGCGTCTCGTCGAAATAATGTGCGGCGACCGCGTGGGAGTCCTTGCCGGTGATTGCATACAGCTCGTAGAGACAGTCGTTCATGCCGCCGTATTCGATCGAGAGCACGGTATTGTGTGTCGCGTCGCTCCATCTCGAGGCACGGTTATAGGTCCAGTCGCCGAGGTCGGAGGCGATCGTTTTGGCGGTCTCCTTGCCGGTCGATTTGTAAACGTCGACGAGTCCCTGCATGAGCTTGTGTATCGTGTACCACGGCACCCACGATTCCTCAATGATATTGGTCTTGCCCTGCTCGACCAGATCAAACTGCTGCTCGACATTGTTCTGATTCTTGATCTGCCCTGCCCAGAGAAAGCCCTCCTTGCCGCGGGAATGCTGCTGGCATTCGCGCATGCCGGCGAGCAGTGTGTCGAGCATGTCGCTGATCTTGCCGCGCTGGGCGTCGGTCAGCGTCGGATTCTGATAAGCCTGTGCAAGCGCGGTGAGATAATGTCCGATCGTATGCCCCGCGATCAGCGTGTTCTCCCAGCCGGCGTAGCGCCTGGCGCCGTTGGTGTTCAGCCCCGCATTCTCGCGGAAGCCGCACAGCAGCCGGTTCGCGTCGAAGGAGAGCAGATAGGCAATCTCCTTCTCAAAGGCGTTTGCGCTGTAGCTGTCGGTCATCGTGACATCACTGAGCGAAAAATCCTCGATCTGGATCTCCGCTGCCGATACCCTTGCGCCGCTTTTGGCTTGTTGCGGCAGAACAGTCGCCGTTCCGAGCACGACGGAACCGGCAATGGCCGCAGCAATCCCCCTATAAATGTGTTTCATTTCCCCTGATACCTCCAATAATATAGATTTGAATGCCTTTTTTCTATAGCATCCTATTGTGTATTATAGCGGAAATATGCTCGAAACACAATATACAATCCGCCGATTTTCTGCACTTTTGCAACAAATCCGGACTGTACCCCCGTTTCTGCTCCGGGATGCTTCGCTTGACAGAACAGGGGAATTGTCGTATAATAATGATGGCGTTCCGGTTCCGTTTGAACAGTCCGGAGCGCGCATTTCCGATCACAGGAGAGATGTATGGCATTCAAAAAGCATTCGATGCAAAGCCGCATCAGTCCGCTGATCATCAGCGGCGGCTTTTTCATTCTGATCCTGCTCGGCGCATTGCTGCTGATGCTGCCTGCCGCGTCGCAGCAGCGCACCGTCACGCCCTTTTCGGACACGCTGTTCACGGCGGTTTCCGCATCCTGCGTCACCGGGCTCGTCGTGCAGGATACCGCGACACACTGGTCGCTGTTCGGGCAGATCATCATTCTGCTTCTGATCCAGATCGGCGGCATGGGCGTGATCACGGTCGGACTGATCATTGCGCGGTGTACGGGCAAAAAAATCGGGCTGCGGTTCCGCGCGATGATGCAGGATTCAATCTCGGCGCCGCAGGTCGGCGGCATTCTCAGCCTGACAAAGTTCATTCTGCAGACGACGCTCGTCATCGAGCTGACGGGCGCGCTGCTGCTGGCACCCGTGTTCTGCCGCGATTTCGGCACTGCACGCGGGATCTGGTACGCGCTGTTCCATTCGGTCTCCGCATTCTGCAATGCGGGCTTCGATCTCATGGGCGTGCGCGAGCCGTTTTCCTCGCTGACAAGCTACGCGGGCAATATCTGGGTCAATCTTGTCGTGATGCTGCTGATTGTCACGGGCGGCATCGGATTTCTCACATGGGACGATTTCCGGCAGCACGGCATCCGGTTCCGCGCCTTCCGGCTGCAGAGCAAGATCGTTCTGCTCACCTCGGCGATCCTGATTTTCGTACCCGCGCTGTATTTCTTCTGCGCGGAGTACGCGGGGGAGCCTCTGCGGCTGCGGACGCTGCACGCACTGTTTCAGTCGGTCACTGCAAGGACGGCAGGCTTCAACACTGCCGATCTGGCGCAGATGCACGAGGGCGGCTCTTTTGTCATGATCGTGCTCATGCTGATCGGAGGCTGCTCGGGCTCGACGGCGGGCGGCATGAAGACCTCGACGATCGCGGTGCTCTTTCTGTCGGCGGTCAGTGTCTACACGCGCCGGCACGATGTGCAGTGCTTCAAACGGCGCCTCTCAGAGGATGTGATCCGTACGGCGGGCGCGATCCTGTTCATGTATACCTCGCTCTTTCTGGTCAGCGGCATCGCGGTCAGCAGGCTCGAGTCGCTTCCGCTCGTCACATGCCTGTTTGAGACCGGCTCTGCGCTCGGCACCGCGGGCGTCACGCTCGGCATCACGACGGCACTCTCGATGCCCTCGCGCATCATTATCATGCTGCTGATGTTTGCGGGCAGAGTCGGCGGTCTGACGCTGCTGTATGCGGCGCTGTCGTCCGATCAGGGCACGGCAAGGCTGCCGCTGGAAAAAATATCTGTCGGATAAGGAGAACCAACATGAAATCTGTACTCATCATCGGCGCCGGTCAGTTCGGCTGCCACATTGTCAGACGGATGCGCGAAATGCGCTGCGAGATCATGATGATCGACACCAGCGAGGAGCGCATCAACAGTATTCTGCCCTATGTGACGAACGCGCAGATCGGTGACAGCACCAATGCGGATTTTATGGGCACGCTGGGCATCCGGGATTTTGATGTCTGCATTGTGACGATCAGCGGCAATTTCCAGAATTCGCTCGAAACGACCGCACTGCTCAAGGAGCTCGGTGCAAAACGGGTCATCGCCCGCGCCCAGAACGATGTGCAGGAGAAATTCCTGCTCCGCAACGGTGCAGACGAGACCGTGTATCCGGAGAAGCAGACCGCGGTCCGTCTGGCGACGCGCGCCGCCTCCGAAGGCATTCTCGATTATATCCAGATGGACAAGAATGTGTCGATCTATGAGATCTCCGTGCCGGCGGCGTGGGACGGAAAAACGGTCTCGCAGCTCGATATCCGGCGCAGATACCACATGAATATCATCGCCGTGCGTGCGGAGGACGGTCTTGCCATTCCGATGGCGGATACGGTGATGCACACCAACGACAGCATACTCGTCATCGGCAGCCTCAAGGATATCGAAAAGGCGTGCCGCGGCTGATGCCGTCTGAATCAAAATTGAACCGCCGTCTGCATGCATGCAGGCGGCGGTCTGTTTTCTGATACGATGAATCCGGCGTGGATATCACTCCCCGTTTTTCAGCAGATACTGATTGCTGACGACCTTCATGCTCAGCTCTGCCTCGATCAGCGGGCAGTAGACCGGCTCGGTCGGTCGGATGACGATGCCCTCCTTTCTGCCGCCGTTGGGGTATTCTCCCTCGGCACGCTGCAGCAGCGCCTCGACAGTCGGGTATTTCGCGGGCAGATCGGTGCCGGTCTCCTCGATCGGGACCGTCGTGAGGCCGAGCGCGCCGCAGACCTCCAGCATCCGCCGCAGACCCACGCGCTGCCCGTTCTCCATCACGGTGAAGACATACCACTCGGGCTTTGCCAGCTTCAGGCGGTTCTTCTGGATGCCCGGCGCGCAGAGCTCGCCCTGCACCGTCAGCGAGGTCAGACCCTCCTGTTCTGCGAATGCCGTCAGCTTTTCCATGTAGCCGCGCGCCTTCACCAGATTGTAGAATGCACTGGAGCCGTCATCCTTGTATTCGTAGTTGTGCCCGGTCACATGGAAGCCGCTGCCGTCGATGCCGATCGAATGGGAGCTGCCGTCCATCTTCGTGCTGATATAGTATTCCAGCCCCGCAAATTCCCCGATCAGCTCGGGATTTGCCTGCACTCTGGTCTCGTCCGTGTGCGGGATATCCCGCGGCAGCGTGCCGATCACCGTGCCGCCGGTCGTGACGCGCTCCTCGATCTCCCATTTCTTCACGCCGAGCAGCCCGGTCACATCGGTGCCGATCGCCGCGTCGGCAGGGATCTCCGGGAACTGCTGCAGCGGCAGAAGCAGCCCCTGCGAGATCTGCCCGCGGAAGCGCTGCGTTCTGAGCCGGAAGCCCTCGCCCACGACGTCGTTTTTCTGATAGCTCCCGGCGCGCAGAAATTCAAACTCCGGGCGGATCGGCAGAAAGCTGTCGATCTCAAAATAGACTGCCGGGTCCATCGGCTGAAATTCGCCCTTTTTCACGACGCATTTCCAGCCCATCACATATGCCAGCTCGATGCGGTCTGCACCCTCGATCGGCTCTGTCTTCCAGATTCGCTGGATGCTTGCCAGCTTTCTGCTCATGGATATTCCTCCTGTCTCAGTGTGTCTGACTGCGGCGTCTGTTCCCCGCCGCAAAGAAAAACCGGTACGGGTGACCGTACCGGTTCTCAAGAATTACTTCTTCTTGGTCTTCTTGGCAGCCTTTGCGGGCTTGGTGTTGACCTTTTCCTTCAGTGCAGCACCTGCCTTGAACTTCACCTGAGTCGAAGCAGCGATCTTGATCGTCTCCTTGGTTGCAGGATTGCGTCCGGTTCTTGCGGCTCTCTCAGCGGTCTCGAAGGTGCCGAAGCCAATCAGCTGTACCTTGTCCTTCTTCTGCAGCGTGTCAGACACGACATTCACAAAGGACTTCAGTGCAGCGTCAACATCCTTCTTTGCCAGACCGGTCTCGGTTGCGATTGCATCAATCAGTTCAGCCTTATTCATTTGCTTATCCTCCAGTCATTATTACACGGCTTGCGACCGTTGTATTCTCATTTTAGTACATTTCCGGCGATATGTCAAGGGGTTTTCCGAATTTTTTCGATCTTTTTTGCTGAAAATCTTGTAAAATGCCCGGCTTTCGACGTTTCTGCCCCGTTTGACCGGCTGCGGGCACCCGTTCGGATCCTTTTTCCGGCACTTGACACGCCTGCGGAAATATGCTATACTGCAAGGGACATCACAGACCGGAATGCAAGGCACCCGGGGCTTGCCCGCTATTATTATTTATTCTTTATTCTCTATTCTTTTTTTTTCCTCCCTCCTGCCTATATTACCGAAATAATGCATGAAAGGAAGTCTTGCCCATGCCGCCCGGCGGAAGATTCGGTCCCGGGTTTCTCTCCGAGGAGGAGAAACAGAACAGACCCAAGGTCACGAAGGCACTCCTGCGCCGCATTTTCTCCTATCTGAAGCCCTACTGGAAGCAGCTGCTGCTGGTGCTCACTGCGATCCTCTGCTCGGCGATCCTCACGCTGATGCCCTCGGTGCTCACCGGAAAGATCATCGACGAGGGGCTGATCGCCAGAAACATGAAGGCGCTGGTGATCTTCATTCTGCTCTCGTTCGGCGTCACCCTTGCCGCAAACCTGATCGGCATTCTCGAGAGCTACCTCAATACATGGATCGCGCAGCACATCACCTTCGACATGCGCAACGCGATGTACAGCCATCTGCAGAAGATGTCACAGCGCTTTTTCACCACGAACAATCAGGGCGATATCATCACCCGCATGACGAGCGATATCTCCGGCGTGCAGCAGATCATCACCTCGACGCTGACGAATATCATCTCGAATGTCATCACGCTGACGGTCGCGCTGGTCATCATGTTCCGCGAAAACTGGATTCTCGCGCTGGTCGGCATCGTCATCATTCCGCTGTTCACGATCCCGACGCGCAGTGCCGGCAAGACGCGCTGGTCGATCACGAAGGAATCGCAGGCGTGCAGCGACGAGATCAACGGCATCCTCAACGAGACGCTCTCGGTCAGCGGGCAGCTGCTGGTCAAGCTCTTCTGCAAGGAGCAGGCGGAATACGAGCGCTACGAGACGGTCAACCGGCGCATGATCCAGCTCAACATCCGCGAGAGCATGGCGGGCAGATGGTTCCGCATGGCGCTCAGCACCTTCGCCAATGTCGGACCGATGCTGATCTATCTGGTCGGCGGCATCATCATGATGCAGCTTGACCCGACCGTGACGGTCGGACAGATTTCGGTGCTGGTCGCGCTGCTCGGCAAGATGTACGGTCCGGTCAATCAGCTGCTGAATATTCAGGTCGACTGGATCCGCTCGATGGCGATGTTCACGCGCATCTTCGAGTATTACGACATGCCCGTCGAGATCGAGAACGCCCCCGACGCGATCACGCCCGATCACGCCGACGGCGAGGTCGAGTTCCGGCAGGTGCGCTTCTGCTACGACCCCGAGCGCGAGATTCTGCGCAATATCAGCTTCAAGCTCGAAAAAGGGCGCTGCATCGCGATCGTCGGACCGTCGGGCTCGGGCAAGAGCACGCTGATCAACCTGATCCCGCGGCTCTATGACGTCATTGACGGCGAGGTGCTCTTTGACGGCACCGACGTGCGAAAGCTCGATCTGGCGTTTCTGCGCCGGAATATCGGCATCGTCAGTCAGGAGACCTATCTGTTCAACGGCACGATCCGCGAGAATCTGCTCTACGCAAAGCCTGACGCGACCGAGGAGGAGCTGATCGAAGCCTGCAGGCAGGCGAATATCTACGATTTCATCAGCAAGCAGGAGACGGGGCTGGACACGGTCGTCGGCAACCGGGGATTAAAGCTCTCGGGCGGCGAGAAGCAGCGCATTTCGATCGCGCGCATTCTGCTCAAGGACCCCGCGCTGATGATCTTTGACGAGGCGACCTCGGCGCTCGATTCGATCTCGGAGCAGAAGATTCAGGACGCGATCGAGCCGCTGATTGCGACGCGCACGAGCATTCTGATCGCGCACCGCCTCTCGACCGTGCTTGCCGCCGACGAGATTCTGGTCATTCAGGACGGCGAGATCGCCGAGCGCGGCACGCACAGCGAGCTGGTCGGCAGGGGCGGCGTCTATACGCAGCTCTATGAGACGCAGTTCAGCAAGGCGGCTGCGGCACCGGCAGCTGCACCGGATTATTCCGAGGGCGAGGCACAATAGCAAAAGGACGAGCAGCTCCGGCGAAAACCGGGGCTGCTCTGCTTTGCCGTGCTGCTCATGAAAGGGGCTTGTCCAGATATTGGATATCCATATCCACATCGCCTGCGATGCCGGGGATGCGTCCGTAGGGGCTCTGCTGCCAGATCGCGTATTCGCCCGCATAGTTGGTCTCTTTGACATAGTGCGCGAGCCAGACCGGCGTGGAGCGCTTGATCCGCTCGCTCCAGATATCGTTGAGGAGATTGCGGCTGCTGTAGAGCATCGGCTTGTAGCCCTGCTTCACGACCTCATCCGCAAATGCCGCATACACATCGTTCAGACCGCGGATGCTCATGCCGTACCGCTGAAAATCAGAAAATTCCTCCCAGTCAAAGACGATCGGCAGGTCGAGCTTCTGCCCGCCGAGCTGCTCGCAGATCCAGCGCACATGCGCGCGGACGTCCTCCTCATTGCGGTCGGTCGTATAGAAATAGACGCCCACATCCAGACCGGCGGCGGCTGCGTTTTTGAGATTCTGCCGGAAATAGTCGTCCGGCTTGACTTTGCTGTAGTAATAGCCGACGCGCATGATCACGAAGCAGCAGCCTGCCTCGCGCACCGCCTTGTAGTCGACATTGCCCTGCCATGCGGAAACGTCGATGCCGAAGCGCACGTTTTCGCCGCTGTACCGGCGCATGAACTCGCAGAACTCCACACGCGGATGCTGATCGACCGCCTTGGGCTTCTCCTCGACCACGCGGATTGTCACATCAAAAGAGACCGCATTGCCCGCGCTGTCCGTGACGGTCACGCTGAGCGGGTAGCTGCCGACGGTGTCCGGGTCGACTGTGCCCTCATAGGTGAGCGCCGGATTCGGGTCGAAATAGTCTCCGAAGCCGATATAGTCGTTGATGTCAAATGCCGTTCCGACCTTGTGATACGGATTCTGCCCGGGATTGAAGATATACGGCTTGACGGTATCCGCGACCCTGTAGCGGAGGGTCTTGCTGAATTCCGCGCCCTCGTAGAGATAGCGGACCTCTGTCTCCGCCTCGCCGGTCTTCATCGTGTCGAGATAGGCGCTGCCGTTCTTCAGCTCAACATTGCGCTCGGTGACAAACTCGTCCAGCGTGATATCCGCACCGGCTTCGACGGTCTCCATCCCGCGCAGTACGAGGTCGGCGGGCGGGTCGATTTTCTTTGTGGTCGCGGTCGTCTCAGCCGTTGTTTCGGTTGTCTCCGCCGCTGCCGTGACCGCTTCGGTCGTGTCGGCTGTGTCTGAGGCGGTCTGCTCCGCCTCGCTGACGGCTTCTGACGGCAAATCGGCACTGATGCTGCCGTTCAGGCGCTCGATGCATCCCGTCAGCAGAAATGCAGAGACAAGAACGGCAAAAATAACACTGTATTTCATGGGCTTCCTTCCGTTGTACGCTGTTTCATGATTGACAAGTCTCATTATAACACATTTCGGTGTGCAATGCAAGCGGACAGCTGCTTTTTGCCCGGAGCCCGGGCTGGCGATGTCACCCCCGCTTCGGCAAAACGGAACCGTCGTCAGGCTCGCCCCCTCAAGGGGGGATTTGTCACCTTGCTGCCGGGATCGTGCTCAGGTACGAACGGCGGCAGAGAGTCGCCCCGCAAACTGTGATAGACCGCCGTCCGACTGCCGGAGTGCTCCTTGAAACACCCGTTGCACTTTTTGAAATATTATGTTATAATGACGGTGAGGATTTGCCTGCCGTTTCCGAATACAAAAACAGGCGGGCAGAATGCCTGCACCGTATCCTCGCACAACACTTCAGATCAATACGTCATGAACGGAGGGTTATACGATGAAGCACAGAAAACTGACTGCATTGCTGCTTGCGGCAGCGGCAGCGATCACACCGCTCACGGCTGCGGCAGCACAGATTCCGCTGCCTGCGCTGGCGGCAGATGCCGGCGCGGTTGCCGAGCTCCCCGAGTTTATCCCGAACGACTACTACTCCGCAGTTGAATTCCGCAACAACTACGGCGCATCGCTGGTCAGCAGCGGGCTGATCTGCCTTGTGTTCACGGAGGAGGTCGATGAGATCCCGGAGGGTGAGCCGCAGGGTGTACTGCGGTATTATCTCGCCGCGACAAAGGGCGTTGCGGACTGTCTCAAGGATGAGATCTACAGCGTCGACGGAAGCAGTCTCGGGCTCGGGCTGCGTGTCGTTGTCTATCAGCCGAAAAAGCAGGGCACGCTTTCCGTCACACACACCGATACATGGCTCAATGCGCGTGAGGAGGGCGAGCCCGGGACAGAGACCCATTCCTTCCTGATCGAGGAGACCGACCCGACCTATCACACGCTTTCTGTGACCGAGATCGGCTTTTCCGGCTGGCTCCCCGACTGCTATGCGGAATACGACCGGTATGTGAAGGAGCACGGTCAGGTCTCGGTGCATGAGAACTATGTCGTGTTCTGCATGAGCGCCGGCATCGGCACCGCCTATGAGTGGCGCGAAAAGGCGACGGATTACAAGAAGAATTTTGAATACCGGACAACACGGTCCTGCAACACGGTTTCCGGCACACCGGTCGCGGGCGGCACCTCCTATACCGTTGTTGTGTATCAGGCGGTCGAGGACGGCCACGCTGCGATCGAATGGGAATACGGTTCGTTCCTCACGGACGGCAAGGTATCCAAGACGCTGACCGCCGACTGCATGGTCACGGACGGCACACAGAACATCCTGCTGCCGCACATGATGCGCATTGAGTTCAGGGACGCGAACTACGATGCCCGCGCGAATATCCCGTCGATGCTGAACCCGGTCACACTGGCGCCTTCTGCGATGATGGTAAGCATCGGAGAGGGTCAGGATATTTACACCGCGCTTGACCTTGCGCCGGTGACAGCGGACTGCAATCCGTACATCTGGAACTGCGTCGGGCTGGAGGGCTGCAAGGTCGATATCGATGTCAGCGAGACCGCGCTGCCGAAGGACTTCCATCTGGTGGAGGGCGACTATAAGCAGGTGACCGAATATCCCAACGGTGCGCACAATGTGGAGTTCCTTGTCACATACGGCGAGCCCGTCGAGGGCGACCTCAACGGCGACGGCGAATTCGGGATCGCCGATGCCGTGCTGCTCAGTCAGTGGCTGCTCGGTCTGTCGGACGCGAAGCTCGTGAACTGGCGCGCTGCCGATTTCACGAAGGACGGCAGGCTCAACGCCGCCGACCTGACGCTGATGAAGCGCGCACTGCTCCGGAAGAATCAGACGGAGGAGCCCCTGATTGCCATTGACAGGGAAAACACATGGATTGACTATCAGCAGACCGACCTCTACACAAGCGCCATGCTGAGCGATATCCCCGAGGCGATCGAACTGATCGAAAAAATCAAGGCGAAAAGGGATGTGCTCGAGCATACCGATACGATCTCGTGGGAATACCGGATTATGGACTTCGGCACCGAAACGCTGTATTTGCCGTTGAAAGATCAGGCGGGCAATGACAGCTCTCTCCAGTTGAGCACCTTCGGTTCAGGCAACAGCGTGCTCGACGACCCGGATGTTCTGGCGCTGGTGCGGCTCCTGAGCGAAAAGGGAATCTTCGGTGTGCAGGGCGGCTTTGATTTCGACGAGGCTGCGGCACGGTCGGTGCCGGTCGCGATCACGCTTCAGCAGACCGGCGGGTTTGCCGGCGTGCGCAATCTGTGGCGGATCTTCCGGAAGGACGGCGTCTGCACCGTTTCCTACACCGACCAGAAGCACGCTGATGTGCAGCAGAAGGTTGCTGTCATCGGAGAAAACGAATTTCACGACTTCATGGCGCAGGACTTTACACCGTATTACAATCAGCTCGACCCGGCGTCACACTATGTCGATGCCTTCTATTATTACACAGTGTTTACCTATGAGGACGGCTTCACGCGGGCAACGCGTTCCAATACTACGGATATTCAGTATGCACTGATGGACCTGATTGACGGCACTCCGCTCAATAACTGATCTCACGGACTGTTACAGCATCCGACCGCCGTCTGCTTTCATGCAGGCGGCGGTCGGTTTTTGTGAGGGAGCAGGTAGGAGGTCAGGTTAGCAGTGAGGAGTGAGGAGTGAGGAGTTGTTCCGTCACTTTCATTTCCGCCGCTGAAACGACGGGCGCAGCCTATTCAAAATCATCGCGATACCGCTATTCCGCATTCCGAATTCCGCATTCAAATTGATTCCGATTTATCTTAGCAGCACAATTCCGAAAAGGGTTTTTGCAAAAATTTTCCTGAGGGGTGTGAGGTTTTGGTGCTGCGCTGCGAATATCAATACAGACCGGCTCGTTCCGGTCTGTGGAAGGCTCCGCGCATCCATCAATTTCAACAAACAAAGAAGGACAGGTGACTGATATGAAGCATTCCAGAACTTTCGCCGCCCTGACCGCCGCGGTCACGGCACTCACACCGATTGCAGCCGGCATACAGGGATTCGCCCCAGCCGCCGTGCTCGCCGCAGACAGCAAAGCTGCTGTGCCCGCATGGGTACCGGACAGCCACAGCGCCGCAGTCGATTTCTTCAATACCTACGGCACGACGCACATTGCGGACGGTCTGATCTGCATTGTGCACGACAGCAGCAATCCGCAGCTTTCGCCGCGTTTTGAGGTGAACGGTGTCGATGCCGAGCAGGACGCCGGCTGTGTGTCGTATCAAATCTATGAGAAACATCCCGGCGCGATGGATTCGCCGTATTTTATGGTGCTGCTCTATCAGCCTGAAAAAAGCGGCGCGCTGACGGTGAGCTGGATCAACGATTCGGAGCAGACCGACTACACCTTTGAGACCGCCGCAGACGGCAGCATCACCGAGACCGACATCTACGGCTGGCTGCCCGACTGTACGGAGGAATTTCGCACCTACAGCCGGTCGCATTTCAGATATTCGGTCAAGGATAACTATGTGGTGTTCTGCCACACGCAGAATCCCCAAACGGGTCTGGACTTGATACAGACCTCGTCGGGCAGCCCATGCTTTGAGCGCGTAGCCGTCAGCGACTGCAGCCCCCTGTTTCAGCCCGATCAGGACGACGACGACGAAATGCAGTATGTGTACGCCTACAAGGCAATCAGCGACGGCTATGCGTCGATCCGCTTTGATACTTATGACATGATTATCACAGACGGCGGAATCGGGGAGGCATATACCGCGTACTGTGTCGTCTATAACAACGCACAGACCGTGCTGCTCTCCGGGCAGATGCGCGTGACGCTCGAGGATATCGACACCGGCGCGCTGATTCCGGTCAGCGAGGAGCAATATGCCGCGATGTGGACGAATGTCGAGTACAACACCCCGGAGGGCTCCGTGTCGACCGGTCCGTTCCTCATGCTGAGTGAAAATCCCTCTGTGCAGGAGAATGCCGGAGGCTTCTTCGGCGCGGACAGCTTCTCCTTCGGCATGGACATTAACCAGCTGCCCGCGGGCTACACCTTCCCCGAAGGCACGGGCGAGGGCGACCGTGCATACGGCTATTTCGGCGGCACGGTTTTTCCGGAGGGTGCGCTGACCGTGACACGCTTTGACAACGGCGCCGCGGATGTGGTGTGCCGGCTGAAGAAGCAGACGCCCGCAGATCTGAAAGCCGGGCAGATGCGCGTGACCGTCGTGGATGCGGAGACCGGCGAGCCGCTCGCGGTCGATGCGGAGCATCCGCTCTCGCTGTTGACGTCGATCAGCTACAACACCGCACAGGGCACGGTATCCTCCGGTCCGATCGAGATGCTCACAGCCAATCCGGCGACATTGGATGACCTTGCCAAATTCTTCGATGCAGATATATTTGAATTCGGTCTGAGCAATGCGAATCTGCCGCAGGGCTATGCGCTGCCCGCCGCACAAGCCGAAGACTGTGGCTATTTCAGCGGCACGGTCAAGCCCGAAGGTTATCTCAGCGTGACCCGCTATGACAACGGCGCCGCAGATGTGGTGTTCCGGCTCGCCAAAGCCAAGAGCGGCGACCTCAACGGCGACGGCGCATTCGGTGTCGCGGATGCGGTGCTGCTGCACAGGTATCTGCTCGGGTCGTTCAGTATGCGGCTGCCCAACTGGAAGGCTGCCGATTACAACGGCGACGGAAAGCTCAATGCCGCCGACCTGACGCTGATGAAGCGCGCGCTGATGAAAAAGCAGCTGCACATCTGCGCCGAGCCGACGAGAATCGTGGAATTCGGCTCGCCGCTCTATGTGCTCAGGGACGGTCTCAAAATGTACACGGGACCCGACGAAGGCTGCGCAGTGACCGCTGTTCTGCGGGGGGACACAAGGATTCGGGAGCAGGGCTACATGGAGGGCAATGCCGACTGGATCTACACCGAATATCAGGGGCAGCACGGCTGGATCCGCGTGCGCGATGAAAACGGCAGCGACACGGTCTACTATGAGGCAGTCGCCGACAAGCCGGTGATCTATCTCTACCCCGAGGAGGAGACCGACGTGCATGTCACGCTCACGCTGACCGAATCGGAGCTTGCGACCACCTATCCGAGATACAACGGCGGCTGGGACGTGACCGCCTCTCCCGACGGCACGCTGCTGAACAAGGCGGACGGCACGCATCACCGGTATCTGTTCTGGGATGCAAAAAATGTCCGCACGCGGTTCGATTTTTCCGAGGGCTTCTGCATCGCGGGCAGTGACACCGAGCGATTCTTAAAGGAAGCGCTGACCGCAATGGGGCTGACCGAATCGGAGATGAACGAATTCATCGTCTACTGGCTGCCGCGCATGGAGCACAATGCGTACAATCTGATCGCGTTTCAGGGCGATGCCTATACGGATTCGGCGCAGCTCAGCATCACCCCGCAGCCGGACAGCCTCCTGCGCGTGTTCATGGCATATGTGCCGCTGGAGAACGCCGTCGAGATCGCGCCGCAGACGTTTGAAGCCTTCGAGCGGACCGGCTTCACCGCTGTGGAATGGGGCGGCTGCGAGGTAGACGGATGATATTGCGGGCGCTGCCCCTTAAGAATCCAATTATGATGAAATCAACGTATCAGCGTGAAATCCACACAAAATGGGATTCCAGAGGGGTAGTACCCCTTTGGCAGGGGTGCGGGGACAGCGTCCCCGCAAAATGTGCCGCAGGCACATCAAAAGCACGTTATCGACAAGCTGAAGAGAGGGAGCAGCCGCGCTCCCTCTCTTTTTTGCGTGCGGTTAAGAATTTGATAAGAAAATCATAGGGAACCGGTAAAGACTTTCCGCGCCGGATCGTGTATAATAGAATCATCACGGAAAAGGAGTGATCTGCTATGCGTTCGATCCTGCACACAGAAAAGCTCTGCAAGACCTTCTCGAACGGCGGTCTGCAGCAGCATGTCATCAAAAATCTCGACCTCGATATCTACGAGGGCGACTTCACCGTCGTCATGGGCGCCTCGGGCTCGGGCAAATCGACCCTGCTCTATGCGCTCTCGGGCATGGACAAGCCGACACTCGGCAAGGTCTTCTTCGGCGAGGAGGACATTTCCGCCTACACAAACGATCAGCTCGCGGTCTTCCGCAGAAAGCACTGCGGCTTTGTCTTTCAGAGCATCTATCTGCTCGACAGCATGAACGTCTTTGACAATGTCATGACCGGCGCGCTCGCCGCACAGAAGAATTCCCCCGCGCTCGTGCAGCGGGTCGGCGACCGTCTGAAAGCGGTCGGCATCGGCGAGAAGATGTGGCAGAAATATCCAAACCAGCTCTCCGGCGGCGAATGCCAGCGCATCGGCATCGTGCGCGCGGTCATCAATGAGCCGCAGCTGCTCTTTGCCGACGAGCCGACCGGATCGCTCAACTCCGCCGCCGGCTGCGACGTGCTCGATCTCTTCACGGAGCTGCACCAAAAGGGGCAGAGCATTGTGATGGTCACGCACGATCTGCGGACAGCGCTCCGCGGCAGCCGCGTGATCTATCTGCGCGACGGCAGCATCGTCGGCGAGCACAAGATGCCGGCATTCGGCACCGACGACCCGGCAGCGCGCAGAGACCGTCTGCAGAAGTTCCTCGATGAAATGGGATGGTGACGCATGGAAAAGATCATTCGGCTCGCGCGGGCAAATATCCGCCGGCACAAAAAGGAGACCGTGCTGCTCGGAGTTCTCATCATGCTCTGCATGATGCTGCTCTCCGGCGCGCTCTCCGCAGAGCGGAATATTCAGGCGATGTATCCCGATCTGATGGCGCGCACCGCGTCCCCGGAAAACGCCCTCACGCTGGACACAAAGGATTTCGACCGGCGCAGTCTCAGGCTGCTGGAGGAGGAGCCCGGCGTTCAGAGCATCAAGACCTATTCGTATCTCTATTCCTACGATATGCGCATCCTCAATGCGCAGGGCAAGGAGGAGCTGTTTCTGGTGAGCTTTTTCACCGAGGAGAACGAGCGCCTTGCCGAGAATTATACGCCGGACAGAACGCTCGCCGAGACCTCCGTCCCCGCGTCAGCGCATCCGGTCCTCATGCCGCGGCATCTGCAAAAGAAGTATCATTTACAGGAGGGCGGCACATTCTCGATCGTCCGCGGCTCGAAGAAATACACGTTCACGGTCGCGGGCTTCTATGAGTGCGGCAATCAGGAATTCGCGCGGCTCATTGTCACCGACACGGATTACGCGGTGCTGAAGACCGTCTGCAACCGCCTGACGGACATCGGCTTTTCCGTCACCGAGGGTACGGACGCCCGGGCAGTGCGGGAGCACTGGATCGCAAAATGCAATGACACCGGTTTCCGCGCAGATACCGTTACATTCATGTCGCTTGCGGATTACCGCTCGAATTTCAACACGGAGACCGCATATGTCATCAAGATCATCGAGATCATGGCGGTGATCATCCTGATCGCGGTCGCGGTGATGATCGGCTTCCGCATCATCAGCGATATTCAGGAGCAGATCGTCTCGATCGGCGTGCTGGAGGCGCTCGGGTACCGCTCGCGGGAGATCGCGCTCTCCTATGCGGCAGAGTATTTTCTGATCGCGCTGGCAGGCTGCGTGCTCGGCTGTGCGGGCGGCATCGGGCTGAATGTCGCGCTGATCCGCATTGCGGAGAACATGAAGGGCTATCCCGCAAGCCATTCGGTTTCCGCAGCGGCGGTCGCGGCGGTGTTCTTCGGGCTGCTGCTGCTGATCTCGGGGCTCGCCTACAGGAAGGCGCGTGCGGTGCGGAAATACCCGCCGGTGCTGGCATTCCGCAAGGGCATCGGGAACCACCACTTCGGCAAATCGCATTTCCCGCTCGAAAAGACCCGCAGCAGCGTGCATCTGCGGCTCGCGCTCAAGGGCTTTGCCGACCGCGCGAGGCAGAATATCGGGCTGACCTTTGTCATGAGCATCACGACCTTTGCCGTCGTGCTGAGCTTCATCCTCTACAGCTTTCTCGGCAAGGGCGTCAATGTCATCACCTCGCTTGCCGGGCACGAGATGAACGCGCTGGAAATCACAGTCATGACCGGCATCGACTGCGACGCCTTCAAAGCGGAGCTGGAAGCCATGCCGGAAATCCGCAAGGCGCTGCCGACCTGCGATATGGGGAAATACACCCTGACCGCGCCGGAGCTGAACACGGAATTTCAGGCGGACGTGTTCCGCGATTATGCGCAGACCGAGAATATCCATCCGATCGAGGGGCGCTTCCCGCAGCACGACAATGAGCTGATGATCTCCAAGCAGTCATCGGCGCGCTATCAGCTCAAAACGGGCGATACCGTCCGTCTGAAATACGACAGCATCGTGCAGGATTATCTGGTCACGGGCGTTGTCACGGCGCTGGTCAATGCGGAAAACGTCTATCTGACGGAGGACGGCATCCGTCGCATCAATCCGACCTATGTGCCGACGACGTTTCTGGTCTATCCCGCCGAGGGCGTGGACGAGAACACCCTGCGTGCGGTGCTCGACCGCCGCTTCGGCAAAAGCGCGCAGAATCTCGGCAGCGGCGAAGAAGAAATCACCGGCAGCTATGAGGAGCGCATCCGTGCCAGAGCGGAGCAGGTCATGGCAGCCGTCATGGAGCAGAACGGCGCCGCACATGTCGAATACGCGATCGTCTCCGGCGACACGGTGATCGCAGGAAACAGCGACAGCATCAAGATCAAAGCGTTTTTCAACATGTCCGAGCTGGTCTATTCCGCGATGGCATCCCTCTGCAGCGCGGTCAACATCACGACGAAGCTGTTCATGGCAATGTCCGCGGCGGTCGTGATGATGATCCTCTCGATCCTCATGGCATCGGAGATCCGCCGCCAGCGCAGGGAGCTCGGCATCATGAAGGGCTTGGGCTACACCTCGAAGGAGCTGATGCTCCAGCTCGCATTCCGCATCATGCCCGCGGCGCTGCTCGCGGTCGTGATCGGCACGGTGCTCAGCGTCGGTGCGACGAAGCTGCTGGTCAGCGCGGTCGGCGTGGTGCCGATCCATCTGCCGCAGATCATCGTGCTGGACCTGCTGATCCTCGCATTCTGCTTCGGCTGTGCATGGCTCGGCGCGGGAAGGATCAAGAAAATCTCAGTCTGCGAACTGATGACAGAATAAGGAGCGCATATGAAACCGTATTACAGAATGATGCTTTCTGCGGCGGCTGTGATGCTGCTGCTGCCCGCCGCAGCACAGACCGGCACGGCGGCACAGGCTGCTGTCGCGGAGAACAAGCCGCATGAAACAACAGATACGCTCAGCTCGGTCGGCTCGGTCAGCAAAATGTTCGTGACAACGGCGGCGATGCAGCTTGCCGATCAGGGAAGACTCGATATCGACGCGCACGTGACCGAATATCTGCCGGAATTCACGATGGCGGACAGCCGGTACAGGGACATCACCGTGCGGATGCTGATGAACCATGAATCCGGGCTGATGGGCAGCCGCTACGGCGGCGACATTCTGCTGGGCGACCGCAGCACTGCCATGCACGACAGCTTTCTGCAGCATCTCAGTCAGGAGCGGCTGAAGGCTGACCCGGGCGCATACGGCTGCTACTGCAACGACGGCTTCATGCTGCTCGAGCTGGTCGTGGAGCGCGTCAGCGGCGAGGATTTCACGGATTACCTCGAACGGCATATCTGCGCGCCGCTCGGTCTGCAGCAGACCGGCACGCCGTGGAACGCCTTTCAGACGCCCGAGCAGGTGCGGGTCTTCCGCGACAATACGGAATTCACGCCCGATTACTGTACGGGCATCGGCGAGGGCGGCGTGCTCTCGACCGCGCCGGAGCTCAGCCGGTTCGGCGCGGCGTTCTTCACCGGCAGCACGGCGCTGCTCTCGGAGTCCGCGAAGGATGCCATGCGCACCCGTCAGAGTGA
Source organism: Oscillospiraceae bacterium (assembly GCA_016288755.1). GTDB lineage: Bacteria > Bacillota > Clostridia > Oscillospirales > Ruminococcaceae > Firm-04. The sequence continues at coordinate 20,842 of JAEELE010000005.1, forward strand.
CGACCCCTACGAGGACGGCTTCGGGCTCGGCTGGGACAGCGTCAGCGATGCGGATTACGAAGCGGCAGGCGTTCAGGTGATCAGCAAGGGCGGCGATCTGGACTTTCAGCACGCGGAGCTGCTGGTCGCACCCGATGCGCAGATCAGCGTCGCGGTGCTCTCCTCCGGTGCCGACAGCAGCGCCGACACGCTGCTTGCGAAGGCGCTCATGGACATTGCGCTCAGCGAGCAGGGCATCACGGTCACGCACGAAAAGCCGGAGCACATGGAGACAGCCGGCAGCGTGCCGGAGCAGCAGCTGCAGTATGCAGGGCTCTGGCAGGGCGGCACCGGCATCCGGCAGATCAGCTTCCCCGGCGGCAAATACATGCAGGTCGACGATCTGAGCGACCCGACCGGCGAAACGCTGTATTTCCTCCCGACGGCAGAGGGCAGCTTTGTCGAGGTCAAGGGCAATCCGGAATCGGGGAATGCCGCACAGCCCGCCGACACACAGACCGTCGTGTCCTTCACCGAGAAGGACGGCGAGCCCTATCTGCTCTACCGCTCGGTCAGCGGCGACGCAAGCATCGGCTATTCCGCCTCCGAAATGACCTATATGCTGCAGCGGCTCGCGGAGAATCCCGTCAGCGAGGCAGTGCAGCAGGCATGGGCGGCGCGGGACGGCAAGTGCTATTACCTCATCAGCGGCGGCTGCTCGGACTGCGCCTACTGCGGGCAGCAGATGCGCAGGCTCGTGCTCCCGGCGGGCGTCGGCGGCTATGTCAACGAGCTTGCGGTCTGCGATGAGACACATGCGCAGTCGCGGCTGCACATTCCGAACACATGCAGCCGCGATCAGAGCGATATCGAGATGCGCACCGAAAACGGGCAGGAGCTGCTCTGCGACACCGTGCAGGACTGCTGCTATCTTTCGGAGGACAGCATCCCGGAGCTGCCCGCCGATCTGACACAGGTGCATTTGACAACCGGGGCTGCTGCGTGGTATAATATCGGCAGCAGCGCAGACCGCTCCGTGAAGCTGGAAATTCCCGCGCGGGCAGCCGTTTATGTCTACGACCGGAATGACCGCGTGATCGCCTCAAGCCTGATGAAGGACTACGGCAGCACCTTCCCGCTCCCGAAGGACGGCAGGATTGTCTTCGTCGGCGAGACCGGCTCGGAGATCCGGATTCTGAGCGGACTGGCATCCTGAAAGAAAGACAGCACCGCACAAAGCCCGCCTGACGGCATGATCTGCGCATCTGCACCGCCGGCTCTGTGCGGTGCTGCCGCAAGAAAAGAATCACGGCGGAGTCCGCTTCCCGGACGGATCTGAACGGGCTGCGCCAAAAGGAGGAATGCCTGTGCAGTACGACTGTCTGATCGTTGACGATGACGTGACCATCGCGGAGAACACCGCGGAATATTTCAACATGTTTGACGTGCGCACGGCGTTCGTCACGGGCTATGAAGAGGCGGTCAGCTTTCTCGGTGCGCACAGCGTGCAGCTGCTGCTTCTGGATATCAACCTCGGCGCGCACTCGGGCTTTGCGCTCTGCAAGCAGATTCGCCGGGATTACGACATGCCGATCCTCTTCATCAGCGCGCGCAGCAGCGACGACGACATTCTCACGGCGCTGAACATCGGCGGCGATGACTACATCCGCAAGCCCTTTTCGCTGAGCATTCTGCTCGCGAAGGTCAAGGCGATCCTCAAGCGGTATCAGCAGGCAGCGCAGGCGGCAAGCGCTGTCTCCGCAAAAGCCGTGCCGGAGGGTGCGGCGTCGGAGCGTATCCCGATCGCGCCGGAGATCTGCCTCGACACCGGGCTGCACCGGATCATCCGCCGCGGGGAGGCTGTGCCGCTCAAGGCGATGGAATACAAGATGCTGCGCTATCTGCTCGAAAACCGCGGCAGGGTCGTCACGAAGGAGGAATTCCTGCAGAATGTGTGGGAGGACAGCTTCATCGGGGAGGGCACGCTGCCGGTGCATATCCGGCATCTGCGGGAGAAGCTCGAAGCCGACCCCGCAGCGCCCGTGCTGATCCGCACGGTGTGGGGCGTCGGGTATATCTGCGAGCCTGCGGGAGACGGGCAGGAGCCATGAAAAGCTATCTGAGATTTCTCGCGGCAGCGGCGGCAGTGACGGCGTTGCTGCTCCTGCTGCTCTGTGCGCAGACCGACCGCGCCGCAAGGAACCGGCGCGACAGCGTGCTGCTCAACGATATCACTGAGACCGTCAAAGAGCATTTTGACGACCCCGCATCGCTCTCGGAGGCGGATTTCGGCGTGCCGTTTCTGGTCTATGACGCAAACGGCGCGCTGCTCTATGCCTCGCCGGATGCCCCCGCGCACGCGGAGACCGCATCGGCGGCGGTGCAGCAGGGGCTGCTGTGTACGGCAGTCACCGAGCAGAGCCGTTTTCTCGGGACGGTGGCGCTGCCCGACCCGGTGCTGAGCGCCTACGACCGGATGCAGCGGCATCTGCTGCTGTGCGCTGCGGTATTCATGGGGGCGGTTCTGCTGGTGCTGCTCGGCATCGGGCTCTATGTCCGCAGGCGGATCGTCGTGCCCTTCCGGCGGATGCGGCAATTCGCCGACCGGATCGCGCAGGGCATGCTCGACGACCCGCTGATGATGGAGCAGGACAATCTTTTCGGCAGCTTTACCGAGAGCTTTGACATCATGCGAGAGGAGCTGCGTGCAGCCCGCAGCCGGGAGACAGCGCTGCGGCTGCGGGAAAAGGAGCTTGCCGCGACCCTCGGGCACGATATCAAGACGCCGGTCACCGGCATCAAGCTGATCTGCGAGCTGCTCTCGGTCAAGACGCAGGACGCCTATCTGCGCGGAAAGATTGACATTATCAGCCAGAAGGCGGAGCAGATCGACACACTCGCCGACAATCTCATGAGCGAGGCGCTCGGGGAGCTCGGCGAGATGCAGGTGCATTGTCAGGATCACCCTGCAGAGCTGCTGCATACGCTGCTCGCGGTGCACGACACCCGCGGGCTGGTGACGGAGGAGACGCCGCCGCCGGAATGTCTGCTCTCGGTCGACAAAAACCGGCTTTCGCAGGTCATCGGGAATGTGATCAGCAACTCCTGCAAATATGCGGGGACGCCGATCACGGTGCGCTATCGCTTTGCCGGGGAGCATCTCTGCATGGAGATTTCAGACAGCGGCGGCGGCGTGCCCGAGGAGGAGCTGGAGCTGATCACGACCAAGTTTTACCGCGGAAAGAGCAATTCCGGCGGCAAGGAGGGCAGCGGGCTCGGGCTTTATATTGCGAGCGAGCTGATGCGCCGGATGGAGGGCGAGCTCAGATGCGGGAACCGCGGCGGCGGACTCGCCGTGACACTGATGATCCGGCTCTCATAGTGAAATGCGGAATGCGGAATTCCATATTCCGCATTCCGCACAGTCTGTAGATAAAGTGTCTCCGACGGATTGATATTGAGGGACTCCCGCACGCTTCGCTATGAGTTTGCAGGCAAACTCACCTCAAACTCCCGCGTAAGGGACTGCGTCCCTTACGAATCCCATTATAATAAAAATGGCGTATCAGCGTCAAAATCACATATAATGGGATTCCAAAGGGGTAGTACCCCTTTGGCAGGGGTGCGGGGAC
>JAEELE010000055.1 GCA_016288755.1 Oscillospiraceae bacterium
AAGCCTCTGCCCTGTGCGTCGCCTTCGATCATGGTCTCGATGAACGCCTTGTTGATCATGTCCATTTCTGCCTTGCAGTCCTTATACTTGAACGGCATCTCCTTGCCGCCGACAATGCAGTTCAGCTCTGCGAGGTCATTCGGCACGGTCCAGTCAAGCGTAATGTTGGAGAACGGAGCCTGTGTACCCCAGCGGGACGGCGTATTCACACCGAACACGAAGGATTCAATGCATTTCTTGACCTGATTGTAGGGGAGGTTATCCGCCTTGACAAACGGCGCGAGATAGGTGTCGAAGGACGAAAATGCCTGTGCGCCTGCCCATTCGTTCTGCATGATGCCGAGGAAATTGACCATCTGGTTGCAGAGCGTTGCCAGATGCTTTGCCGGTGCGGAGGTGATCTTGCCCTCGACGCCGCCGAGCCCCTCCTGAATGAGCTGCTTGAGCGACCAGCCTGCACAGTAGCCGGTCAGCATGGAGAGATCGTGAATGTGCATCGCGCCGGAACGGTGTGCCTCTGCAATCTCATCGTCATAGATCTCGGAGAGCCAGTAGTTTGCGGTGATGGCGCCGGAGTTGTTCAGGATCAGACCGCCGACGGAATAGGTGACCGTCGAATTCTCCTTCACGCGCCAGTCCATGACCTTGACATAGCTGTCAACGGTCTCCTTGTAATCCAGGATCGTGGATCTCATCATGCGGAGCTTTTCGCGCTGCTTGCGGTAGAGGATATATGCCTTTGCAACATCGCTGTAGCCCGCTTCGCCGAGCACGCGCTCCACGCTGTCCTGAATGTCCTCAACAGCGATCAGACCGTCTTTGATCTTCTCTTCAAAGTCTGCCGTGACGCGCAGCGCCAGAAAGTCAATGACAGAGGGGTGATACTGCCTGTTTTTGGCTTCAAATGCCTTCCGGATTGCTTCCGCGATCTTCGTGATCTCGAACTCGACCACCTGTCCGTCGCGCTTGGTTACCTGATACATGAACAAACCTCCTGATCAATCGTGTTTTCCGAGAATTCAAATCCCGCGCAGTGCGGCATTCGGCACATCCCTGCGGACAATTTCGAGAAACGCCCGCATCTCGGAGGGCGTGCAGCCGGTCACGGAGTCGTCGATCAAATGACCGGAGTTGATGAAGCTCTGCAGATAATAGGCGTCTGCTCCGCGGATCCATTTCCCGATCGCGGCGAAATCCGCGGCAGTATGGTACTGCCTGACAACGGTCGTGCGGAATTCATACGGAAGCCCTGCCTGCTGCATGAGATACCGGACGCTCTGCTGCACCGCCTCCACGCTGATGCTGTCCGTTCCGGCAGTCACAGCGTATTTCCCGGGGCAGTTTTTGATGTCCATGGCAACCATGCTGATGAGACCGCTTTCACAGATCTGCCGGAGCTTTTCGGGCTGTGTGCCGTTGGTATCCAGCTTGATGTGAAAGCCCATGCCGCGGATCGGCTCCAGTAACGGGATCAGGTCGGGCTGGAGCAGGGGTTCGCCGCCGGTCACGCACACGCCGTCGAGCAGCCCGATGCGCTTTTTCAGAAACGCATACAGCTCATCAGGCGTCATCGCCTCCCGGAAGGTCTCCGTCACCAGTCCTGCATTGTGGCAGAACGGACAGCGGAGATTGCAGCCCCATGTGAAAACCGTACAGGCTGTTTTCCCCGGATAATCCAGCAGAGTGAGCTTTTGCAGACCTGCAATTTTCACGTATTCTCACGCCTTTCCCGCATTCCGGGTCCCGCATCTGACTGTGCGGTCCCGTATATCCGCTGCACAAAACACAATATATAGTGCTTGTGAACGCTATGATGCACTATCTGTCGTGTCCAGTACTATTGTATCAGCTTTCGGCGGATTTGTCAAGAGGATTCTGAGATTGTAATAATTTTCGTTTCGCAAACGCAGAAGCGCAGCAGCAGACTGAGACCCCGGGCAGCACCAAATGAGGAAGCCTGAGCGCTCAAAACTCCGGCATGATTGTTATGCTGCAGCCCTGCGCAGGCACACCGTACCGTGTGCTGCTTTGTTTTTCATCACTGCAGCCCGCGAGCGTCGAGGCATCGTCCGGCACCGCGGCGAGGTTCACGGTCAAAGCAACGGGAATCGGTCTGAGCTATCAGTGGCAGTACAATTCCGGTGCATCCGGCGCGGCCGCCGCGACCCTGACGATCACCGCAAAATCGACCTGCAACGACTGGCAGTATCGCTGCATCGTCACCGACGGAAACGGCAGCACGGTCACCTCAGACGCAGCAAAGCTGACGGTCAAATAGCACAAACAAAATGAGGGAGCCTTCGGGTTCCCTCATTCGTTTGATATTGAATTGCATGGAAAACTGACCGCAGCCGCTCCCCTGCACACCGCGTTTTCAAATTGCCCCTCGCAGTTCGTTTTGGTGCAGTGCATGCGCAGGAACGGGATTCGATGCAAGCCAAAACAGGCGGAGCCCCCCTCCTCAGGGAGCTCCGATGCAGTTTCAGCGTCAGCACAGGATTCAAAGCAGCTTTCCGATGAAATACCCAAGCACGACGCAGAGCGGAATCAACACGGCGATTCTGAGATACATGGAAACCATCACCGTGCTGAACGCTGTCGGACGGATATCCGCTTCAATGCGGCTGTCCAGTGCTGCACGGAAGCGCTCTGCGGCACTCGCCCCGCCGAGGAGCTTGCCGTAATGAATCGGGATCACGGTATGCGGCGCGATGGCTGCTGCGAGCTCTGCCGCCTGCTCCGCATTCATGGTATAGCCTCCGCCGCCGATCGGCAGCAGCGCAATATCGCAGGAAACGGCTTTGCTTTCCTCGGTGATATCGGTATCGCCGGAAATATAAACCCGTGTCTGCCCGAAACTGAGAACATAGCCGAGCCACTTCATCGCTTTGAGGTGAAAAGGCTTGCAGCGGTTATAGGCTGCCACCGTCTCCACCATGACGCCGCAGAGCATATGCGTCTCGCCGGGCAGCAGCGGGACCGGTTTTCTGCCGAGCAGCAGGCGGCACATGACCGCCATGCTCTTCGGTGCCGCAATGACCGTGCTGTCCTTCATCAGCTTTTTGGCGTCCTTCGGCGAAAAATGGTCCAGATGCGGATGCGTGAACAGAATCAGATCGGCATCGTGCGGCGCGCCGACAATTCTGATCGGGTCAATGTAGATCACCTTGTCTCCGACGATCCGGACGCCGCTTTGCTCCGTCACCTGAATACGTTTCAGTACGCTTTCTTCAAACATGCTCCCTGCTCCTTTTCATTCCAGTATGTCAGATACAGCCCGCCCAGCAGCTCGCCCCTGAACGGGATGACGATGATCGCACCGACCTTCTCAAAGCGCAGATAATACCTGACAACGCTGCCCTCCGTTTCCCGCTTCACCACGGCAACAAAAGCGCCGCACGGCTCCGTGAACCGTTCCCATGACTGTGCCATATATGCGGGCGTCAGATGCTCCCGGAGCTCCGGTCGGAGATACGGTGTGATCTCCGCAAATCTGCGTGAAAGCATCAGATTCGCGATGATCTCCGCCGTTTTCAGATGCGACGCATCCAGCTCCTCCGATTCCCGCTGCAGATCGAGTGCATAGATGTCCTCGTTTTTCTCTGCCGCCTCCATCACACGCTCCAGCAGCTTGATGCGTTCCATCAGTGTTGTGATCTCGGCAGATAATGCGACGCTTTTGGAACGGATCAGCTCTGCGGCGTCCCTTTTTTCCCGGCAGACAACCGTGATCTCATCCAGCGATAGACCGATCTTCCGGAGAAACAGAATTCGTCTGAGCTGTTCGATATTGTCGGCATCGAGACGGCGGGGCGCGGAGGGCGTTTCCCGTGTCGAATGAATCAGACCGAGCTGTTCGTAATACCGGATCGTGCGGGAGGTCGTGTCAAGCAGTTTACAGACCTCGCTGATATGTTTGGGCTTCTGCATTTCCATCACCGTTTTTATTATACACCTTGACGCCGCGTCAATGTCAAGATGATTTCAATTAGCATAATGACAGAATTTCGGGCGGAATTATCGCCGGTTTTTGGGCGTTCAGACGATTGCACAGCCTGAAACCGGATTTTTGTCAGCAGGCGCTCTCATCCGATGCTGTTTTTCTCCCGGCACTCATCTGAGCATCGGCTGTCGCAGAACAACCGAAAAGTGCCTGCTGCGGTATTCCCGTGACAGGACCGGTGCCGGTATTCTGCGGATTTGCCGCATCTTCTGCGTGACCTGACTCCCTTCTCATCATCGCCCCCTGTCCGTGCAGGAGAATTTTTAATGCCGGATTGGCAGTAGACTTCTGCGTTTCGGTGTGATTGAATAAACTCAACACCAATTCAAGGAGGTTTTTCTCATGGCAAATCTGAAAACAAAGCTCCCGGCGATCGCGCTCTCCCTCGTGACGCTCACCGCGATCCCGATGATGATCGTCGATGAAGCGGATATCGTCACCTATCTGACCGACGAAAAGGGCAACCCGATCCTCGCAGATTCGCTGAAGCTGCAGTACGGCAGCAAGGAGCAGCCCGCCGGTACGACCAAGGAGCTGCACTTCTTCTGCTATACATTCGCACTCAATCTCGCGGATACCGCATATTGCTTTGACGACAAAAAGGGCGGCATCTACTTCTTCTGGGACGAGGACACCAAAGCCTTCGCATCGGCGGCGGGGATGTACACAGCGCAACGCCGCCTGCGCATTGACAGACGGCGGTTTACTCTGTTCAGTTTTCCGTTGCTGCAGCTCCCCTGCTGTGACGATTCCCGTTTCAGCTGATTCGCGGCGCGCGTTACTGCATCCCGATCAGCAGCAGCCGGAACAGCAGCTTTCTTTTTTTCGCCAGCGCGCAGAGCACCTCTTTGCTGTGCTCCGCCAGAAGGATATCCGTTCCGGTGACTTCCCGGTCGGAGTACAGCACAGCCTCATAGACCGAGAGAAAGCCGAGTGTTTCCGTCAGATCCGGACGGTCCGAGCTCATGATCCGTCTGCGGTATTCCTCCAGCGTCTCCTCCCCCTCCATGCGGAATCCCAGATATCCGAGCAGGCGCAGATTCTGCTGGGTCAGATACCGGTATTTTTCCCGGAAGCCCATGCGCCTGTATTTTCTTCGGGACGCCGCACGGCTGAACAGCAGGATCAGGATCAGAAATCCGATGACGCCGCATACCGGGACAACGAACAGCATCGGATTCAGCCGTCTGCGTTCGGGTTCGGAATCGGCAGGCTGCTCGTCGATTTTCTCAGGTTCATGCACGGTCTCCGGCGGCTGAATGCTCTGACCGGCTTCGGCGGGATCCTGTTTTCGGATCTGCCAGCCCGTCGAAGCGGCAATACCGGGCGTCGGCTCAAATGCGACCCATCCGACATGGTCGAAATATACCTCCGGCCATGCGTGCGCATCGCTCTGCCGCACGGTAAACTGTCCGGCGCCGTCGGACAGGACACTGTAGCCCTGCACATAGCGGCAGGGAATCCCCATTTCATTTGCCATCAGCACGAACGCCGTCGCAAAGTGCATGCAGTAGCCCTTCTGCGCCGTGAACAGAAAATAATCCAGAAAGCTGCCGGGGTCCGAAACAGAATCGGGCAGTGCGCCGCAGTCTGTGGAATACTCCATGCGCCCGAGATACGCCTCCAGCATCCTCGCGGCTTCCCAGCGATCGGCAGTGCGGCTCCCGATCTCCTCCAGAACCGCGCCGACTTTTTCCGAAACACCGCAGGGATGACAGTAGGTCTCATATACGGCACTGCGGTATGCCTGATAATCCGCGAAGGTATAGCCGTCCTGATAGAACACGCTCTCCCCCCTCGCTGCCTGCTCCCATTCCGACGGCGTGATCGGTCCGGCAGCGGTGAGAAGCCCAGCCAGATTCGGATTTGCGCGGTTGAGCAGATAAGCCGATAGCGTGTAGCTGTCCCGGTAACGGAGGACCTTTTCGGACTGCACGCTGCCGTTCCGTTCGAGGATATCCTTGCTTTGCCGCTTTGTCTCCTCCAGCCGGAGCTTCGCAGGCGCAAACACATACTGCGTGTTGTAAAGCAGCGATTCGCACTGCAGCTCCGCCTTGCGCAGATAATCGAATGCATAGGCGCTGTCATATTTCCGCACAGCGCAGTATGTTTCCATCGTGTCGAACAGCCGGGAGCTGTTTTCTGTATCGAACAGCCATTCTCTGCCGGTGAAATGCCCGCTGATGCAGCCGACCAGCTTATAATCCCGCACCGTCGGAGTATCTGTCGTCACGGAGAGCACCTGCGCATCGTTCCCGCGCAGCCCGGCGGAAAAGCTGCCGTCTTCCGAGAAGCCCATCGCGCTGTAATCGTCGTCGGAATGCGTGATGTTTCCGTACAGCCTTGTGAAAAAGAAGGCTGCGCGCGACCAGATATCCTTTGCGAGCTGCCAGTCATAGGGCTTTTCCGGAGCGGGCAGCAGAAAGACGGTCAGCATGAGCACCAGAAACACCGGCGTGATTCTGGTGATATGCCCCTTGCACTCGGGAAAGCCGCTCTTGCTCCATTTCCGCTGGATCTCCTCTGCCGTGCGGATCAGCAGAATCAGACAGATCAGCGCAAACGCCGCCTTGCCGATCCGCCAGCCCGATACGGTCCCGGCGATGCAGACGCCCAGCAGTGCAGCTGCTGACGCACGCTTGATCCAGATGCTCTGCTCCGCGAGCATGGCTGCGGTCAGCGCCGCCAGAGCAAAGCCGAATATCCAGAGCACCCAGAAATACGCCGCACAGAACTGCTTCCGGGATTCCTCTCCGGCGGCGAGCAGCAGTCCGGCAGCAAAAACGGAGACCGTTCCGATGCTGCGCAGTCTGCCTCTCAGCTTCATTCTGCGGAGCGCCGCCAGACAGAGCGTAAAGACCGTGCAGACGGCATATGCGGACAGCTTTCCGTCCGGCACACCGGCATATCTGCCGAACAGCATGACCGCCAGCAGGGAAAGCGGCAGGGTCTGAATGATATCGTACAGGATCATCATACGCCAAACCCCTTTTCCAGATCAGTATGCGGTGAGATCGGGATCAGCGTACAGCCTTTCCGGTCGGAGAGATCGGGGATATCCTGCGCGTGCTCGCTGACAAAGCAGATGACCGCAGACAGATCACTGCCCTCGAGCGCACGGAGCAGCGCATCGGTCTGCGCATCCCATGACGACAGCACCAGAAACACCATCGCGCTCCTGAAAATATCCCCTCTCTGCATCATCGACTCATACAGCTTTCCGTGCGTATGGAGGCTGCTGAACCGGATCGACGAAACAGCCTCATAAAACTCCTCGAATTTCCATGTGCTCTCCACGGTCAGGCGCAGAAGCGTCTCGTCCAGATGATATTCGGCAGCACAGATATTGTTCCGGCTGAAATAATAGGAGACAGCCAGCGTGATCTCGAGCATCTTGTTCTCTGCCGGCAGATATTCGGTGCGCGCCTGACTGTGCCGGAACGTATCCGTGATAATTGCGATCTCCTGATGGTCCGAGCCGGTCAGATTTCTGGTCATGAGGCTGCCCAGTCTCGCAGACTGGCTCCAGTTGATCAGTCTGCGGTCATCCCCGGGCACATATTCGCGGCTTGTGACATCCGGCTCCGACCGGCTGTGCTCTGACGCTCTGACGGCGTCGGAAAGCGTGATGCCGCCGAGCGTGCCGACCGTCAGCAGCTGCGGCTTCACGACCGCGTGGATGCACTCCTTGTTTCGGTATCTCAGCCGGAACAGCCTGAAATAATCCTGCACCTCGATCTCCTTGACGCCGATCTCATATTCGCCGCGGTATCTGCAGATCAGCCTTGTCTCCTTCTCGATCCTGGAGCCGGGCTTCAGTTCATATTCCGTTTCGTCGTTCAGGTCAGTGATCGACGAAAAGGACGAGAAAAACCGTACCCGGATGCTGACAAACTGCAGCGGATATTCGTCCACCAGCGTAAAGCGGTAACGCACAGGCTCGTTCACGCAGACGAACCGGTTTTCCAGCTCCTGATAGATATGGAACAGCACATAGACCGCAAGCAGATACAGCGCGGAAAAAAGGGGGATCAAGGTCAGGACGGCGAAAAAGCCGTAGGTGACAGCGCCGCCCTTCAGGCTGATCCCGACAACAGACAGCACCCACAGGCAAAACCAGATGATCCTGTTTCTCTTCATAATAACCCTCTGCATGTCATGTCGCGGTGAACGGTGTTCAAAGCGGGATCTTTGTCTTGTGGATCAGCTTGAGGAGGATGTCGTCCTTGTTCTCCTTCGCGATCCTGGCTTCGGAGGTCAGCGTCAGCCGGTGCCCGAGAATAAACGGCGCAACCGCTTTGACATCGTCGGGCTTGACAAAATCCCTGCCCTCGAGATATGCCTTTGCCTGCGACGCCCTGACGAGCGCAAGCACCGCTCTGGGACTTGCGCCGAGCACAAACCGTTTTTCGTTTCTTGTCATTTCCGCGATATTCCGCGCATAGCCGATCACATCATCCTTGATCACGGTCTGTGCGACCTCCGCTCTGATGCGGAGCACGTCCTCGCTGGTGATGACACTTTCGACCGTTTCGGGCGTTTTCCCCTCGAGCATATTGCGCGTCATGCGAAGCTCCTCCGCCGCATCGGGATAGGAAACGGTGATTTTCATCATGAAGCGGTCGATCTGCGCTTCGGGCAGCGGATAGGTCCCCATGAACTCGATCGGATTCTGTGTCGCAATGACCATAAAGGGCTGCGGCAGCTTATACCGGACACCCCCGACGGTCGTCTGCCCCTCCGCCATCGCTTCCAGAAGGCTTGCCTGCGTCTTGGGCGAGGTGCGGTTGATCTCATCCGCAAGCACGATCTGGTGCATGACCGCGCCCTCCCGGTATTCAAAATTCCCGGTCTTCATATTGAAGATCTCTGTGCCCATGACATCGGTCGGCAGCGTATCGGGCGTAAACTGGATCCTTCCGAAATCACACGCCACGGAACGGGCGAGTGTGGAGGCAAGGGTCGTTTTCCCGACGCCGGGGATCCCCTCCAGCAGAACATGACCGCCGGAGAACAGACAGATCAGCAGGTTTTCGACGGTCTCCTCCTTGCCGACGAAGGTCTCGCAGATATGGTTTTTGAGCTTGTGTATCATGACTTGTTCCTCCGCAATCGTGTGATGAAAGCTGAATATGATCGGTTTCTCTGTGTGTCACAAGCCGGTCGGACGTCGTTCGGGCTGTTGCTGCCCCTTCCGCCGCAAAGCACGAAGAACGCATGTGTGTCAGCACATCCGAATGGGCGCATCTTTATTATAGCATTTCTGAACGTATCATGTCAAGGAGAGAATCATCGCCCGGCACGCGCAGACCGTGATCCTGTCCGATGCGCAAAGCAGCCTTTTTCAAGCGCCGGAAAAGCGTTTTTCCGGTTTGTTCCGCAGACAGATCGCTGCACAGGCTGGAATTGGTATCGGCATTCTGAATGATACCCGCCAACATCACGCCGATTAAGTGTGCATATCATCAAATATCGCATTGCTGCCTTGACAATTCAGTGCAAAGCAGTATAATAAACATTGAAGCAAAAATGATACACATTATCAATTTGAACGGTCCCGATGATCCATACAGAAGAAAGGCGGTGTGCAGCATGAAGAAATACAGCAAAATTGCGGCTGTTCTGGTGACGGTCATGCTTTGTGTTTCCGTGCTCGCAGCCGTGTTCTGTGCTGCCGCGCATACGCACCATGACTGCACCGGCGCAGGCTGTGCCGTCTGTGCCGTGCTGGAGCAGTGCGATCAGCGCCTGCGCGGAGCTGCCGCTGCCGCCGCTGCTGTGCTGCCGGTGCTGTTTTTCGCGAAATATGCTGTCATTCCGCGCACTGCCGGGACCCGCGAAGCCTCCGGCAGAACGCCGGTGACGCTGAAAGTGAAGCTGCTGAATTAAACCCCTCCGATACAAAACTGACGGGAGCATACCGAACCTGCCGTGTGACAGAGCACGGTGCGTTTGTCGTGTGCGGAAAACCGCGATCAATTTGTATACGGAGGGATTTTTATGTCTAAAAAAATGTTCAGCCTGATGCTGTGCGCTTCATTTGCGGCAGCTGCCTTGACCGGCTGCGTGCCGGGCACCGATGCGAACGCCGGAGAACGGCTCAGCATTGTCTGCACGATCTTCCCGGAATATGACTGGGTGAGACAGCTGCTCGGAGACCGCGCGGCGCAGACAGAGCTGACCTATCTGCTGGATTCCGGCGTCGATCTGCACAACTATCAGCCAACTGCGGTCGATATCGCAAAAATCGCGGAATGCGATCTGTTTGTCTATGTCGGCGGCGAATCGGACGAATGGGCGGAGGATGCGCTTGCCGGTGCGGTCAACAAGGAGATGCAGGTCGTCAGTCTCATGGATGTCATGGGCGATGCCGCGAAGGAGGAAGAGGTCAAGGAGGGCATGGAGCATGACCACGATCATGATGACGAAGATCACGATGAACATGACGATCACGATCATGACCATGACCACGACCACGAGGATGGCGAGGTCGAATACGACGAGCATGTCTGGCTCTCGCTGAGAAATGCAAAGCTGCTCTGCACGGAAATTGCCGAGAAGCTGTGCATTCTGGACAGCGCAAACGCCGCGGATTACAAAGCCAATCTCAATGCATATACCGCGCAGCTCGACAAGCTCGACGGCGATTTCAAGGCGCTCGCTGACAGCGCGAAGCAGAAAACGCTGGTGTTCGGCGACCGGTTCCCGTTCCGCTATTTCGCGGATGACTACGGTCTGGATTACTATGCGGCGTTTGTCGGCTGCTCGGCAGAGACCGAGGCGAGCTTTGAAACGATCGTCTTTCTCGCCGGAAAAACGGACGAGCTCGGCTGTGATACGGTCTTCACGATCGAAACCTCTGACGGTAAGATCGCACAGACGATCATTGACAATACCAAGGCGAAAAACCAGAAAATCGCCGTGCTGGATTCCCTGCAGTCGGTCACGAGGGACCGCGCCGCGGGCGGAGACACCTATCTCTCGCTGATGCAGAAAAACTATGACACACTGAAGGACGCGCTGAAATAACCGGCAGCGGGATGATGCAGTGAGGAGGGAACGGCATGGGTGAGGAGATCATCTGCGAACAGGTGTCGCTCGGCTATGAGACCGGAATTGTGGCGGAGGGGCTCGATTTTACGGTCAGCAGCGGCGATTATCTGTGTATTCTCGGCGAAAACGGCTCCGGCAAAAGCACGCTGGTCAAGGCGCTGCTCGGGCTGCACCGTGCGGCGGGCGGCAATATCACGCGGAATTTCTCCGGCATCGGCTATCTGCCGCAGCAGACGGTCGTGCAGCGGGATTTTCCTGCGACGGTGCGCGAGATCGTGCGCTCCGGCTGTCTCGGCAAATGCGGGATGCACCCGTTCTACACCAAGCAGGAGCGCAGCCTTGCCGAGCAGAATATGCAGCGGCTCGGCATCGCGGCGCTCGCGCGGCGATGCTACCGGAATCTGTCCGGCGGGCAGCAGCAGCGCGTGCTGCTGGCAAGGGCGCTCTGCGCTGCTGATTCGATGCTGCTGCTCGACGAGCCGGTCACGGGGCTGGACCCGAAGGCGCAGACCGATCTCTACGAGCTGATCGCGCGGCTGAACCGTGAGGGCATCACGATCATCATGGTCTCGCACGATGTCCGCGCAGCAGTGCAGTATGCCTCGCATATTCTGCAGATCGGCGCCAAAAAGCAGCTCTTCTTCGGAACGGCAGAGGACTATCAGAAGAGCGAGATCGGACAGAAATTTCTTGCGGCAGGAGGTGCGGCACATGAATGAACTGCGGACACTGGCGGATTATTTTATCCGATATCCGTTCGTGCGCTATGCCTTTGCGGTCGGGCTGCTGATCGCGCTGTGCTCCTCGCTGCTCGGCGTGACGCTGGTGCTGAAGCGGTTTTCGTTCATCGGCGATGGGCTTTCCCATGTTGCGTTCGGCGCGATGGCAGTCGCGGCGGTCACCGGTCTGACGAATAAAACGGTCATCGTGCTGCCGGTGACGCTGCTCTCAGCGGTGCTGCTGCTGCGCACGGGGCAGAATACAAAGATCAAGGGTGATGCCGCGATCGCGATGATCTCCGTCGGTGCGCTGGCGATCGGCTATATGCTGATGAATGTGTTCCCCTCCTCGGGAAATGTCACGGGCGATGTCTGCAGCACGCTGTTCGGCTCGACCTCCATTCTGACGCTGAAAAAATCCGACGTCACGCTCTGCGTGATCATGGCGGTCATTGTGATCGCGGTGTTTCTGCTGTTTTACAACAAGATCTTCGCCGTGACCTTCGACGAGAGCTTCTGCAGGGCATCCGGCATCAATGCGAATGCGTACAATCTCGTGATCGCGCTGATCACGGCAGCCGTCATTGTGCTGGCGATGAATCTGGTCGGCTCGCTGCTGATCTCCGCGCTGATCATTTTCCCGGCGCTTTCCGCGATGCGGCTGTTCCGCAGCTTCCGCGGCGTCATTCTCTGCTCTGCGGTCATTTCCGTGCTGTGTGCGGCGGTCGGCATTATGCTTTCGATCCTGTTTTCCACGCCGGTCGGCTCCACGATCGTCACGGCAGATATTGCCGTGTTTCTGGTATTCTGCGGCTTGTCCGCCATTTTGAAAAGAGGTTGATTACAATGAAACGAATCTGGATTTCCGCAATGCTTTCCGTGCTGCTGCTGACCGGCTGCGGCGCGACGAATACGCAGAAGATCGACGAGGTGATCGCCGGGCAGCAGAACAGCACCGCGGCGGACGCTGAATCCTCTGTACCGAAGCCGACGGTCGATGTTCCGGATGCCTCGAACGGCGAATACGATGTGGACCTGACCAAGCTGGACAGCAATATGGTCTATGCGCAGGTCTATGACATGGTGTTCGGCGAAACGGATTACAACGGCAAATCGGTCCGTGCGAAGGGCTCCTTTGCGTATTACCGCGACCAGAATACCGACAAGGAGTATTTTGCCGTCCTGATCTCCGATGCGACCGCCTGCTGTGCACAGGGCATCGAATTTGTGACGGCGGATGCGCGCAGCTATCCCGACGATTTCCCCGCGGTCGGCACTGAGATCGTCGTCCACGGCGTCTTCAGCACCTACAAGGACAATTCCGGCACCTATGTGCAGCTCCGGGACGCTGTGATAGAAAAGCTGTGAGATCATCGCAGACAGCATGCTCCGGATGTACTGCCGCATTGAAACAGCGGCAGTCACGGCTGCTGCTGACTTATGCAGAAAAGATGAAGGCTGCGTAACCGGAGCGGTTACGCAGCCTTTTCCTGATGATTTTCCCGATCGGCGCGCTGCTGTCGGAGCGGCGCCGCTGTTGCGGAAAGCTGGTCGGAAACGGCAAAAAGCTGGAGAAGCTCCCCGGCGTTCTGGCGGATTCCATGAGCGCTCTGGCGGAGGGCAAGCTGAAGATCAATCTGGAATTCACCGGCTATCAGGAGCCGCTTGACCGCATCGGCGTTTATATCAAATACATTGTTCTCACGCTGATCGCGTGCGTGCTCTTTATCGGCTCCTGTATCCTCGCAAGCGTTGATCTGCAGCCCAAGACGGAAAACGGTATGCCGGTCATCGCGATCGCAGGTATCGTTTTCTCGATCGCACTTGCGATCTACAGTGTCGGAAAGCTGACCGCAAAAAAGAAATAAGCTGAACGAACGCAGGAATGTGCATCTGCGCGCTCAGACGGCGCATATGCCGATTCCTTCTGTCAGCGCCGTTTCGCTTTCAGCTGATACATTTTTACTGCTTCTGCTGCTGCCTGCGGGCGGCAGCTTTTTTCTTCCGCGCCGTTCCGACGGGATCGGAGATACAGCCTCCCTGAAAAACGCGGGGGCAGGCGGTGCAGTCTGCGGCGGAAAGATCACTGTTGCACGGAGAACCTTTTCGCTTTTGGATTGCATTTCTCTGCGGTTTGTGTTATAATATTGATGTCCCAACTAAATCTTGAAGTCATCTGCTTGTCTAAATGCCGATCTGCTGCGTCAGAAAACCTTGCTGGGCGCCAGCCCAGCGGCGGCTTTCTTCCTTGCATATCGACATTTATCCTGCGCATCTAATCT
>JAEELE010000056.1 GCA_016288755.1 Oscillospiraceae bacterium
CATGCAAGAAGCCCGTTGACGGAGTTGAACCGTCGCACAACACGTTTGACGAACGTGAATCTCTCACGTTGAGTTATACGGGCATCGGGCGGCAAGCCGCATCTGCTGAGGACAGCTGTTTTGATTAAACTACCGACAGCTCTATTATAGCACCGAGCGATCAGAATGTCAAGGTCTGCATGAATGCCGCTGACAGCATCGCTTGGGGCTTTGTATCAGGTGGTCGCTGCCATGATGGCTGCGGTGCTGGCATCATCCGCATCCTGCTCGGCTGCAAGCGCGACGATTGCCGCCATGATGTTCACTTCCGTGCGGCTGCGGTCTCCGAACGCCGCTGTCGCCAGCATTGCCGCATTCATCAGACGGCGCGACTCGTCAAAGCCGCTGAGCGCACCGTAGTCCTTCTGTTTGGAGAGGAACGCCTCGATCTCAATGACCGTGTCCATCAGCTCTCCGGTGCTGATATCCGTGAGCGAGAGCGCAGCCAGAACCTCCATCTCATGCCCTCTTGGATATTTCTTCTTGGATGCTTTCAGCGCATAAAACAGCTCCAGCAGGCGGGTCACCTTGTCCTCCGGGAGCCCGTAGGTCAGGCAGAGGATATATGCACAGAACTGCGGGAAGGTGCTGTCTGCGAACGCGGTTTTCAGATGGGAATGCGTCGCTTCGCATTCCTCGAGAATCTCCCCGTCCGTTTTATCGGAGAGCGCAAGCAGGCAGGCGGCAGCGATGTCGCGGTCAGACGTGATGAACGGATGCTTCTTCTGGAAGGCGTCAAACAGCGCCCTGCCGCGTTCTGCGATTTTCGCAGCCTGTTCCTCATCCATCGTCCGGCTGAGCAGAATGGAGAGCATTGCGACATAGAACGATCTTCCGCAGCGTTTTTTCATCACGTCATAGATGCGGCTGATCTTCTCTGCGGTCGCCTCCGGGTCCTCTGAAAGACAGAGCTCCGCGAGCAGCGGCAGCTCCGTTCTGATGACCAGATAAGAGATCGAGCTGACCTTTTTCTGCATGATCTTCCGGAGCGCTTTCAGCTTTTCGGCATCTGCGGTCACGCCGGCTGTTGTGAGGATATTGGCAGCCAGAACGTACATATTCATGTTTTCGAGCTTGACGGCTTTTCGCAGCGCGTCGCGGTTTGCGATAAAGGATTCGCAGATTTCCTGTACTGTTTCAGTTGTATTTTCCGCCTGTGCTTCAGCAGGTGCTGCTGCGGCTGCTTCCGTGATCGGTTCAGACATGACTTCGGCAGCAGGGGCAGCCTCGTTTTCGTTTGTGTGCGGCATAGATATTACCTCCAATGATAAGATTATTGCGAACGGTGTATTGTTGTCAGCCCTTAATCCAAACCGGAATTATAGCGAGAAAGCAGAATGCCGTTCGGAAACGCAAGCTGCAGCTGTCTGAGCAGCTTTTCATCTTTGACGGTCACGACGGACATTGTGCTGTCAAACGCTTCAATTTCAATTTCGGATAATGCGTTTCTCATTGTGACCGGATTTGTCCATATTGCGGTATCCTGACGGATATCAACCAATTCCGTCCGATAGACTGCCTCTCTGGAAACAGACTGATCGAAGCCCTGCAGCAGCCCCCATACCCATTGCACCTCCGGGCAGCGCGCAATGCAATCCATCAGGCTGTCCCCGTCGATCCATTCGTCCGGTGGGTTGCCGTTGAACAAAAAAACATCATAATACGTTCCGCAGCATTCAAGAAATGACAGTCTCCAGTTCATGGAACGAATGATGTCACAGCCCAATACTTCCATGATCGGCAGCATGTAGGTTTTGTATGTTGTCTGTTCTCTCAGAATGTAGCCTTCCATAGACGGCACTTCTCCTTGATACGCGATTTATCATGATTATATCGGATTCTGTTTTATTTGTCAAGACTTCGGGCGCATTTTCAGGAAAGCGTGAATGATACTTCGTATTGTGTCAAAAATCGGATTATGCGGCGCTTCCATTCTGATTCGCTCTAAAAAGTGGAATTTGAATTGAAATATCACTCTGATTTGTGTATAACAGAAGCAAATATCGGTATGTGTGGAGCATGATTTTGAGAGCAGGGAGACATCGCACATGCTCTGCTGCTCCGCATCACGATACAAACAAATCTGCCCCTTGACATGACAAGCGGCAAAGCGTTTTTCATAGATCAGGGCTCCGGAATATCTTCCGAAGCAGCGTCCGGCAGCGCTCCTACGGGAAGGTGTGCTGACAGACATTCTTCAGGGTGCTCGGCGCGGAACAGCCGCCGCGCTCTATTGCGCACTTGTCAGGGATTTCGGGGGCAAGCATGCATCCCGCACAATGACCTCGCCCTCTGTCGGCACATCCATGCCGCCGAGCATATTCAGCAACGTTGATTTCCCGGCGCCGGACTGTCCGAGGATCGCCGCGAAGCAGTACGGCATTCCGCTTTGTATTACGGAGAATCAAATGGCATCGTCGCAGGAATTTGACATTTATTCCACTGTCGATGCGGGCACGCTTGCGGATGAATTGGAAATACAATCCGGCACATTCCGAAGCGTGTTTAACAAGAATCCGGTGCAGATACGCATTCATGCTCTGACAGATTTTGAAGTGCCGGAAAAACCGGTCAGGCTGACGGGATGCGCTGCTATACCGTTGATGAAATATCGGCAGCGCTCAGGTCCTCCGGGTTTGCTGCGATTCAGTCTTACCATCACCCGGAAAAGGCATGGATCACAGTTTTCGCGAGAGAATGATTCCGCTGTTTTCAACAGGATGTTCGGGGGCTTTCCTTCGGATTTGCCGTAAAAAGTGTGACGGAGATTGACATTTCGCTGTGTTTTTCGTATAATAGGAGCGGGGGCGATGCGCGTCCCCGCATTTTTACTTTTAGATGTATGGCACAGGCGAAACCCGGTGATCTGCGCCGGTGTGTGATGCCGTACCGCAGATTCGCGGCGGAAAGCACGGGGAAACGCCTGTGAACCGTGATGCAGAGAAACCGAGGGGGGAATGTATAACCATGCATGTAAATCTGCAGGATGTCAGTTCTGTCATTCGGATCCTGACAGGAGAACACGATCTGTTCCCGTCCGTCGCGCCGATGGAAATGCCGCCGGAGCTGCCCGTGGACCCCATGAAGGTCATGTGTGCCTGTATTTATCAGCAGCCTGACTGTCAGCCGGTATTTGAACAGGCGCTCTGCATCATGGGGAACGGCTCCGCAGATCAGGTGTATCTGTTTTTTGAATTCGTGGACACCTGTCTGTTTTGTGAGCTGCATCAGAAAACCGCAGCATTTCAGATAAACCGGCAGCTTCTTCTGCCGCATCTGAAACAACAGATTCGGCGATGCGAGGAGGAGCTCCGGGGAACGGTGCGTTTCTCCAACGGGCATGCGCGGACAAACCTGATGAAGCATATCGAGGAAACCGTGCAGTGGTATCAGAAGCACTGCGGATTGGATCTGTTTGCATGATACTGCCGGTCTTGCCGATCCGGCAGAATGATCGGATATGCAGGAAACGGACAGGACCGAGCCGGCGTTTGCCGGCTTTCTTGTTTTGTTGAAACACAGCAGATTCAGTGACAAAAAAAATTTTTTTGAAAAAATCAAAATTCTTTGTAACGAAACCGGTTCTTCCCCGTCTTATTATCGGAAAGCGAAGAAAGGAGGTGCGGTGACAGTGGATGAGACCGCTGAAAAGCTCTATGAAACCTATTACATGCAGGTCTATTCCTTCGTGATGACACTGGCAGGAAACCGGGATACTGCCGAGGAGATCACGCAGGAGACATTCTTTCGGGCAATGACATCGAAGCAGTCGTTCCGCGGGGATTCCAAGCCCCTGTCGTGGCTTTGCGCGATCGCGAAAAATCTGTTTACAGACCAGAAGCGGCGCGATGCGCGGCAGGGCGGCGAGATTCCCGAGGAGCAGCTCGACGATGCCCCCGGACCCGAGAAATGCGCAGAGGACAGCGATCAGATCTTCCGGATTCATATGGCGCTGCATGATCTGGAGGAGCCCTACAGGGAGGTATTCGAGCTGCGGGTATTCGGAGAGCTTTCCTTTAAGCAGATCGGCATGATCTTCCGAAAAACCGAATCATGGGCAAGAGTGACCTTTCACCGCGCCCGATTAAAGCTGAAAGAGAGGTTAGAGGAGAATGAAATATAACTGCGAAATGATCCGCGACCTGCTGCCGCTCTACTATGACGGTATCTGCAGCGAGAGCAGCCGTCAGGCGGTGGAGGCGCATCTGGCGGAATGCCCGGAGTGCCGCGGTTATCTCGAAATGGAGCGCAGCGGCGACAAACTGGAAAGCATGATCGCCGTCGACCGGGATGCCGTGCTGTCATCGCAGGCACGCTTTTTCAAGCGCAAGAGTGCCGTCGCGGGCACGATTCTCGCGGGAATCTTTATGCTGCCGGTGCTGATCTGCCTGATCGTCAATCTCGCGCAGGGCGGGCTGACATGGTTCCTGATCGTGCTGGCTGCCATGCTGATCCCGGTCTCGCTGGTCGTCGTGCCGCTGCTCGCCCCGGAGAACAAAGCCCTTCTGACGCTCGGCGCGTTCACGGTCAGCCTGCTGCTGCTGCTGGCGGTCTGCTGCATTTCAGCCGGCGGACACTGGTTCTTTGTCGCGGCAACTGCGTCGCTGTTCGGGCTATCGGTGCTCTTCGGACCCTTCGCGGTCCGCGCAAAGCCGGTCGCCGCAGTGCTCGGAAACCGCAAGGGTCTCTGCGTCATGGCAGTGACAACCGTGCTGTTTCTCGCAATGATGTGGTGCATCGGGCTGAGCGGCGGGCTCGGCATCGGTTACTATCGGCTGGCAGCCGCGATCAGCCTGCCGCTGGTCAGCTGGGTGTGGGCGCTGTTCCTGATCATCCGCTATCTGCCGGGCAGAGGGCTGCTCAAAACCGGCGCATGCTTTGCCGCAACGGGCTTTCTGATGCTCGTCCTGAATCTGACGGTCGGGCTGTCCGCAAAGGGTACGCTGCTCAATATCGAAGCGATGGGCAGGGCGTTCTCGTTCGATCTCAACGCAGTGTGGACGGTCTGCTGCTTTGTCATCGGGCTGGTGCTCGCCGCATGCTCACTCATCAAACAGAATCGGAGGTAATGAACATGAAAATCATCCAGATCATCGCCGTCGCTGCGGTCGCAATGCTCTGTCTGACCGGCTGCGCAGTCAGCATCGGGTTCGGCTATTCCTACGCGAACGCCGACAAATATATCGCCGGTGACCGTGAGATCACTGAACAGATCCACACGCTCGAGATCGACTGGCCCTCCGGGGCGGTCACGGTGCGCGCCGACAGCGTTGAGACCGTGACGGTCAGAGAAACCACAAAGGCACAGCTCTCGGACAGCGAGAAGGTGCACACATGGGTCGACGGGGACGTGCTGCATGTGCAGTTCTGCAAATCGGGCAGCAACTACCGGAAAAAAGAGCCGAAAACGGTCGAGATCACCGTGCCGGAATCCGTGCAGCTTGAGAATCTGAACATCGACGTCGCCTCTGCGGATGTGGACTGCAGCGGGCTCACCGCGAATGCCGCGCACATGGATTCTGCATCGGGCGACCTGATATTCGACGGCAATGCGGACAGCTTCAAGGGCAATGCGGCGTCCGGCGCGATCAGCTTCACGGGCAGATCGGACCGCATTCAGGCGACGACCGCCTCGGGCAGAATCGAGATCAGCCAGAGCGGTCAGAGCGCGCTGATCGACGCGCACGCAACCTCCGGCGCCGTTCACATTGACGCGGAGCAGGCGGATCAGGTGAAGACGGACACCACCTCCGGCAAGCAGGAGATCCGCTTGCAGGCGGTGCCGCAGGAGACCGCGCTGGACACGACCTCGGGCACTGTGACGCTGTATCTGCCGGAGCAGGCGGATGTTTCCGCGACGGTCTCCACGACCTCCGGCGATGTGAATTATGAGCTGCCCATGACCAAAACGGCAGACAACACCTATGTCTGCGGCAGCGGCGCGAACAGCCTGAAGATTCACACCACCTCGGGAGATGTCAGCATTCTGAAAAACTGACCGGCTGCAAAATCGAACATGGCCGCTCTGCCGGAGCTTTCCGGCGGGGCGGCTTTTGTTTTGCCGCATTGCAATGCGCGTGCAGATATGCTATAATAAAGTGATACCGATTTGCAGGCGGCATTCGTGATACTGCACAAATCCGACCGCATATTTTTGTGCAGTACGCAGAATCTCTCGCGGCGGTGTCACGTTCGGCACCGATTCCGACGGTACATAACAGAGGGCATTCCAAACGCCCTTTCCACTCATCATGATGCAGGGAATTTCATATGAAACAACAGATTGACGCAATCATCGAGCGGCACTATCAGTCTGTGTACGGCTACTGCGCCGCCCGCCTGCGGGACAGGGAGGCGGCAAAGGACTGTACGCAGGAGGTGTTTCTCGCGCTGGTCAGAAAGCAGAAAAAGCTCAAAGCGCTGGAAGACATCCGTCCGTGGCTCTACCGTGCGGCAGACCTCGCCATGCTGGAATATCGGCGCAAAAACGCGAAATACATTGCGGTCGCCGATGAGGACCTGGAACGCCTTTGCGAAACGGTCCTGCCGGACTATGCAGAGGACTGTCTCCGCGAGCTGCTCACAGAGGAGGAATACAGCCTCATCCGGGCGCATTATCTGCAGGGACGCTCCATGCGGGAGCTGTCAGAGCAGCTGGCCGTCTCTGAGGATGCCGTGAAGCAGCGCATTTCCAGAATCCGCAGGAGAATCGCAGCGGCGCTGAACCCGCAGACAGAAAGGGGGGAGCGGAATGACGGATGACAGAAGGCTCGCTGCAAGGCTTGCCGCAGAACGGCTCGCCGAGCTGGAGCAGGCATTGGACGCCGAACGCAGCAGCGCAGAACCGGACTGGGACAGAATCGAGGCGCTTTCCCAAGAAGCGGCGGCACTGCTTGTGCAGGAGGAGGATATTCAGGACGGAAAGCAGGCGCTTCTTGCGGCGCTCGCGGAGCAGGAAAAGCCGCCTGTCCGCTTCCTCAGATGGGGGCATTACGCTGCTGCGGCGGCAGTCGCGGGCATTGCGCTGATCCTCGTTCCGGCGGCGATCCGCTGGCGGCACGCCGTTGACGTCAGACCGCCCGTGTCGCAGACGGATTCGGCCGTCTATACCGAAACCACGCTGACGACGACCGCGACCGAAACCGCGGAAACCGTCACGACCCCCGGCACGGAGCCCTCGCAGACGGAAACGCAGACCCGGACCGCGGTCACCGGCAGCGACCGCACAGAAACCGAAACCGCCGTCACCGGGACTGCTGACACGCAGTTCCCGGTCACGCAGACAACATCGGGCACAAGGACGACAGAATCGACCGCGTCCGGCATCACGCACACGACGGGGACAGAGTCGACCGCGCCGTCCTCTCAGCGCACGGGGGAATCGTCCGTGTCGCAGAGCTGGACGGTGTACACCGAATCGACAGCCGGACCCGGTTACACCGGCTCGGGCGAATACACGGGCTACAGCGATTCCACCGGCGGAGACTATACGAGCAGCATGGAACCGTCGGAGACGACCACCGCTGCTCCGCTGCCGCAGACCGTGAATTTCCGCACGGTGGACGCCGCAGACCCGTCGCAGGCGGTGCCGGGCGCAGAAATGCAGATCTTTGACATGGACGGAAATCTCGTGCTGACGTTCCGTTCGGGAAGCGAGCCCGTGCAGGCAGAGCTTCTCCTGTATACGGAATACCGGCTGCACGCCGTCTCCGTGCCTGCGGGCTGGCAGCTGCCGCGGCGCGACATGGTTTTTACGCTGAAAAACACGAATTTTGACATACCCCTGAAAAGGGCAAAGGAGGAATCCCCATGAAGGACACAGGCAGAAAATATCTTGCAGGCATCATGGCGCTTGCCGCCGTGTGCAGCTGCGTGACAAACACCGGAACCCCGACTGCGGTCGCAAACGCGGAGACCATTGAGGCAGAGACCACGAATGACTGTGAATACGGCACCGGCGAATGGTACGAAGAGATATCGACCACGGTGACAACGGAGGCTGACGACCCGGAGGACGAGATTCCGCTGAGCTGGTACGATGCGTGGGAGGATTACTGCGAGACGGACAATGTGCGCTATGCCTCTGCCTCCGGGGCAGGCGATGCCAAGCCGCGGCTGGTCGTGCGGGAATGCACGGGCACCGAACAGACCGTCGTGATCCCGGAGTGGGTCATGAACAAATCGTATGCGTATTCCCGCGTGATCGGCGTCGAATACGACGGCACTGCTGTCAGGGCTGGGGAGGGTATCCGGCAGCGGCACCTGGTCCTGCCGGAGAGCGTGAGCTGGGCTTCCTTCTACGATTTTTCCGCAGACGGCACACCCGACGACCCGGCGAATTACTACGACCTGTTCACGACGCTCACCTTCCGGAATCCGAACTGCGACATCCGCATTCCGAACATCGCTCAGATCAAGGCGCTGCTCGCCCAGAACGGGCTGACGCTGACGATCCGCGGATATGCGGGCTCCACCGCAGAGACCTTCGCGCAGGAGAACGGGCTGCCGTTTGAGGTGACACAGGCGGAGGCGGACGGTCTGACCTACGAGTTTCTGGACGGCTGTGCGACCGTGACCGGCTGGGACGGCGAAAGCAGCGACGTGACCGTGCCCGCCGAGATCGACGGCAAGCGCGTGACGGCGATCGGCGTCAGGGCATTTTCGTGCAGCGAGCAGGACAGAGTTCTGAATTCGATTTCGCTGCCGGACAGCATCCGCAGCATCGGCTATGAGGCATTTTCCGGCTGCGCGCTGGAATCGTTCACATTCCCCGCACAGCTGGAGGAGATCGGCGAAAATGCATTCTATGAGTGCGGGCTCACCGCTGCCGTGCTGCCGGAGGGCATGAAGACGATCGGCAAGGAGGCGTTTTACGGCTGCGGCGATCTGGAATCCGTCACGCTGCCGGAGACCGTCGAGGTCATCGAAGAAGGCGCGTTCATGCACTGCTGGAGCCTGAAATCCGTCCGGCTGCCGGACAGCGTGAAGCGCATCGAGAGCTGGGCATTTTACGGCTGCAACAATCTGGCGGAAGCTGAGATCCCGGACGGCTGCACGTTCATCGGCAGAGAGGCCTTCAGCCAGTGTGATCTGAAATCAGTCGTGCTGCCGGACAGCGTGACAGAGCTGGCAGAGAGCGCGTTTTACGCCTGCGGCGATGCAGTCAGCGAGCTGAAGCTCTCCGCAGGGCTGACGGAAATTCCGGAATCTGCATTCTGCGATATCTGCGTGCTGGATTCTGTTGTCATTCCGGAGGGCGTGAAGAAGATCGGCCTTGAAGCGTTCGGAATGGTGAATAACCTGACCGTCCTCGCGCCGGACTGCGAGCTTGATGAGGAATTCATGACATCGGGAAGCAGCCCGACGATCTACGGCTACCGCGGTTCCACGGCACAGGCATTTGCGGAGGCGCATCAAATGATCTTCACAGCGCTGGAGGACGGCGAGACCATCCGCCCGGACTTTGAAAAGAATCTGATCTTCCGCGAGGAGAACGGCAAGGCGTATGTGAAGGGGCTGTCTGACGAAACGCCGCATCTGGTCATTCCGGCGGAATACGAGGGCTGCCCGGTGGTCGGTATTGATGCGCAGGCATTTTCCGGGCATTCGGAGCTGCTGAGCGTTGAGATCCCGGATACTGTCACGGAGATCGGCAGAGCTGCATTCTGGAATTGTTCACTGGATTCTGTGAAGCTGCCGGCAGGTCTGACAGAGATCGAAGACGAAGTGTTCTGTGACTGCGCCCTGCAGTCTGTGGAGCTGCCGGAACACCTCACGCGCATCGGCGACAACGCTTTTTCGTATAACAGGCTGACCGACATCAAGCTGCCGGAGGGCCTGAAGGAAATCGGATACAGCGCATTCGCCTGCAACTACCTGAGGACGATCAGTATACCGGACAGCGTGGAAAAGCTCGGTGATTCGATATTTTCCGGCTGCCGTTGGCTGAGCTTCGCAAAGCTGCCCAAAGGCATCACGCGCATCGGCAGCTATATGTTCTCGAACTGCGAAGCGCTGACGGAATTTGTCATTCCGGAAACGGTCACGGAGATCGGAGACAACGCATTCGCCTACACGGCACTCGAGTCGGTCACGCTGCCGGAATCGCTGAAAACCATCGAGTGGCAGGCATTTGACAGCTGCACGCATCTCACGCAGATCACCATTCCGAAGAATGTCACGAAGATCGGATACAGTGCTTTTTACGACTGCTTCTCCCTGCGTGACGCTGAACTGCCGGACGGACTGCAGGAAATCGGGTCGATGGCGTTTTTCAACACGGCACTCACGGATGTGACGCTGCCCGCATCACTGCAGGAAGCAGGATACCTCTCCTTCTACGCGATCCGGAATCCGGTGAAGCTGACCGTGCTGAATCCGGAATGCGAAATGCAGGAATGCTTCGGTCAAAACCTGGAAGCGTGCGACCCGGAGAGCTGCCTCTTCGGCTTGAAGGATTCCACTGCGCATGCCTACGCAAACTGGCTCGGCGTCAGATTCTTTGACCTTGACGGAAATGAGATCACAAAGGCCTCCGCGCACGCATACGATCCGACCCACGATGACACGGAATGGGACTACACGGGCGTTTCCGGCACTGCGGAATGGTGGGACAGCGAAACCACCACGGAATGCTGGAATTCGAGCGAGCCCATCGCGTATGAGACGACCGGTGAGGAGTATCCCGCAGAAACGACAGATGCATATGCGTATACCACGACGACGCTCACGACAATGACTACACCGATCGCAGTCATTTCCGACGGCGGCAGGGAACACATTGCCTCGGATGAAGCGCTCTGCGGCTGGGCGGTCAAGGATTATCAGGCAAAGACCGGCGCAGAAGGCATCTGCGCGGAGATCACCGCCGTGAACGACGGCACATACGAGATCACGCTGACCGATGAAAGCGGCAAGGTCGCGGAGGTCTACACGGTGGACCCGACGACCGGCACCGGCACGGATTCTGCAAACGAACCGGTGAATCTCCCGCAGACCGGAAACAACAGCATTGACGGCTGGCTCGCAGTCGGCGCGGCGCTCCTGCTGACCGGCTTCGGCTGGTATTTCGCCGCATCCGCCGGCGTGACCCGCCGCAAAGAAGAGGAGAATGAATAAAACAATGCGGGGGCATCGACCCCCGCATCTTTTTTTGATCTGTGCTTTCTGGCAGACTTTAACATTGCACCGCCGGAATCATGCATCACAGCACGCATTGCCTTGTGATCTTTCCCTGACTGCTGAACTCGGTGTACCGATAATTGCCGCTGTGCTCAGAATATTCCCTGATTTTTTTGATCATGCCGTTTTCGTACCATTCATAATCGACCCCTGTTTTTTTTCCTGCTTTATAGACACAATAGCTCTTCACCGCGCCCGAGGGATAGAATGCGACGTCCGGTCCGTCCTGCAAGCCGTTTACATAATACGCATAACACATCAGGCTTCCGTCCTGAAAATCCGTTGACCAGAACGGATATTTCTGCATGTTTTTGTGGTCGTAGACCTCATAGGTCAGCCCGGTAAAACTGACCCCGTCCCGGTCGACCGTATAATATCCGCA
This sequence comes from Oscillospiraceae bacterium, assembly GCA_016288755.1. GTDB lineage: Bacteria > Bacillota > Clostridia > Oscillospirales > Ruminococcaceae > Firm-04. Next base: position 11,603 of record JAEELE010000056.1, read on the forward strand.
TTCGTCCCAGTCGAGCCCTGCATCGTCCCAGAATACGCCGTGTTCCATCACATATTCCCGGGACAGGACCGTCAGCTTTTCATGCGCGAGCACATACTCCCGGGATAACCGCAGCTGCTCCTCCGGTGTCAGAAACTGATTCAGCTTCATCGTTTTTTCTCCTTTTTCCTTAGGATATACCCTTCTTCATCAAGCTCAAACCACCGCTTGCCGTCACAATACATTTCGATTCTTCCGCTTTCATACCACGCATAATATTTTCCGATCCGTTTCCCTTCACGGAAGAGACCGTAGCTTTTCAATACACCCGACGGATAGAATACAACCTCTTCGCCGTCCTCCCGTCCGTCCTTAAAATACTCATAATACATCAGATTCCCGTTACGATAGACCTCATAGGACAGCCCGGTAAAATAAACATCTTCTTTATCATCTGCTTTGTCGTCGCTGATATCGCAGACAAAGAATCCGTAACACTGATCCCAGCAGAGATCCGTTCCGAACTCCTTTCCGTGTTCGATCACATAATCCCAGGATAAGATGGACAGCCTTCTCCGCTCGATCACACAGTCGCGGGATAACTGATCCTGCCCGATCTGTGCCATCTGTTTGATCCGCACATATTCCGGATGCTCCGGGGAGATTTGGAGCTTCTCACGTTTCCGTTTCGGCTTATCCGGTTTTGGTTTTATAAACATCGCATCACACCTCCGTCGGCTTTTTGATCATATATCCTTCTTCATCCACCCGGAAGCCCTGCTGACCGTCAATATATAATCTTATCATCCCATTTTCGTCCCATACATATGCAAGCGCAATTTTGTTCTCATCGTAAATGACAGCATAGCTTTTCAACACTCCCGATGGATAGAATTCCGCTTTGTCTCCATGTTCCAGGCCGTCCTCATAATACCGGTAAAACTTGAGGCTTCCGTTTTTAAATATACCGTATGCCAGTCCGGTAAAATAAACCTCTTCATCGCCGCTGAAATCGCAGATATAGTATCCGTAGGACCGATCCCACCAGAGCGCTTCTCCGAACTGCTTTCCCTGCCTGATCACATCATCCAATGATAAGATCGTCAGCCCTTCGTGCGCGAGCACATAGTCCCGGGAGAGTCGGTCCAGCACCTCCTGCGGCATCTTTTTGATCCGCACATATTCCGGATGCTCCGGGGAGATCCGGAGCTTTTTACGTTTCCGTTTCGGCTTATCCGGTTTTGGCTTGATAAACATCGCATCACACCTCCGTCGGCTTTTTGATCATATATCCTTCTTCATCCACGCGGAAGCCCTGCTGATCGTCAATATATAATCTTATCATCCCATTTTCGTCCCATTCATATGCAAGCGCAATTTTGTTCTCATCGTAAATGACAGCATAGCTTTTCAACACTCCCGATGGATAGAATTCCGCTTCGATTCCTTCTTCCGATCCGTTCTTGTAATACCGGTAAAACTTGAGGCTTCCGTTTTTATAAAGATCGTATCCCAGTCCGGTATAATAAACACCCTCTTCTTCATCCTCGCTGAAATCGCAGATATAATATCCGTCAGACCGGTCCCACCAGAGACTTTCTCCAAACATCTTTCCGTTATCGACAACATAATCCCAGGACAGGATTGTCAGTCCTTCATGTTCAAGCACATAGTCTCTGGATAGTCTGTCCAGCTCCTCCTGCGGCATCCTTTTGATCCGCACATATTCCGGATGCTCCGGATGGGGCGTCGGCTTTTCCTGCTTTGGCTGCTTCGGTTTCTTCGGTTCAGGCTTGGACTTGATAAACATCGCATCGCACCTCCATGCTTTCTGCATCACGGGCGGCACTCATCCGTCCACCCATTTCTCCACGGCGAAGGGCCAAATATTCGGGTAGTATTTCACAGTAAACGCGCAGGCGTCAGGATTGACCGGAACGAATGTGACCGTGAATCCGTCGGCAGGGACGTCGCACTGTGCGGGGTCGCCGAAACGGATTGTTCCGATGAAAATCCCGCTGATATAGTAGCCGTCAGCGGCGCATTGCTCTGTCTATATTATACATCATTCCCGTTGAAAAAGCAAGGAGTCAACGGAAGCGAGCATGCTGCGGCGGCTGCATGAACGGGAGCCCCGCGGGACTTCCGAATCGCTTGATGATGATGCATTGCGCCCTTGGTGATGCGCTGCATCAGCAGCTTTTCATCTGATATGATACCATGTTTTGCCGAAAAGCGCAATGGGCGAAAAATATACCGCAGGTTTACTTGACATCGGGCAAAAAGTGTGCTATAATGTGCTCAACGCAGGGCGAACAGCCCGCGGAAATCTGACTGACGAAAGGGTGAAAACAATGAACGCGATGATGAACAACGCCGTGCCGACCGCAGTGTCTGCAAGTTTGTATGTCTTTGCATACCAGTATTACTGCTTTTTTCTTCAGCAAGAAGAGGAGAGTTGCTTTGTGCTGCGCACAGGACATACAGGTGTTTGTTCAGACGCCCTGACAGGGCGAGCATAGATCGTGTTTCACTGTGAAACCATCTTCTGACAGAACAAAGCCGTCTGTGTGCAGAAACGAACGCACACAGACGGCTTTTTTGCGATCTGTCAGAAAGGTGGTATTTTTATGCTCTGCGATACGCCGACGATCAACATGGCGGCAACCGGCGCCAATATCAGAACGCTGATCAAAACCCGGGGACTTACGATCTCCGACGTGCAGAACAGATGCGGCTTCCGCACGCCGCAGGCGATCTTCAAATGGATGCGCGGGGACACCCTGCCCTCGATCGACAATCTGGTGATTCTGGCAAATCTCCTGAATGTGACGATCGACAGCATCATCATTCTCAATTAAAGCGCTCCGCCCCCGACGCGGGCGGGGAATGCTTCCGCTTCGTCTAACGGCAGGACGCCTGCTTCTGACGCAGGTAATGGGAGTTCGATTCTCTCAGCGGAAACCAGATCGGTCATGTAGCCAAGCGGCACAAGGCACCGGACCGCAACTCCGGGATCGCAGGTTCGATTCCTGCCATGACCTCCAATGCCTCTGTAGCTCAGCAGGTAGAGCGCCGGTCTGAAGAACCGGTTGTCGCAGGTTCGACTCCTGCCGGAGGCACTTTATAGTTCCGTTTCGTCTAATGGCAGGACACCGGTCTTTGAAGCCGTGAATGGAAGTTCGACTCTTCCAGCGGAAATTCATGGGTAAGTACGCATAGCGGCGATTGCAGCGGACTGTAAATCCGTCACTTGGAAACACCGTAGGTTCGAGTCCTACCTTACCCATCGGCAGTGCCGCAGCCGAAATTTTCCTCCGGGGCGTTTATCGGTCACTTGGGGTTGTACCGCTCCGGAGGGAGTCGGCATATTTGGTCGCATAAGCCTAACTGGTAAGGCAGCTGTTTGCTAAACAGTGAGTAGCCGTGTGATTCGCGGTGTCTGGGTTCAAATCCCGGTGCGACCGTTCTGAAAACCGATTCAGCGTAACCCCAAACCCCCATACAGTTCTTTTTCAGGATTTGCAATGTCGAATAACAAAAACCGCACCGGGCAGTGCCAGGCTCCGTTTTCACTCCCATGAGACGCGGCAGCTGCTTTTTTGCAGTTCTCCCATTGCGCTTTTCGGCAAAATGTGCTATAATAAAGCCAATACATTTTGCGGACAGCGGCGTTCTGTCCGGGAATCACAGAAACGGAAGGATGGTCCGCTATGGTACATTGCCCGAAGTGCAGCAGCCCGATCGGCGAGGACATGTCTGTCTGCCCGATCTGCCGTCAGGCTTTTTCCGATGAGGAGAAGGCAGCAATGGCGGATGAAAAAACTGCTGAGGAGCGGAGAATCAGAGAGGGACAGCGAAAAGCCTTTGAAGATTTTCGCCGGAAAAGAGATATTTTCACGATTGCCGCATGGATCGCGGTCGTTGCCGTGCCCGCGGCAGTGTTTGCCGTTGCCGAGCTGACGAGGAGCGGCACAGGGGTGCTGATCGCACTGGGGATCGGTGCGCTGCTGTGGGTCGGAATCATCGTCGGCGGGATCGTCAGCGGTGCCGCCAGATGCCCGCACTGCGGCTGCCTCCTCTTCCGGCAGTACGGACCGTATTGCCAGTCCTGCGGCGGAAAGCTGCAGTGACGGGGAATGCCGAAATGATCTGTATCACAGCCCGTGCCGTTCATTCGTGGACGGTTCAGCCTGTCGGAAAGGGATGATCTGCCTGCAAACGCACAGCGAAACGAGCGGGCGCCCCTCAATATCGGGAGAACGCAGCCAAAGACACCTTGCTCTGAATACTGAAAGCGCCCGGGACCTGAGCCTCGGGCGCTTTTTGTAAATGATCATTCATCCGCACAGACGCAGATGACGGCTGCTGTGATATTGTCCCTGCCGCCGGCTTCGAGGGCTGCGCGAACGATCGCGACTGCCAGCGTGCCGGCATCTGCACCGGGCTGCGACAGGATTTCGGTCAGTGCGGACTCTGAGAGCATGTCGGTGACGCCGTCGCTGCACAGCAGAAAGCGGTCGCCGATTCGGAGCGTGCCGTCGGCGAAGTGGGGCGCGATCTCCATTTCCTCGGGCTGAATGCCGAGATGCTGCGTCAGCGGGAATTTTCTGCCCTTCTCGGGCTTTTTTCCGGTGATCGCCGCGTAATTCTGATATTCCGTGTGCTGATAGGAGAGCTCGGTGAGACAGCCGCCGCGCAGCAGCCAGACGGGTGAGTCGCCGATGTTGCAGACGGTGTAGGCGCTGCCGCAGAGCGCGAGCATCGCGGCGGTCGTGCCCATTTTCCCCTTGACGGTTTGCTCGATCTCCTCGCAGATACGCGCATTTGCCTCTGTGCAGATATCGGCGAGCGTCTGCTGTGCACGGGCTTCGCTCAGTGCGGGAATGAAGCGCGCGGCGGTCTCGGCGGCGATGAGGGAGGCGCGTTCGCCGTTCTGATAGCCGCCCATGCCGTCGAATACGCCCATCAGCAGCGGGCAGCTCCCGTCGAACACGGCGTATTCGCTGTGTGCGCCGGTGCCCGGCTTCGCCGGATATGAGCCGTGAAAGCAGTAGTTGTCTTCGTTCTCCGGGCGCATCCTTCCCGGATGCGTCACGGCAGCAGCTTCCAATCTCATGTTCATCCATCCTTTGCAGCGTTGTATCGTGCGCGCATTCACTCATTTATCGCTCCACCAGCCTGTAATAGGAGGTTTTCGAGCCGTCCTCGCCGGTCAGCGTCTTGATGAATTCGGCAGTGTAAGGTGAATTCCCCTGCTGATCCAGAACCCAGCTGTCGCCGACGTCGACTCCGTTAGCCACAAAGCCTGCGCCGCCGCTGGATTTCGTGCCGATGAGATAGCAATAGAATTCGACCGACTCGACGCCGGCAGAGTCAAGGTCACCCTCTCGTTCCGGCTCGCTGGAATCATCCTGCTTCGTGAGCGTCGATGCATCGCTGACCTTCACGGTGATCTCCTTCTCAGCGAGCAGATGCAGATGCTCCGGGTCACTCTGGTCGATGCACGCCACCCGGACCCTGCGTGTGCCTTCAGCTGCATATACTGTGTGCACGGTCAGCGAGAAGGAGTTTTCGCCGAGCTTCTCCCATGTGCAGTAGAAGCTGAACAACGGGTCTTCGTCAGCCGGTGCAGGCTCTGCATAGTAATAAATATTGTAGCTGCGAAGCGCATGGACGTCTACGTTGATCACCGCGGAGCCCGTTCTGTTGACGGTGAGCGCATCGCCGCTGAGATCGGTCGTGATCGATACGCCGGAGGATGTGTCTGGCTCCGCGACCGTGATCCACTGTTCGTAGTGCCACTTCCCGTAATCGCAGTCGATTCTTGCAGCACCAGTGCCGACCGCCGTGACGATACCCGGCGTGACCTTCAGCACGCTTTCGTCCGAGGAGCTCCATGTCATTCCGTCAGCATTTGTCATGATCCATTGGCCTCCGTTGTCGGAGTACAGTGCAATATTCGTGCTGTCGCCGAGGATCAGCATATTGGTCGTGGCTGTGATCTCCCAGTCATCGCCTTTGAAGTCGGCAGGGGCTTTGGTTGCCGACGAAGATCCGCTCTGCTTTGACGAGGAATCTGCGGATTTGCTGCTTGATGAACCGCTCGTTGAACTGTCCGGGTGACCGCCCGACGAATCGGCTGCAGAGGAAACCGCTGCTTTATTTCCGTCGGTCACGCCGCTGCTGACAGTATCGGGCTTGGAGCCGGAGCCGCCGAGATGCGAAACGCCGAATGCGATCGCGCCGGTCAGCAGCAGTGCCGCAGCGCCGATCACAGCGGGCATGAGCCATTTCTTCTTTTTTGGCGGCTCCGCGGGCTGACGGACAGCCTCCGCCGGTGCGGGCTTCGGGGTCGGCTCAGAATCTGCCGCGTTTTCCGGTGCGGGCGGCTCAGCCTGCTTCGGCTCGGTCTCGGAATCCGGCAGCTTGGGGGTCTGCTCCGGGATGGTCACCGGATTCTCCGGCAGCGGCATCGGGGTCTGCTCCGGGACAGTGACGGAATCCTCCGACGGCTGCCTGGATGTCAGCTCGGACGGATGATCGGCGAGAGAATCGCCGTGTGCACTGCAGTAATCCAGACAAGCCTCGAGCGCGGCGCGCATCTCTGAAGCGTTTTCAAAGCGGTCGGCGCGCTCAAAGGCGATCGCCTTGAGGACGGCTTCCCGGAGCATGTCACTTCCGGCGAGCGGCGGCG
>JAEELE010000057.1 GCA_016288755.1 Oscillospiraceae bacterium
TGCATCAGTTTTAATGAAAGTAGGAATATCGCCGGTAAAGCATTCTCCGAGGTCGTGAATAAGGCACATATTTACAACTTTATTTATATCAACATCAGGGAACTCATTCCGCAACAACAACGCCATAAGAGATATTCTCCAGCTATGCTCTGCAACACTCTCTGTCCTTCCTTGTGAAGTCGTACAATGGCGCGGAGTGTCCTTTAGCCTTTCTGCTATATGTATTATATCAAGATATTCGCGAGCATTCATTGACATTTTCACCTCTATAAATTCCGATTTATCTTAGCAACACAATTCCTAAAAGGGACTTTTATATTCCCGCTGAAACAGTGCGTCTGCGGTCAAACGGGATTCAGCTGCGGGATACGGTATAGCGCGGTCCTTCCTCGCCGATTGTTCCGTTCAGCTGAAACCCGCATTTTTCAAGAACTCTTTTAGAAGCGGCATTCCCAGAATCAGTTTCGGCTTCCACAGCAGTGACCTCCAGATGACCGAACGCCCATTCCAAAGCAGCCTTTACCGCTTCGGACGCATAACCGCGATTCCGGTACTGTTCGGATATCCCATATCCGATTTCTGCAACACCGTCTGCATCAAGTCCCCGAAAGCACAATTCCCCGATATGGGTTCCGTCCCGCAGCTCGATCATCCAGATCGCATACCATTCCCACTGCTCCGGGTTTCTGATGCAGCCGTTCAGCATTTCTGTATAGGCGCGCTTCAGAGCATCCGCCGTTTGTGATCCGATGAACTGCTCCATTTCATTCTGCGAGGCGGCATAGATTTTTAACCGTTTCGTTTCGATCATGATATCCTCCTGCTCCGTACCGTTTATCTGCGTGAGCGGTTCAGCCCCTGTGAAACAGGATTTTTGCAGTCTCGGACAGACTGCGGTGCTGCAGCCTGCGCGGCTCGAACCGGATCAGCGAATAGACCAGCTGCATGACCAGCCCCGCGCCGAAGGTGCTGATCAGTGTGCCGATGCCGACCGGTCCGCCGAGCAGCCACCCGACCAGCAATACCGCCGCCCACAGCAGCACCTCCACAATGCCGATCGGCACGCGCTTCATGCGTTTGCCGAGCCCGACCAGCAGCGCGTCACGCGGTCCGCAGCACTGCTCCGCGCGCATGTAGACCCACATGCCGATCGCCATGAACACGAACCCGACCGTCATCAGCGCGATGCCCAGCCAGAGCGACTGATTCTCCGGGAAGGGGTTGAGGCTGTTGAACATCTGCACGAAATTGCCGGTCAGCAGCGCGTCGATCACCGTGCCGAACCCGATGCGCTCCCTGAGCAGCAGGTCGATCAGCAGAACGGTCAGCGCGATCAGCGTCATGGAGATGCCGTAGTTGAACGGCGTGTGCTTTGCGAGCCCCATGCCGAGGCAGTCCCACGGCGCCAGCCCGATATTTGCGAAGATCGTCAGGTGCACGCCGAATGCAAAGACCAGCAGCCCGAGCACGATGCGCAGCCACCCGATCAGTATTTGTTTTTTTGCAGCCGATTGCGGTTTCATTGCGGTTGCTCACTCCTCCCACATGCTTGCTGCCGGCAGCTGCGCCGCAGCATTCCGATATACAGTATACATGATTTCTGCCGGAATTGCAAGTGCTGCGGGAGAATTTGCCGCAGAAAAGCGCACTGTCCCGGGGTGGGGCAGTGCGCTTGAGCGGATGATGCCGCATTCAATTCACTGTATAAGGCGTCTTGGCGCTGACCGGATAATTGTTCTCATCCCATTTTCTGCTCTGCTTCATGAAATCGTCCGTCACGAGAAAATAGTCCGTTCGCGCGCTGGAGCCGTCGTTCCATGTCACGTCGAGCTGATACCAGTCGCCGTCGAGCTTGACCAGATTCCACGCATGTCCGCCGCCGTTGAGGCAGTCGCCGACCTCGATGTCGCACTCGACGCCCATGCCGTTCAGCAGCAGCTTTGCCGCGCAGGCATAGCCCTCACAGACCGCGCAACCGTCCTTCAGCGCGCCGTAAGCAGTGTGTGTGATCGGGGCATAGGGCTCCGTCGGCGGGTAGTAGACACTGTCGCACAGATAGTCGTTGACCGCAACCACCTTCTCGTAATCGGAAAGCCCGTCGGCACCGATCTTCTTCACGGCATCTGCCACCAGATTCACGGTGTTCAGCTTCATGGATTTGAGCCCCGACACGCCGAATGCATAGGAAACGGAGACATAATACTCATTCCCGTTGCTCCATGTCGACCACGACGCCACGCCTGACACATCAATCGGGTCCTCGCGCTGCAATGCCGTATAGATCGCCTGCAGATCGGTGTGCATGTCGAAGGTGAAGCCTCCGACGGTCTTAAACTCGACGCTCTCCGCAGTCCGGTCGTAGGCGTCGTGGAAAACACGCATGAGCTCGGTCATGCTCGAGACCTCCGGCACTGCCGCAGGGACTCCGGGGTCAGCGCCCGAATCAGACGGGTCTTCCGACGATTCAGAGGTGCCCTGCGCCTTCTTGGCGTCATCATGCTCGTCGTCGGTCATCGACGTTCCGGTCGGCTGATAGTAGGAGCCGGAATACTTGTCGATCAGCTCCTGCAGCAGCGCACCGGAATTCTTGAAGTAGTAGTTCTCCTCGGTTCTGCCGCTGCCGTAATTGCCGGCGCCGCTGTTGAGCATATCCTGCGTTTCGGATATGCTGCAGCCGCTCATGCCAAAGAGGATCAGGCTGCAGGAAATGAGGCTCAGGATTCTTTTTCTTTTTGGCACGGCACAATGACCTCCTTCTTGATAATCGACTGCACCAGCTCCTCCATCGCAACGAACGGTGTCACATGGGCGCCGCGGATGATCTTGCCCTTGATAAACTCATTGACAAATGCGTATCCGTGTCCGTACACATCGTCACGCTGCAGAATCTCCTTTTCCAGACGGTCGGCATAGGTGACCTCGCCGCGCTCGCGCATCGCATCGATCTCCACATAGACGGCGTGCCCCTCGAGCACCAGCGTCATCTGCTCCTGCGAGGTCTTCTTCTCCAGGTCCTTGAGCGGGAGATTGTCGTGCTGCCACGAATGCGTCAGCTCGTGGATGATCGTGCTCGTCATCGCGACGCTCGGACCTCTCGCCTCGATCCACAGCTGCTTCTTGCTGTGTTTGTAGAAGCCGACGATGCGTCCGTTGTCTATGCCGCCGGCTGCCTTGCGGATTGCCTCGGCGGACTGGAATTCCACATGGATATCCCTGCTGAATTTGACCCCGCTATAATACTCCTCCAGAGCAGTGCGGGTGTTGATGAACAGCGACTGGATCTCGTCGCGCTGGGTCTTCTGGTGGTCGTGGCAGTGCAGACACATGACTCTGCCGTCCTCCAGCTCCCAGCCGTATGCGATCTCCTTGTTGCAGAACGAGCAGAAGAACGTGCTGCTGCCCTTCGTCCGGATCAGCTCCGCACGGGAGGGACGGATCTCGGGTGCCTCCTCATTGGTTCTGAGCACCTGCTTCAGCACCTCGATCAGCTCCTGCGGCGCGAAGATCGACGGAAAATCGGGCGAACCGAAGTGCAGATAAGAGCCGCGGAAAATCTCGCCGCCTTCCTCGCCCTCCGGAACACCTGCGCTGTTGGAAGCCACATACCAGTTCAGATATTTGAGCACCTTTTTCAGCACATCCTCAAAGCGCTCACGGATGGACTGCACCATACCGTATTCCACGCAGCTGAGCTCGACAATGTAGAGCGAGACAAAGTTCTTCTCCCTGTCCTCGATCTCCTGCAGGAGCACCGGGTCATCCGATTTCCGGTAGCTGATATGCACCGCAGGGATCACCGCACCGACCGCTTCGTCAAAGGCAAGCTGGTTGGCATTGTCGAGAATATTGCTGACCACATCCTGCTCGGGTGCATGTTCGGGGATGGCGAAGAGATTCTGCCATGTATCCGGGAACAGCGTCTTGAACATGCCCTGCAGCACGACGCAGAGCAGCGTGACGGCTTTCTGCGCAGCCTCGTCCGAGCTGAAAATCTCCCGGCGGATGTTGAGTTCGAGCACGGCGACATGCTTTGCCTCCATTGAGAGCCCGCGCCCGTTGATGTCATGGAACTGGTGGAAGGAGAAATTCGCGCTGTCGCAGAGGTCGTTGCCGTATTTGCAGGCTGCGTATCCGTAAACCGTGCGGATCGCGGTCGCCTCACAGACATTGATGTCCACGAGCTTGAAATCCGTGCAGTAGTCGATCACATGATAATCCTGCAGATAGAACTCCGAAACCGGGTGGTAGTCCGGCACATCGCTCGGATTTGCATTGTTCATGTAGACGATGCCCTGCCCGACGGACGAGACCTGATAATACTCACCGGCGATCACGACGAGCTGTGCGGGCAGATAGTAATTGAGCAGATTCCCCGCCAGAACGGGCAGCGTGCTCCGCCGGTCCTTGCCGCAGCTCATGACTGCCAGTGCGACCTGCTCCTTCTGCTTGCGGATGACATTGTCGCTGGTCAGCGACACCATCGTATCGTTGACATACTCCGAGGGGTTCCCGTCCACGAAGCGGTTATACGGCGCAAAATAGAAGTGCTCGTAGATGTTGTGCACCTCGTTCGGCGGAAGCACCGTCAGAAGCGCATCCAGCAGCATATCCGCGATGTTGGAGTAATCCCAGTTGTATTCCCGGTTCTTGTCCGCAAGCTCGGATTCCGTCATGCCGCGGTCTGCCAGATCGGTGAGCAGCGCTGCCAGCCGGCTGTGCTTGGTGGAGGTGTTTTTCAGCGTCAGCGCCGTAAATTCGTTGTTGTGCTGCAGCAGATCGCGCGTCTGGAAATTGGCTGCGAAGTATTCCCGCATCATGTAAAACGGCGAAATGACATGGATCAGCGTGCCGATGCGTCCGCCGTATTTCATCCATCTCCACAGTGCGTTGAACATGTTGTAATCCGTGTCGTAGATCATCAGCAGCTTGAGGTCGCACGGATCGCCTGCCTCTGCCGGGCTGTAGCGGATGATGTTCTGCAGATTGTATTCATTCGATTCGAGATAGCGGAGGATGCCGTTTTCATTGTCGTTGCGGGCGCTGCCGAAATAGTAGGTATCGGCGCGGGACGGTACGCTCACGATGTTGATGAGCGGCAGATCCTGCTTGACCGCCATCAGCGCCAGCGGCAGCGCCGTGCCCATATGCGGCGACAGCGAATCGCCGATCTTCAGCGTGAGCTGGAGCTTATAGGCACTCTCGCCGCGCCAGACCATGATATCCGTATCCGGATGGCGGAAGTCGTTCTTGAAGACCTTTGTGGTCGACATGAACATCGCAATGCGGTCCTTCACTGAGGAATTGTCCGCATCGGCAATGAAGACATACTGCTGCTCCCGGTTTATCGCGCTCAGCTTGCTGAGGATATAGCCGATGCGGATATTATCCTGCTGCAGGAACGAATTGGAGTCCACAATGACCGTGAACGCCAGATCGCTCGCAAACTGCCGGTAATCGCCCGTCGGTCTGGAATTGAGAAAATCCGTGTAGGTGCAGATCAGCGCGCTGGTGTGTGCAGTCGGGTGCAGCTCCTCCATCGTCGCGATGGTCCACACGCTGTCGAGATTGTTCAGCTGCCGCATCACCTGACTCAGCGCGTTTTTGACCATCTCCACATCCTTGCTCTGCGAGCAGAGGAACAGCACAGACCGCCCCTGCGACAGATAGTAGTTGAGATAGGCGCAGAGATAGATCAGGAACTCCCCGTCAAAATAATCGCGGACGATGATATTCTCGCCGTTGAGCAGGCTGACAACCGCATTCTGATAGACAGGGATCTGGTGCACGTCGGAGGAGCGCAGCTGATTGGAGATCGCCGCCAGCACGCCGGGCTGTTTGCAGTCCTTCTGCTGCTGGTTGCCGACGTCATTGCCGACATAGCCGTTCTGATCGCTGCCCTTCTTGCGTCCGGTCTCCCAGTAGAGCAGTGCACCGGTCTCCTGAAAGACAGATACATAGGTATAGGTGAGCGCGTGGATATCTCCGCGCATGGTTTCGCGGATATCCGCAGAGCCGAAGGTGCCGACCTCCGCACTCTCCGGTCCCTCCAGAAAGAGCTGGATCTGCTCGATCAGCAAAAAGCCGATCATCGGCAGCAGATAGACTGCCTTGACGATCTCCAGCAACCGCTCGTTCCACGCATTCGAGCCCCACAGCACAGAGAAATACAGCACTGCAAATTCCGCGATCCACAGGAGGGCGACGACATTCTTCATGCCCCGCACCCAGATGCCGAGCGTAAAGCCGCGGTTGGTCAGAACATACCGCCCGTCCTTCTCGGTGTACAGCCGGTTGACGACATACCACGGCGCGTGGATGATGCGCCCCGAGCCGACGAAGCGTTCATAGTCGATGTAACGGTTCCGCCGCCTGAACAAAAGGCGCGTGATGAACAGCGTGAGAATGAAGATCAGCGTATACAGCAGATTCAGCCCGATGATGCAGAGCACCATATACAGCAGCTCGAAGGAACGGCTGGGCAGAATCCGGTTCAGCAGTCCTGAGACAGACGGCAGATTGATGATCTTGTCCACCAGCAGCAGTGCAACGGAGGAGGTCGCCGCATTGCCCAGCGTCAGCGAAACGAACAGCGCCGCCAGAAACAGTCTCAGCTGCAGATAGCGCTCCTCGATCCGATAGGCGAGCTTTCGGACGATCAGCTGATTCAGCCCGTAAAAGACAGCGAACCAGAAAAGGAGAAAGAGCAGAAAATAGATCACTTGTATTTTCACGGAATACCTCCCTTACAGCTGCGGCCAATAGAGACTGCACTGGAATACGTCGTCTACATGGTCCTTCGTGATCTCCGGCTTCGGCGTTCCGGACATCTGATGATAGGTGTCGATCTCATCCTGCGACGGCTGGTACAGTGCGATCAGACCGTTGAAAAACTGCAGCCGCTGGAGATGCGCCTCCGCCTGATTGCGGTGCCAGCTCTTCGCGCTGACAATCCGCCGCGCCGTCCTGACAGCCTCCTGACGCAGCTTCAGATGCCGCTCGACAAAATCGAGCCGGTTCAGCGTATTGATATACGTCCTGAACTGCCTTGCGCGTTCAAAAAAGCCCGAGATATAGGTATCCATCTGCTCCTCGAGCTGGTCCAGATGCTGAAAGATCTTGCGCTTGTAGTGATTGAGCGGCAGTCTCCATGCAAAGAACATCAAACCGCCGACGCACAGCAGATAGAGCAGGGAATACACGAGTGTCTCGCCTGCGCTGAAATTATAGGGCTGCAGCACGAAAAAGTGCAGTGCCACAATGCCCAGCAGCAGCACGAGCAGCAGCAGGAAGCTCCGTGTGCGCACCGATTCGATGCACTTGATGTACTGCGTGATATACTCGTTCTCCTGATCGAGCGCCGTTTTCATATTGAGCTGATCCTGAAACTGCAGCCGCGGCGTCATCTGCGGGAGCCCCAGCGTGGTAAGCATCTCGCCCTCCGCCGCCGTGAGCTGCGCGATCTCGTCCTTGGTGTCGGGTCCCTCCAGAAATGTCTGCTTGCACCACGCATCCTCTTCTTCCTTGCGCTTGCCGATCACCTTTTTATAGATATCACCGATCTGATCCGCATATGCCTTGAGGCTGTCGTCGATCGCCGTGATGCTCTTCTCCAGTTGTTCGGAGGTCGATTCCCACCTGCTCATCAGGTCATCCGACGGCGAGAATTTTCTCCGGAATGTCTCCAGCTCATCCTTCGGGTTCGCCTGCGCATCATGCGCACCCAGATCATTCTCAAAGCTGCTGTTCTTCACGGTGATCTCCTCTTTGCCGGGGATCTCGCATTCCGGCAGGGGCGGGGGCGAGACGCCGTCGGCGGCTGCGACCGTCTGGCGGTTGACAAACTCCTCCAGCGTCATCCTGTAGAAATACAGCAGCTTGCCGTAGCGTCTGCGGATCACATCATTGGGCATTGCCTTCACCTCGTCCCAATGGTTCCTGCATTTTTCGGACAGAGATGCCACACGCTCAGCGCCCATCCGGGTGGTGAAGTCCGTCGTGGAAAACTCCACGATCCGGAGCAGCGCGTTGATATCCACATCGAGATTGTTGCGCTGGGTGATCAGCTCGAAGACCTGATAGCCGTTCAGGACCTCCTTCAGCGCCTGAAATGTCGAGATCGTGCCGTCTGACGTACCGCGGTTCTTCTCGTCGTCCTCATACTGCGTCAGCAGATTGTTGAAGAAGACGTAGAGCGGATTGGCATAGCTCCCGTCCGGGAACCGCGCGCCTGCCTCCAGCTCCTCCCGGTGCGCATCGACATACCGCGACCAGCATTCCCGCAGGCACGAAAGGTCGTTATCCTTCCCCTCCGGGACGCCGATCTCCCTGAGCATCAGCCGGCAGTCTCTTCCCAGACGCGAATCGGACATGTAATTCGCGGAGAACAGCTCGATATTGGCAATGACATTCGCCTCGTACAGCATGATCAGATTGACCGCAACATCCTCGGCGCCGCCGTGCCAGATGAAGATATTGGCACGCCTCAGATAGAAATCAATGTCAAGGAGTCTGGAGAGCAGGGTCTCTCTCCAGACTTCCGTGGCGGTATAATCCGTGTCGCCGCGCATCGCGATGATGATCTGATAATCCCCGATCGGATGCGGCGTCTTGGTGCTTTTATCGATCTGCTGGCGAATATCTGCCGCTGCTCTTGTAAAGGGCAAACCGGTTCCCTCTCCGATGAAAACGTCATCAATCACATGAAATTCGTGCTGTGCTCTCTTCTTGTAGAAGAAAAAGTCGAAATTATTCATGTTCAGACACTGGTCAATATTGACAAAGAAACGAAAAGCCATCGGAGACCCCTTTCTTATTCCTCATATCTCATCTGCTTGAGAATATTATACTGCTCCTTGAGCAGGATCGCAACCGTGTCGTTCGTCAGCTTGCTGGCTTCGCTGTTCTCATAGATCGCATCGAGGATCATGATCATTGCCTTGTTGATGTGATATGCGCTCCGGTCAAACAGGGTCTCGCAGAACTCGGTCAGCGTGGCATACAGACCCTTGAAGAGGTCCTTCCACTCCTTCTCGGGCATATAGGAACGCATCTCGTGGAAGATGTCAAAGATATTGTAGTCCTTCTGCTGCACGCCGTCGTCCTCGTTGTGGATGAGATCGAGGATGAAGGTGTTCTCGAGGATCTCGTTGAAGAGCTGTTCAGCGGTGCGGTAGCCCTTCATGACCTCTGTCTGGGCTCTTGCGTCGCGCAGCACATCCTGCTTGATGCCGCCGTTGTAGAGGATGGCATCGTAGAGGTCGTTGAAGCTGCTGCCGATCTTTTTGCCGCACTTCTTCACGACGATCAGGTCCATCGTGCCTGCCAGATATGCGAACCAGGTCGGGCGCGGTCTGCCGTTCTCGTCGGGGCTTCTGTCGTCGTCGATCAGCTTGAACTTGTCCATGCCCAGACCGTAGATGAACGCCTTCATGTGATCCATGTGGTCGGTCTGGCGCTGCTTGGTCTCGATCGACTGGATGAAGCCTTCCTCATGCCAGTAGCAGTCCAGATGCGGGCTGATGACGATCGAGGTCTCATCCATCTGACCGATCTGACCGCGCTCCGGCATCGTTCTGAGTGCCGCGATGCGATCTGCATAGGCAGTCTGGTATCTGGCGCCGTCCTGATACTTTTTCAGCTCCTCCAGCGTGAAGTTGTAGGAAAGGCGCATGCAGGTGATCTCCGTATCTGCGAAGGATTCGTCGATGATCACCGCCGTATGCGCATCGACAGCAGTCAGGTAGTACTTCGCTGTCTTGCTGTTGTCCGGATCCATCTTGGTATCGAGCTCGGCGCATCTCGGTGCGAGCGCGAGGAAGACGATCTCGGTCGCCGCAGACTGATGGTCTGTCGCCAGCATCGGCTCCGCGACCTTCATGGCATTGGTGATTCGGTCATGCACATAGATCGCGCACTCGCGTTCGTAGTCCGCGTCGTCCTCGACCTTGCCGCTCTTCATCTCAAATTCCTTGGCCAGCGCCTGCTTTGCGGTGAGGTTGACGATGCCGCTGCCGTTCTTGATGACATCCGTGTGGATGGTGTCGATGACAGCCTTCTTGAACACAAGATCGAGCGCGCGCTTTGCCTCCTGCACTCTGCGTTCAATATCCGCCTGTGTATCGGTGGGCGATGCCACAGAATACTTTCTTGCAAGGACCGCATAGATCTCATCGAAGATGGACTGCTTGGTGTCCTTGGAAAGGTCGATCCGCTGCCGGTTGATGAACGCACCCGCAGTCTTCTGCAGTGCCTCCTTCGTGCAGTAGATGCCGTCGTGACCGTAAGAGAACGTGATGTGCTCGAGCGTTGCAAGGTTCTCGTTGTTGCGCTCGATCTGCTCATTCACGGTGGAGAAGAAAATGCGGTAGTCCTCAGAGAGCTCCATGAGGCGCTCCAGCAGCAGCTTTGCGATGCGCAGCCGCAGGCTGTTCGCGAGGAATTCGTGCGTGATCTTCACATGCGTGTCGGAGACCTGCTCCAGCTTGGTGCGGAGCTTTCTCAGCGCCTTCTCCTCGCTGTTCACAGCCTCGCCGACCGGTCCGAGAATCTTCCAGATCGCGCTGCGGTCCTTTCTGATCTTCTCCAGCGCCGTGGTCGGACCCTGAATGTCCTTGGTCTTGGGATCGAAGTCCTCGTCTCTGTAGCTCATCAGGTTGACATGGTTCAGCTTGACCTTGAGCTTTGCGATCAGATCGGTGAAGTAGTTGATGAGCCGGTAGATGAAGTACCGCGCCACCACCGGATGCACCGTTGCAAGGAGCTGATAGATGCAGCGGGAATCGGTCTTGTTGTACTTCATGACATCGTTTGCGGTCGGGAACATCGTGTTGGCATAGGTCATGGGCACAGTCTTGATGACAGTCTGCGCAAAGGAGGCATACTCCTGCATGGCTTCCCAGACTCTGCTGATCTCGCTCTCCGCATCGGAGAACTTCTTCATCTTCTGCTTGTCGACCTTGCACTCTTCCTCCTTGGTCGGCACCTCACTGACCTTTTTATCCGTGAGGTAATTCTTGATCATCGTATCGAAGGTCTTGATAAACGAGTTGGAAACCGGAACATAATCCTGATTCTCCTTCTCAAAGGCTTCGCTGAGCAGGGAGCCGAGCGTCGCATTCTCGCCGATGACGAGCTCATCGAAGATCTCCACGAATTTGCGCTCGATCGGCGGGATCTCGGTCGTGCCGTCGGTCTTGCGCTGCATCGTCGCCGCCTTGGCAAGCGCCTCGTAGTTCTGGTCGACGAGCATCCATTCCTTCTGCACGAGATCGTGCACCACGCTCAGCGTGACATAATCCTGCACAGCCTCTCTGGGATAGGTCAGCTTGCACATGCCGGCGCCCGCAAAGCGGTTCATGCCGCCCGCCTTGATCGAGGTGAGGATGAAGTTATCCTCCACGGAGAGCGCGCCCGCATTTGCCGGGCTGAACATCAGCGTATACAGAATCTGTGCGGTGTAGCCGATGACCTCCTCGACGCGCACATCGCCCATCGAGCCGGTGTTGTTGCTCTTCTCGACGATGTAGAGGTAGTTGTAGGGGATATTATCCACATCGGGATGCTTGTGATCGTAGAAATCGAGGTGCAGATTGTTCTCGCGGTTCTTTCCGCACATCGTCGGGCGCAGATAGAAGCTGTTCAGCTCCTTGAGGCAGGCATAGCCGTTGACGCACACCGAATCCTTCTGGTCAGGACCGGGCTGCACACCCTCCATGATATCCGGTCCGATGAACATGCCGCGGATGACCGTATTCGTGAGACCGGTCTGCGTTTTCAGGAGCTTGCGGATATAGAAGGGCATGTGCAGGAACAGTCCCGCGCCGGTGCCGCCGGTGATCGAGCCGACGATCACGACTGCGAGGCAGTTGTTGTTGGGGTTGCTGTCGACACGTCTGATGCGGTCGATCTCATCCTTGATCACATCGAAGCGCCCTGCCTCCTCGGCAGCCAGACAAGCCAGGCGCGACAGGGTACGAACCTGACCGGCACCGGATTTCATATCTCTTTGGCGCAGATAGGGGTTATCCGGGAACCAGTCGCAGTATTCCGGATGCCGTGTGAGATAGGCGTCCACGCGGCGGTCATCACTGGTCTGGATGATCTGGATATTGTGCTTTTCGCGGAGCTGTGCGAGATCGTGGACATTCGTATCCAGACCGATGACGCTGACATGCTTTGCGTCCTCCGGGCTGATGCGGTCGTTGATCTCCGCCGCGATCTGACAGCCGATGCCGCCGATGCCGAGAACGAGAGTAGGTACCTGATTCATGCTCATAACTTTTACCCTTCCTTTTTGAATTTGATTGTGTCCTTCGCATATCTGTCATGCAAATACGCCGCCGCTCCGGGCGCGGAGCCCGGAGACGGATGAGCGATTTGTGTTCGTGATCGCTGCGCCCCGTACCGTCACGGGGAGCGTTCTGTTCCGGTCCGGTCAGTCATCCGTCATCCAGATGCACCAGACCTCCCTGGAGGTCTCCGTATTGCGGAAGAAAATATGCGTGTTGGTCAGTTCCATCTCCGCGGCCTCGCGGCTGCCGTCGGATTTGACCGTGACATGCATCTGCTCGATGATCGCCGCAAGATCCTCGTCGGGCTCGGTGACACTCGTGCCGTAGCCGTAGACTGCCTTTGCGATCGAATCGCCGGTGATCATCACCATGCCGTCCGATTCCGCGACCAGCTTGAGGTCGTGATATTTGACAAAGCAGGAGCGTGCCGGCAGGAAGAAATGCCCGGAGAAATAGCTGAGCGTGATGCTGTCGGTGGAGGCTCTCTGGAGCTGTCCGGCGCCGCTGGGCAGCAGGCTGTAGCGCTCGTAATGCACCGTCTGCCCGCGGAAATGATGCTTGATGAAGAGGATGTAGATCAGATACAGGATCAGTGCGCCGCCGATGATGATTTTCGGCAGGTCCTTTGCATCCTCGGCGCTCGGGACGACCGTGAACTGTCCCTTCTCCGTGACGGCAGCATCCTTGCTGACACTCACTCCGACGGTGTATTCGCCTGCCTGCAGCGCGATGATCGGAACGCCCGCCGGGCAGCTCGGGATCAGCGTATAGCTGCCGTCGTCATTCTGCTCGAGACTGCACTTCACATCGACGCTGCCCGCCGTGTAGATGATATTCCGGTCCGCATAGTCCGCGATGCTGATATCGTCGATCTGCAGGGAAACACCGACCGACTTCTGCTCCTCCTTGCTCATCGGCTTTCCGTCATTGGTGAGCTCGAACCGCACGGTATTCGTGTCGTTCAGACTGAGCTGCTTCATATCGCAGCGGTTGTAAGCCAGCTTTTCGGGCTGCTGCTTGCGGATGCCGAAATGGTAGACGATCTCGGCAATGTTGAAATACACCTCACTGACAAACGGGGCATAGCCCGGAATGTGGATGGTGCCGCGGATGATATTGCTGCCGTGCGTCAGGGTCACGCCGGTCAGGCTCGTGCCGGTGCCCTGATCGACCGTCGTGCCGTCCACCTCATATTCGATATCCCATGTGATCTGCTTGGGCAGGTCGGAATCGGGAATGACATCGTCGGTGCCCGGAACGACCGGAACGATCCGGATGTCGACCTTGTCGCCGTTGTCGAGCTTTGCCATGTCGCCGATGATGACGCCGTTCCGGCTGATCTCCGCCTTCAGCGCGATCGCGGGCTCGACCTGAATCGTCATGTTCTTGATGTCGATATCCGAGGAAAATGTGATCGTATAGGTGTCCGCCGGAATGATCTGCAGATCGCCGCCGGAGCTCTGCTTGTTGATGACCGCCGCGTTGCCGTACAGGCTGTCGACCGGAACGCCGTTCGGCAGGTTCGCCGCGTCGAGGGCGAGGTTGCGCTGGATGCTCAGCGTTTCCTCCTTCGTTTTGGCACTGACGACCTGAGCGTCAGACTGCTGGGACAGAATGGACAGGCTGTAGAGCGGGAGCTTGGACGTCACCGTGATCGTCCTGCTGTCTGTCTGTGCCGTCTTGTCCGGCGTCAGTCTGCCCGAGACAAGGCCCGCGATATCCTGCAGCGCGCTGACGATCTCTGCATCGCTGTCCGCAACAAAGGTGTGCAGATTGTGCGCCTTATCCTCCGAAGCAGTTGCAGCCGAGCCCATGCCGAGATACACGACATTCAGCGGCGTGCCGTTGCTCATGGGGTTGCCCTTGAAGGAATCGAGCTTGTTCTGGAGCGAAGAATCCATCATGATCTCTCCGTCCGTCATGATGATCAGCCAGAACTGCGCTGTCGCGTCGCTCTCCTGAATATCGCCGAGCTTCCTGCGGGCGGTGTCCAGCGCCTCGCCGGGCGTTCCGCCGTTTCTGTGCCAGTCGTGCATCGTCTTGATGCAGCCGGGCAGATCGGAGGTATCCATCGGAGCTGCGTTCCGCGGGTCACTCATGAACGTGATGTACAGCTCGTCCTGCTCGTTCAGCAGGGCGATCAGCGCCTGCATCGCATAGTTTGCGTAGGACCAGCGCGGCAGATTGCACATACTGCCGGAATCGTCGTAGACCACGGAAATGATCCGCTTGGCTGCGCGCACCTCGTCGCCGTTTGCCGCGGATGCCCTGACCGGCAGCAGCATGAGCGCGAAAAGCAGACTCATGATCAGCGCCGCCGCCCTTTTTGTGATTGCTGTCTTCATGCAGACCTCCCTGTAACACGTTGTCGCGGCAGCTGCACCGCATTCCCCTTCCCGGAGAAATGTGCCGGCGCAGCCGCCCGCAATATACACTATTCACATTTATTATATAAAGAGTATACCACAAATTAAGGAATTTGTCAATATATATCCCCTCATAATGTCGGAATCTGACGTGCAGTGCTGCGGCAGCGCAAAAAGCCGCCTCCCGACGCGCATTTCTGCACCGGGAAGCGGCTGCGTGCCTCCCGGGGAGAGCGTCTGCGCAGGCTGCAGCGGAAGCGGAGTCGGCTCTGTGTAAAGCCGCACCGTTTTCCTTGACAATTTTACCGAAGTATGATATAATGAAGAAAAACCGTCTGACATTTCATCTTGGTAAGATTATATCACAACCAAAGTGAGATGTCAAGCGTGAAATCTCACTTTAGTGTGATTTTGTAGAGCTGCACAAAAACCGACAGCTTTCCTTGCCTGTTTTCCGCTCCGAAGCAGGCAAATCTCCTGCAGAAAGAAGGTGTTATGATGTTCTGGGAAAAATTTCTCGGGCTTTGCAGCCTGAAGGGGCTCAAGCCGAACCGGGTCGCCGCGGAGCTGGGCATTTCGTCCGGCTCGGTGACCAAATGGAAAAACGGCTCTGTGCCCTCCACGGAGAATATGCGCAGGCTCGCCGCATTTTTCGGCGTCACGGTCGACTGGCTGACCGGCAACTCGCAGTTCCGCACGCAGCAGGAGCTGAACCGCTGCCTTGAGAGCTGGCGCATCGGCAGCACCGGCGACTTCAACCCGCCCTATGACTTCTGCCCGCTCCTGCGGGAGCCGCGGGAATCCATGGGCATCTCCGCCGGAACGCTCGCCGCGGAGATCGGGCTGACAGCGGAGCAGTATCTGCTCTGCGAGGCGGGCTCCGACCCGATCACATGGGAGCAGGCAATCCGCCTGAGCGGGTATTTTTCCACTACGCCCCGGCAGCTGATGCAGGAGCGCGCGGCCGGCGCAGCGGCAATGCCCGTCCCAGCGGCATATCGGCTGCGCATGAACGAGTGGGAGCGGCTCTGCGGCACAGACGCATTCGGGGAGACGCAGCCGCAGCAGACCTATTTCGGGAAGATCATGACCCGTCTGGCGCCGATGACCGAGGAGGAGCAGAAAAAGGTTTGGGAAATCCTCAGAACGGTCTTCGGCGAGGAAGAGGGGCAGGCTTAAATCAGCAAGGGGGTATTTGGTATGATCAACAACGGGACACCGACTCTGATCATCGGTGTCGGCGGCATCGGCTGTCGGATCGCGGCGGAGATCAGCGACAGCCTCAGCCCGGAGGACAAACGGTATGTCAGCGTCATCGGTATGGATACGAATGTCCATGATATCGCGCAAATCCGCGATAGACACTACATGAAGATCATTCAGATCAGCGATGACCGCCCTGTAAAATTTCATCTCGAGCAGCATCCGGAATACCGCGAATGGTTCCCGGAGAACGATAATCTGCTCAGATGGAATATAATGTGCGGAAGCGGAATGATCCGCGCCATGACACGTCTTGCTTGTCTGGCTGCCGCGGAGGGCGGGCGCCTCGATATGATCCGGGATGAGATCGAGCGCATCCGGAAAGCGTCTCCAGGCTGCAGCAGCATTTCTGTCGCGATCGTCGGCACGATCTGCGGGGGCACCGGCTCTGCACTGGCGGTAATGCTGCCGTTTTACCTCCGCGAGCTGATCAGGGAGCAGTCCGGGCTTCAAAATATGAAGATGATCGGCTGTTTCATCGGACAGGGAGCGTTATGTAATCTGCTGCCCGGCGCAGACATCAAAGACCTCGCCCGCGCCAATGCCTATGCGTGCATGCGGGAATGGAATGCATTCTATCTGGCTGCAAGATACCCGATGGCAGAGAACAATCTGAAGCTGGATTGGTATCACCCGGAACACGGGAGCGGAGACAGCACACCCTACGGCCGAATCTTTCTGCTGGAGGATTTCCCGGAGAATAACTCCCCGCCCCGGGATAATCTGGATTATCCCCGGCACATCATCAAACAGCTGGTGTTTCAGACCCTGACGATCATGTCTGTTGAGGACGGCATGCAGCTGACGCGCCCGGACAGCGCACTCCGCAGCTACAGCAGCGCAGGATTGGTACAGCTGATCTATCCGCGCGAAGCGGCGCAGGAATATGTCACATGCTCCGTGCTGGCAAAAAAGGTTGAGCAGGTCTGGCTGCGTATCGACCGGATATACAGCATTCTGCTCCGCACGGCGCAGGAGCAGTCCAAGATAGACCCCTCAGCTGTGCTGCCGGAAAAGAATCCGACATGGGCAAGTCTGTTCCGCGAGGAATGCAGCAATGCGCATTCCCCGTTTGCGCGGATCGCCTGTGACGCCTTTGTTACAGACGGCGATTCCGGCGTGCTTCAGCCGCGGTCGGATGAGATCATGCACGCACTGGAGGATGCCGTCTGCGAGGTGCTGGATTCGGAAGAGCTCGCACGCATCACGGAGGAATGCCGCGTCGATGTGCATTGTATGCAGAGCATGGAGGAGGCACAATATCACATCCGGAATGTGACGAAAAGCATAGATAGCCTGAACCAGTGCGCAAAGAAACTGATTTTCGTCGAGCCTTACCGCATCGCGGAGCAGCTTCTCCCCGACTTTACGTTCACCACAAACATCCCGGATACGCCGTTCTTTCAGATACTGAAAGCCGCTCACCCCGTCGCCGCCCGCTTCCTTGTCATCGACCTCATCAACCGTCTGGAGGAGCTGGAGCGGGAGATGCGCGAAGTGCTCGCGCAGATCGATCTGAACGTGATCGCACAGCGCGATTACGACCCGAAGACTGAGGGCATCCAGGACCCTTTGGAATATCTGTGGAACACAAAGAGTCGGGAAAGCTGGATCTGGAGGGCACTCGGCACGGTCGGGCAGCGGCTTTCCCCCACTGCCGCTGCGATAAAAAAGCTGGCAAGGACATTTCGCGAGGACGCCGACATACAGGTCGCGCTCGTGCGCAAATATGTGGAATGCAGCGTGAAATCTATGGTCGCACACCGGATGCTGCAGCGGCTGCTCATCCTCGAGGAAGCCTATCAGACGCTCCTTGAGGCGGCTGCGGAGTCCCGTGCAGACGCGCTGGAGAAGATGCAGTATCTTGAGAAGATGCCCATGAGATTCTGGCGGCACGGTGTCTATTGCTCACCGGATGCCTTCCGCCGCATGGCGGAGGAATACGACGGGTACTTCTTCAGCGGTGAATTGTCCTCGGAGGCGAAAGAGAAAATCTGTGAGGCGGTGTTTTCCGTCCTCAGCAAGCAGCGGTCGGATACACTGTTCACCGAAGCGAAGACCATGCAGCTGCGGGAGCAGAGCCGGGACAAAATCCGGTCGTTCATGCGGTCTGCTGTGACAGACAGCATCCGCGCAGATGTGCAGCAATCCGGCGGCGGCATCGTCAATCTGACGATCCGTCAGGCGCTGGAGAAGGAATTCATGCTGCAGTCCGGTCTCAGCGAAGAGGATGAGGGCTATGACCGGCAGCTCGAAGACTATGTTCAGCAGACCGTGCAGGAGGCGCTTCGGCAGCTGGAGCCGATGCTGCATACAGACGGAGACGGTCCCGAATATGATATCACGCTGATGAAGATATCGCCCGAAAATGCGCATCGGAATCCGTCCATGACACCGGATGCAGCGTTGACCGGTCGGTATTATCTGCCGGGAAACCTGAACATAAAGACAGAGATCGACGAACGCACCCCTGATACAGAGATCACAATACTGCGGCTCGGCTATTGCTATTCGGTCGAGGAGATTCGGTCTTACCGTGCGGGAAGCGCTTCCTCGTATGCCTATCAAGGCATCGTGCAGCAGCACGCGAAGGAGCTCGGACAGCAGGAGCCGCTTCTGACCCTGACACCGCATCTCGATCAGTACTGGCATGAGGAGGGCTTTCTCCCCTCGCTGCACCGCGCAGAGCGTATAGCATACCGGAACGACCGGCTCCGGGCATTCATCTGCGGGCTCGGATACGGCATCTTTCTCCGGCACCCCAATGCGAACGGAACGCCCGTATACTGGTATCTGAACGCGGAAGGCACAGTGTACAAACCGGTCCGGAAATGCGGGCGGCTCATCGGCGGCAGCTGCAGCGATCTGTTCAATGCGCTACTGTTCAACCGCGATCTGATGCAGACCGTCTGCACCCGGCTGGAGGCGGAATCTGAGCAGCTGCGTGCAATGTCCGGCAGCATGGAAGCACGGCAGATGTTTGAGGAATCGGCGCTGATCCGCGGGCTGTCGGGCGAGGAGGACGGCAGGGAGAACATATTTGACATTTTCCTTGACATGTTCCCGGAAACGGCGGAGAGGGAGTGGAAACCGCTCTTCGACGGGCTGCTGCACGCCTTGTGGGAGCTCGCTGTGTCCTGCGGCGCAGATGTTGACACATGCACCCGTGCGGCACTCGAAAAGCTGTTCGGGCGCAGCCGGGCAAGCGGCGGGACAACTGCCGGCGAGCATTTTCTGTGCGAACAATATCAGGCAATGCTCCGGCAAAAATACAGCGCGGACGGCGCGAATGCGTGACCGTTCCCACAGATAACACCCAAACCTCCTGCGGTCTGCTGAGCGCCGCGGGAGGTTTTTCCGTGCGCGGCCTCAGAGACGCGCTGCAATCCGATCGAACCGTTCCGCATTCCGTGCTGCCGGACAGCATCCGGCTCCGCTCCCCCGTTTTGCACAGTGTTCGCTTTTCGTGCATTCTCCCATTGCGTTTTTGCGCGGAATATGGTATAATAATAACACAACAATGTCAGCACAGGGAGAATCCGAACCATGATCTACAACAATCTGCTCGAAGCGATGGGGCACACCCCCATGATCCGCCTCAACCGCATGAACCGCCCCGGCAATGCGCAGATCCTCGTCAAATTCGAGGGGCTCAATGTCGGCGGCTCCGTCAAGACCCGCACCGCCTACAACATGATTCTTGCCGCGGAAAAGGAGGGCAAGATCAAGCCGGACACCGTCATCGTCGAGCCGACCAGCGGCAATCAGGGCATCGGGCTCGCGCTCGTCGGCGCCATCCGCGGCTACCGCACCGTCATCATCATGCCCGATTCTGTCAGCGAGGAGCGCAGAAAGCTCGTCCGGCATTACGGCGCGGAGGTCATCCTCATCCACGACGACGGCGATATCGGCAAGTGCATCCAGAAATGCCTTGACACGGCGATCGAAATGGCTGCGAACGACCCACGCGTCTTTGTGCCGCAGCAGTTCGAGAATGTCAACAACCTCTACGCGCACAAATATTTCACTGCGCTGGAGATTCTCGAGCAGGTGGCAGGACGCATCGACGGCTTCTGCTCCGGCATCGGCACGGGCGGCACGATCACCGGCATCGGTGAGACCCTGCGCTCGCAGAATCCGAATATGGAGATCTGGGCGGTCGAGCCCGAGCACGCGGCGATCCTCGCGGGCGGCACCGTCGGCACGCATCTGCAGATGGGCATCGGCGACGGCATCATTCCGTCGATCCTCAACTGCGAGATCTACGACCACATCCACATCGTCTCCGACGAGGACGCGATCGAGACGGCAAAGCAGCTCGCCGCTAAGGAAGGCATCATGTGCGGCATCTCCAGCGGCACGAATGTCGCAGCCGCCCTGAAGCTCGCGGAGAAGCTCGGCGAGGGCAAGACCGTCGTCACGATCCTCCCGGACACCGCAGAGCGCTATTTCTCCACCCCGCTTTTCGCGGAATGAGGAAAGAAGCAGGCAGAAAGCCGGGTTCGGAATGCGCAGCGAGCAGGGAGGAGTGAGGAGTTAGGAGGTAAGGTATGCGCTTCGCGCATGGATTGAAAATGGGGCTTGTGCCCCCGGAGTTCTGCCAATTCCGCACAGTGAAAGTGACGGAACAACTCCTCACTTCTCACTCCGAACCTGACCTCCTCCCTGCTCCCTCCTGCCTCCTGCCTGATGTTTTATAACAGAAGCACGATTTCGACAAACAAAGCTCCCCCGCAGTGCATGGCTGCGGGGGATTCGCTGTTTTATTCGGATTTGCCGAGCATCTCTGCCCATGCCGCGAGGGTCTCCGCGTCGGTGTCGGGCGCGAAGAGCTTTGCCCCGACGATCTCGGCGCCCTCGCCGAGGAACTGCTTGAGCTTCTCGCCGGTCTTGCCGATGTCGCTGCCGCCCGAAGTCGCAAAGAGCCCGATGCGCTTGCCCGAGAGATCGTGCTGCTTCAGAAATGTAGCTACAATATTCGGCGCACCGTAATACCAGATCGGGAAGCCGAGCAGGATCAGGTCATAATCGCGGATGTTTTCGACCGCACCGACAAAGGGCACGTCCTTTTTGCCGATCTTTTCGCGGTTGCAGCGTGCCAGCGGGTTGACCCACTTGATATCCGCCTCGGTATAGGGCTCCTGCGGCACGATCTCGAATTCCTCCGCACCGACCGCCTTCGCCAGACGCTGTGCGACCAGCTTGGTCACGCCGCCCGCCGAAAAATATGCTGTGAGAATACGCATGGAAGCCTCCTTCCTCTGCGCACTGCAATACGCCTTCAGCGCTGCGCAGAGCTGTTCATATCGCTGACGCTTTTCCGCCTTCGCGAAGTGCACCTCGCGAAATTGCTCGGGATTTCCGTCATAGCAGAGCGTCTCGCCTCCGAACTGCTCACTCGTCAGGTCAAATTTCCGGTCGCCGATCACGTTGTAGCAATGATAATTCCCGCCCGGGCGCAGAATGCCGAACACCCTTCCGCCGAAGATATCCTGCACGAGAAACGCCGTGACCGAGCACTGCCCGAGCGTCGGATTATCGGGGCTCCAGCTTTCGCGCATGCGGGGCGCGCAGGTCTCCGCACACCAGATGTGCAGCAGCGCGTCATAGAGCTGCTTGGGGCTGCCGATGCCGGGATATTCCCCGCTGACCGGCGCGCAGTCCGCCAGCTCCCATCCGAAAAACCGATACTGCTTCATGGGTCAGTCCTGCACGGTCGGTCCGCCGCCGGGTCCGCCGCCCTGACCGCCCTCTCTTGCCTGCGGGAGCATTCTGCGCTCGGTCTTGGTGTTGACAAAGCGGTCGTCGCGCTGCGTGACATTGACCTTCTCATCGCGGACATATGCCGACGCCTCGTTCTTTGCGGCGACGCTTTTCAGCTGTCCGAGCAGCGACATCATCGTGATGCCGCCGATGATCAGCGCGATGATCGCCGCCATGAGCAGATTGCCCTGCTTGGTCTCGCTCAGCGCCATCGTGATCAGATAGACGAGAACGGCAGCGCCTGCCGTCACGCCGAAGAACATGCCCCATGCCTTGCCCTTGTCCGCGGGCAGATTGCCGACGAATTTGCCGGACTGCCCGTTCATCGCAAAGGTATACTGATTGCCGTTCCATGAGGTGCCGAGCATCCACACCGGATAGAGCGCGTAGGAGGCGCTGCGGTTTTTGAGCGCGATCTGCTCCTGCCGCGGCTCCACGGAGGTATAGCCCTGCACGGTCGCGAGGAAGGCTCTGCGCGTGCTCTCCCTGATGCGGTCGTCCGCACGCGGCTGGCTCTGCTCGACCGTCACGTCGTAGCGGTCGGCGAGATAGCCCGAGAGATACGCGGTCGCAAAGGGCTTCGCCTGCCCGAAGTCGAAGGGCTCGAGCGACTCCATGAAGGTGTCGTCCATCTTGGACGAGCCGTCGACCGGCACGCGCTCGAAGCCCATGCCGCCCGTGCGCCGGACATCATAATACGAGGTCTCGGTGTATTCGTACTGCTGGTCGCGCCAAGTGCGCACCTTGGTCGCCTCATAGCGGAATGCCGCATCGACGTCGGCGTCGAAGAGCCACACCGGGACGTAGACGCCCCTGATCTCGTCGATGTGATTCTGACTCTTGAAGACCTTCGGCAGCAGGAATTTTCCCTCCATGTGCTGTGTCAGTGCCTTCTTGGCAGCCTCCTTGTCGAGCTTGAACGGAATGACGAAATCCGGGCGCAGATCGCCGGAGAAATTGCCCGCCATGATGACCGGATTGCCGCAGTACGGGCACTGCGAGGCGCCGGTGGTCTCGTCCGCGATGACCTGACCGCCGCAGGTCTTGCACGAATAGACGCGCATGCCCTCGGTCTCGCCCTGCTCCCACTCGGCGATGCGCTCCTCGTCGGGCGAGGGCTGGTTCGCATTCGGATCGGACAGCACATCGTCATAGGACTGGAGCTCCTCGATGCTGAATTCCGAATCGCAGAACGGGCACTTCATTTTCTGCGCCGCGCTGTCCCACTCGATCTTCGCAGCGCAGCACGGGCATTTGTATTCAATGAGTTCAGCCATAGTTCACCTCGTTTTCTGCTGTGTGTACGGAAAAAAGCGGGCTGTGCCGCACCGCGCAGGATCGCGCTGCACCGCACAGCCCTCTGTGATATCCTGTCAGCCGGGATTAACCGGTGATGTCGCCGTCGTCAAAGATATCGCCGCACTCCGGGCAGAATTTCGGCGGATTCTTCGGGTCCTCGGGGGTCCAGCCGCACTTGTCGCACTTGTAGAGCGGAGCGCCTGCGGGCTTCTTCGAGCCGCAGTTCTGGCAGAATTTGCCCTGATTGACCGCGCCGCAGGAGCAGGTCCAGCCCTCTGCTGCGGGAGCCGGTGCCGGCTGCGGAGCGCCGCAGTTCTGGCAGAATTTGCCCGAATTCTGTGCGCCGCACGAGCAGGTCCAGCCTGCTGCCGCGGGAGCTGCCGGTGCAGCCGGAGCGACGGGCTGCTGCATCTGCTGCTGCTGCATCATTTGCTGCTGCTGCATCATCTGCTGTTGCTGCTGCATCGCGAAGAGCTGCTGTGCGTTGACGCCGCCGCCTGCGCCCTGTGCCATGCCCATGCCCATGAAGCCCATCATCGCGCCGTTGGGGTTGTTGGCAGCATCCTGCATCGCCTGACCCTGCGCGGTGACGAGCGTCGCGGCTGCCATGCCCGGATCGCGGTTGGTCGCGGTGACCTGCAGCTTCTTGATCATCTCCGCATCCTCGGGCGGGATGGTGACGGACTCGATCGAGATCTTGCCGATGGAGAAGCCCTTCTTGACCTCCCATTCATCGTGCATGGCCTCGTTCATTGCGTCCTTGAGCTCCCTGGTGTAGCCCGGCAGTGCGCTCGGACGGACACCCAGCTCGGAGATCTTTGCAAATGCCGGATTCAGCGCATCGAGGAACTCACTCTTGATCTGAGAGAGCACCTTGCCCGAATCGTAATTCTCGGTGACCGGTCCGACCAGCTTCTGATAGAACAGGATCGGGTCGACCAGATAGTAGGTGAAGGTGCCGTGGCAGCGCACGGAGACATCGACGTCCAGACCGATGTTCTTGTCGACCACGCGGAACGGGATCGGAGTCGGGGTGCCGAAGCGGTTGCCCATGATCTCGCGCGTGTTGATGTAGTAGATGCGCTGATAGTTGTTCGGGGAGCCGCCGTAGGAGAAGTTCTCGATCGCCTTCTTGAAGGAGGCTGCGAGCCCCTTGAAGAAGCCGTTCTCAAACACGGTCGGTGCAACGGTGTTGTTGTAGGTATAGCCGCCGGGCTCCGCGCAGATCTCAACGATTCTGCCGTCCTCGACGATGATCACGCACTGACCGTCGCCGACGACCACCTTGCTGCCGTTCGTGATGACGTTGTCGTCACCCTTGTTGTTCTTCTGGTTCTGCTTCACGCCGCGCACCATGAGTGCGTCATCGGGCATGTGGTCGCAGTAGAAGAATTCCTTCCACTGATCCTTGAACGCCTGGCTGATGCCGCCGACAAATGCAGTAATCAATCCCATAGGTAGAGCTCCTTTCGTATTGGCGGATTGCTCCGCTTTGCTGTGATGAATTTGACGGGATGACCGGGAAAATACACCCGTTCCAATTTATTATACCATTTTTCGCAGATTTTTGCAAGCGTTTTTGTGGATTTTTCTTCGGCTCTTTGTCTAATTCTCGCGCGCTGTTTTTGTGCACCCTGCCGAAATCCGCCCGAATCCCTGCTGCTTCGTGCAGTTTTTTGCGGCAGCGGCGCCGACTTTTGAGAAAGCTGCAAAAAAATCGGGAAAACACTTGCAATCCGGCGGCGTTTGCGATATAATATAGGATGGGTGGACAGGGGCTGCCCCACAAAAGAAAGCGGTCACGGCACCTGACAGAGCGACCGGAGACACCGCGAAAAGCACATACCTGCATGTAAAACAAAAGAAACCGAATCTGCGCAGAGCGCGCAGTCCGGACAAAACAGGGAGCACAAAATGGTTTTTTCAAGCCTGATATTTCTGTACTTGTTTTTGCCCGTATGCCTGCTGTGCTACGGGCTTTCTCCGTCTGTAACGGTGAAAAATATCGTACTGACTGTATTTTCGCTGATCTTCTACGCTTGGGGCGAGCCGGTCTACATTCTGCTGCTGCTCACGAGCGTGCTGGTCAATTATCTGCTGGGGCTCGGCATCGGCAAAGCCCGCGGCAAGCCGGCAGCCGGCAAATTCCTGCTGGCGCTCGGGCTGATCTTCAACATC
Organism: Oscillospiraceae bacterium; assembly: GCA_016288755.1. GTDB lineage: Bacteria > Bacillota > Clostridia > Oscillospirales > Ruminococcaceae > Firm-04. The sequence continues at coordinate 25,160 of JAEELE010000057.1, forward strand.
GGGCTGCTGCTGACCTTCAAATACAGCACCTTCCTCGCGGAAAACCTCAACCGCATTCCCGGTGTGAGTCTCCCGGTGCCGCATCTGACGCTGCCGATCGGCATCAGCTTCTACACCTTCCAGATCCTGTCGTATATCATCGACCTCTACTGGGAGAAGGTCGACGTGCAGCGCAACCCGATGCATTTCCTGCTCTATATCTCGATGTTCCCGCAGCTGATCGCCGGACCGATCGTCCGCTACAGCACGATCGAGCACGAGATCCGCACCAGAAAGGTCACGCTGACGGAATTCTCCGACGGTCTGACGCGGCTGATCCTCGGGCTTGCGAAAAAGGTCATCCTCGCCAATCACCTCTCCGTGATCGTCGATGCGCTGTTCGGCGGGAGCTTGCAGCTCTCGGTCGCCGGCGCGTGGTATGCCACGGCGGTCTACGCGATGCAGATATACTTTGACTTTTCGGGCTATTCCGACATGGCGATCGGCATGGGGCTGATGCTGGGGTTCCACTTCGACGAGAACTTCCGCCACCCGTTCCTCTGCCGCGACATCTCCGAATTCTGGCAGAGATGGCATATCTCGCTGGGCACGTTTTTCCGCGACTATCTGCTCTATGTGCCGATCTTCGGCAAGCGCCGCAAATACGGCGGTCTGCTGCTGGTCTGGTTCTGCACGGGCTTCTGGCACGGCGCCAGCTGGAATTATATCATCTGGGGGCTGTATTTCGGGCTCTTCGTGCTGATCGAGCAGCTGCTGGGCAAAAAGCGCATGAAGGCGATCCCGCTTGTCATCCGGCATATCTATTCCAAAATCGTCATTCTGGTCGGCTTCGGCATCTTCTATTTCGAGGACCTGTCAAAGCTCCGGCATTATTTCGGCGATCTGTTCGGGCTGCACGGCAATGCCCTGCTCGATGAGGTCACGCGGCTCTCGGTGCAGAACAATCTGTTTCTGCTGATCGCCGCGGTCATCTGCTGCTTCCCGCTCTATGAGGGGCTCAGAAAGCTCGCGCTGCGCAATGTCGGCGCAGGCTGGATCGTCGAGGGCGTGCAGATCGTCTGCAACACGGCGCTGCTGGTGACGAGCAGCATCTTCCTCGTCGACGCGACGAACAATCCGTTTTTGTATTTCCGCTTCTGATTTCGGACAGGAAGGAGTCATGCGATATGTCTGAAAACGGCAGTGAACAGAGCATTGATGTGACCCTGCCTGACGGGCAGCCCGGGACGCCGCAGCCCTCGCGCGCCGAAAAGCGCGCCGCGATCGCCAAGGCAAGAGCGATCCGCAGGGAGGCTGCCGCGAAGGAACGGGAGGCGAAAAAGCAGGCTGCTGCCGAGGCGCGCGCACTGGTCGCGCAGGCAAAGGCTGCCTCCCGCAAAAAGGAGAAACGAAACACCGCGCACACGCCCCCGCTGACCAACACCGGTGTCATCCACTGGCTCGAATCGCTCCGGCGAACCGAGGGCGAAGCGGACAAGGCAAAGCGCTCCGGCGTTCATACAGATACCGAAACGCTGGTCGCCGAGCTGGCGGCGGCGCGGAAAGCGGTGCAGTCCGGGGCAGAGCTCTCCGGGGAGGAGATCACGAAAATTGCGGATATCCCCGGTGCGCCCGACGCGGAGCACCGCAGCGCCGCAAAGGAAATTGTCGAAAAGATCGCGGCGGAGGTCGCCGCGGAGCAGGCAGCCGCCGCAGAGCCCTCGCCGAATCAGTCGGTCGAGGCTGCGGGGGCGATCGTCGAGGAGATCGCTGCACAGGTCGAGGCAGGAGCGGCACCGCCCGCTTCGGAGGCACCCTCCGCAGAAGCCCCGCAGGCTGAGCCGATGCCCGAGATCGCCGTCGGGAAGGGACAGGTCGTCGATGCGATCTTAGCGCGGCTCGCCGAGGAAAACCCGCCCGAACCGGAGCCCGCAGAGCCGCAGCGCTCCTATGCGGAGACGATCGCCCAGGCGCAGCCGAAGAAAGACCCGCTCCAGCCCGCCTTTGACGCGGAGGTGCGGTATTTTGCAGAAAAGCGCTCCGCGGCACAGCACGCCGCGGATATGGAGAGTGCCGCAGAGCAGTACCGCAAAGACACCGCCGACGCGAAGGCGTTCACAAGGCGGCTGCAGCGGAAAACCGACCGCGCATGGAAAAAAGAGGCATCCGCAATTCAGGCAAAGGATGAATCCCCGCGGATCCGCCGCAAGGCAGCGCTCGTCAATGTCACGCTCGGTCTGACGCTGCTCTTCGGCGCCGCGGCAGGCATGCTGCTGCTCGAACGCCCGACCGTCTCGGAGAGCGAGAACCGCGCACTGGCGAAAAAGCCCGATTTTTCTGTCGACGGCTATCTCGACGGCAGCTACACAAACGGTATGGCGGAATACTACAACGACACCGTCCCGTTCCGCGAGCTCTTCAAGGGCATCACCGGCACACTGCGGCAGTATATGGGGATGCGCGGCGACAACGGCGTCATCCACGAGGTCGGAAAGCAGGACGACGGCGCGCCGGAGGAGCCGGAGGTCACGACCGCCGTGACCGAGGACCCGCTGAGCTATCTGACGCAGACGCACATGACCGAAGCCGAGCACACCGATGCGCAGCAGGCGGACGAGCCGATCGACGACGGAGACGGCGGCGAGGTCAGCAATTCCGTGCTCGTGGTCAACAAGCGCGGCATCATGCTCTACGGCGGCAGCTATACGATCGGCGAGCGCTATGCCTCGTATCTCAATCAGTATCAGAAGCAGCTCGGCAGCGGCGTGCAGGTCTGGTCGATGGTCATTCCGACGCCCTGCTCGTTCTACACACCGGAGCAGTTTCAGAATCTGATCGGCAGCGAAAAGAACAACATCGCCCACATCGACGATTTCCTCGAGGGCGCAAAGCCCGTCGATGTCTATTCGACACTGGAAAAGCACGCCGACGAGCCGGTCTACATGCGCACCGATCACCACTGGTCCGCGCTCGGCGCCTTCTACGCGGCAGAGGCATTCGCAAAGACCGCGCGCGTGCCGTTTGCACGCATCACCGAATATGACAAGGTCGTCAAGGAGGGCTATGTCGGCACGCTCTACGGCTACTCCGGCGGCGATATCACGCTGAAAAACAACCCCGAGGACTTCTTCTACTATGTCCCGCACGCGGGCTATGAGACGACCTATTACAACACGAGCCTGAAAAACGCACGCAAGGGCAGACTTCTGATCAACCTCGACAATGTCGCGCCCGTGAGCTGGTATCTGGTCTATATGGGCACCGACGAGACCGTCACGCATGTGCAGACCGAGGTGAAAAACGGCAGAAGGCTCGCGATCATCAAGGACAGCTACGGCAACGCGCTCGTCCCGTGGCTGACCTCCTCCTTCGAGGAGATCACCGTGATCGACATGCGCTATTTCAAGAAAAACGCGATCGCCTATCTCAAGGAGATCGGCGTGACCGACGTGCTCTTTGCGATGAACACATTCAGCGCGACCGGCGGCAACGCCAAGCATATCGAGACGATCCGAAAGCAGTGACCGCAGAGAGGGGGGCGGCGCATGGGTGCATATCTGCAAAGGCAGTTCCTGTTCGGTTCCTATCCGCAGGAGCCCGCAGAGCGCGCCGTCGCCGATGCGCTCCGGTCGATCGGCGGGGGCTCTCCGGCATGGGAGAAGCTCCGGGAAGGGCATCATTTCCGCGATGTGCGCTATTCCGGGCAGCGCTTCCGCGGTGTCTATTCCGCCGCGAGCGGACGGACGCGCTGGTATGCGTTTTCGCCGATCCGCTGGCAGGCTGCCGGCAGAGAGGGCAACCGGCTCTTTCTGCGCACGGTGCCGGTGCTCGAGGCAATGCCTGCGGATGACCGGCTGCTCTACTGGCTCAACTCCGCTTTCATGCGGACCGCCTTTCAGGACGCCGATGCGCTGCTGGACCCCGACGGCAGTCCGGCGGTGCGCTGCATCCCCGAGCGGGTGATGATCGAGGGCAGGATGACGCGGCAGTTCTTCGGATTGAGCAGCGCACAGACCGCGATCTGCACACCCTATGCGGCGGCAGGCTGCGACATTCCGCTCTGTCTGCGCGCCGACGGCGTCCCTCAGCCCGACGGCATCGCGGGCGTGCGCCCGGTGCTGGAGTGTATTGTGATCGAGTGACCGCGCGCGTGAGAAGCGAGAAATGAGAAGTGAGGAGTGAGGAGTTGTTCCGTCACTTTCACTTCTGCCGCTGAACGGACGGCGCATAAGCCCCATTCAAATCTGTCCGTGAAGCGGACACCGCAACTCCTAACTTCTAACTCCGAACTGATTGTCAGGATGATTGCGGGAATACCATCCACAAATCTAATACATGAGGAGAATAAAAATGACTGTTCAGGAAGCATTGGAAAGACTGACACCGGTATTTCAGGAGGTGTTCGATGACGACAGCATCGAGCTCACCGAGGAGATGACCGCGGCAGATATCGAGGAGTGGGACAGCGTCGAGCACTTCAACCTGATCTCCGAGATCGAGCGCGTGTTCGGCATGCGCTTCACCATGCGCGAGGTCTCCGGCATGGAGAATGTCGGCGAGCTCGCCCAGATCGTCGCCGACCGCGCAACGAAGTAAGGTGTCTCCGACGGATCTGCAACGGGGCTTTGCCCCAAACCCCGCCAAAGGGCAGTTTGTCGATAAAGTGCTTTTGATGTGCCTGCGGCACATTTTTGCGGGGACGCTGTCCCCGCACCCCTGCCAAAGGGATACTATCCCTTTGGAATCCCATTTTGTGCGAATTCCACGCTAATGGGTTTCTTAAGGGGCAGTGCCCCTTAAGCAGGGGTTTGGGGACAGAGTCCCCAATATAATCCGTCGGAGACA